>CAJWEV010000003.1 GCA_913031575.1 uncultured Halieaceae bacterium | reverse complement strand
TCTATGCAGGCATTTTCACCATAAATGCCGACGACTACGAAGATTTTAGAGATGCCCTTGGAAAGCTAACGCTCAATGATGCGTCGCTTTTCTACGAGCCAGAGACCTCCGATGCGCTCGGCTTTGGTTTTCGCTGTGGGTTCTTGGGGATGCTTCACATGGAGATCATCCAGGAACGACTCGAGCGTGAATACGGCCTAGATCTCATCACAACGGCACCTACCGTTATCTACGAGGTCGTTAAAAAGTCAGGCGATGTCGTCAACGTTGACAATCCGTCAAAACTGCCTGATCTGGGTGATATCGAGAGTATGCGAGAGCCAATTGCGCGATGCACGATATTGACACCACAGGACTATCTGGGAGCAATTATCACTTTGTGTGTCGAGAAACGTGGTTCTCAAGTGGACTTGCAGTTCCTCGGCCAACAAGTTCAAGTTATCTACGATCTCCCCATGGCTGAGGTCGTGCTGGATTTTTTTGACAGGTTGAAGTCGGCGAGCCGCGGATATGCATCACTTGATTATGGTTTTGAGCGATTCGAGACGGCGCCGCTTTCGAAGCTAGATGTATTGATCAACGGCGATAGAGTCGATGCGCTCTCGGTTATTGTCCACCGAGACTATATCCAGAGCCGAGGCCGCGTCCTCACCGAAAAGATGAAAGAGCTGATCCCGCGCCAAATGTTCGATGTTGCTATACAGGCCGCCGTTGGTGGGAAAATCGTAGCCCGTCAAACGGTTAAAGCGCTGCGCAAGAATGTGACGGCGAAGTGTTATGGTGGTGATGTCACGCGAAAGAAGAAGCTTCTGGAGAAGCAGAAGGCAGGGAAAAAACGCATGAAGCAGGTGGGCAATGTGGAGATCCCACAAACCGCTTTCTTGGCAGTGCTTCAGGTAGACTAGCCAAAAAGGTGAAGAGGACCCTCTATTGAATATTGACCTGCCTCTCATCCTGACAGTGATTGTTGGGGCTAGCGGCGCCATTTGGCTGACCGACAGTTTACTGTTCGCTTCCGCGCGCTCAGCGCGACTCACAGAGCTACAAAAGAAGTACCCGCGTTGGAGTGAGTCTGAGTCTGCCGACGCAAAATTATTCATCGAGAGTGCATCTCGCGAGGCGACTGATCCTCTTGTCGTCGAATATGCGAAGTCGTTTTTCCCGGTCCTTGCCTTTGTACTTGTTCTTCGATCTTTTCTTTACGAACCGTTTCAGATTCCTTCGTCGTCGATGGTGCCGACCCTCCAGGTCGGAGATTACATTTTGGTGAACAAGTATCGATACGGTCTCCGGCTTCCCGTGACTCGCACTAAGATCTGGGACGTTAGTTTGCCTAAGCGTGGCGATGTGATGGTGTTCTATCCCCCCCACGCAAATGATCAGTACTACATCAAGCGTGTGATAGGCGTGCCCGGGGATCACGTTCAATACCGAAAAAAGCAATTAATAGTTAACGGGCAGGTAGTGCCAAGAGAGTGGCTCACCGATGTGCCTGGTGCTCGTAGGATTCAGATTGGCCTAGAAGAACCTCGCGAGGGTAGAAGTCACCTGGCGCAGATTGACCAGCTGCGGCCGATCCGGGATTTCTCCGTTGTGGTTAGACCTGGCCACTACTTCATGATGGGTGACAATCGCGATAACAGTAGCGACAGTCGCGTGTGGGGGCAGGTTCCGGAGCGCGATATTGTGGGTGAGGCGGTGGCCATTTGGATGCACTGGGAATCGCTTTTCAGCGTTCCGAGTTTCGAGCGTGCGGGAGGCCTGCATTGATTTTGCACCGCAACTCGGTGGCTCCGCGCGGCATCCAAGTCCCATCCAGCTTTTTCATCTTGTGTGTCATCGTCACGGCTTGGGTTGGCCTAACGACGTTACTGAGGTTATTGTCAGAAGTTATGGAGTACAGGTCGCTTGTCAGCGATTTCGAGCCTGTGGTGTCTGGTTCCGTTTCAGGTTGGCGTTAAAGTGCAGATGTCAGAGAAGCGCTACGAAAAGCCTGTTCAGTTAACCGAATTTAGCAGGCCCACCCGTCTATTGTCGGTTAATTGATTTCGTATGGGCCGCATTGTGACACTGGAGTACCGGAGCGTTTTTCCCTCAGTCGGTCCTATACACGGTGTTTGGGAATCCGGTATTGTTAACGTGGATTACCGCTCGCCCGCGAGAAAAAACTGGGTGCTCTCAAGATGAAACCACAGCACGCCGTCTTGCAGCGATCCATCGGCTATCAATTTGAGGAGCCAGAGCTGCTTGTGCGGGCACTGACACACCGAAGCTTTGGTGCAGATAATAATGAGCGCCTCGAGTTTATTGGCGATGGCCTCGTCAATGCTGTCGTGGCTGAGCTGTTATTTTCTCACTACCCCGATCTTGATGAGGGAAGTTTATCGAGACTTCGTTCCAAATTGGTTTCGAAAGAGGGTCTCGCGATGCTTGCTGAGCGCTTCGAGTTGGGCCCCTTGGTACTAATGGGCGCTGGCGAGCGAAAGAGCGGCGGGCGCCACCGAGCGAGTATCATGGCGGACACGGTCGAGGCGCTGGCAGGGAGTATGTTAGTAGAGGCTGGATTTGGTATAGCCAGTAAGATTGTCGCCTCGTGGTTTGCTGCCGACGTTGCGTCGCTTGATATCCACGCGACAAGAGATGCCAAGACTCGTCTGCAGGAATGGCTGCAAGGCAAGGGTTACCCACTGCCAGCTTATGAGGTCATAGCAATCTCCGGAGATGATCATAATCAGGTATTCGAAGTGGCGTGCACTTGCAAAGCCGTCAACAGCATACGGTTCGGCACGGCATCGAGTCGTAAAAAAGCGGAGCAACAAGCGGCAGCGGCGATATTGGAGATACTCGAACATGAGTGATAATCCAGATACCCGGTGTGGTTTAGTTGCGCTGGTAGGGCGGCCCAATGTAGGGAAATCGACTTTGCTCAATTTTATCCTTGAACAAAAGATCAGCATTACCTCACGTAAGCCTCAAACGACGCGGCAACAGGTGTTGGGTGTGAAGACAGTCGACAAGGATCAAATGATTTTTGTCGATACGCCCGGGCTTCATCGCAATGAGCCTCGTGCGATCAATAAAGCCATGAATAAGTCGGCCACCGCCGCGATGGTCGATGTCGATCTGGTTCTGTTTCTGATCGACCGAGGGAAATGGACTGAAGAGGACTCCTGGGTGCTCGAGAAACTACTCTCGGTAAAGGTGCCGGTGGCGCTTGTCGTCAACAAAATGGACTTGTTTGACGATCCTAATGCGCTACTCCCGGAGATGAGCGAGCTACAGACCCGTCATGATTTCGCTGGCATTTTTCCTATCTCAGCGCTACGCCAGAAAAATTTAGATCTGCTGGAAACGTTTGTCAGAGAGCAGCTCCCCTGCGGGTATCATCTATTCCCGGAGGGCCAAATTACGAACCGTACCGAGCGATTTTTGGCAGCGGAACTTATTCGCGAGAAAATCATACGCCAGCTCGGGGATGAGTTACCGCATACGACAGCGACTGAATTAGAGGCGTTTCACACCGATGATCGGGGTGTCTTGCACATCAATGCGATTATCTTTGTCGAACGTGATGGGCAAAAGCGGATCGTTATTGGCACCGGTGGCTCAAGACTTCGCTCAATAGGCACCGAAGCACGACGTGACATGGAAAAAGCCTTTGATTGCAAAGTGATGTTGAAACTCTGGGTTAAGGTTAAATCAGGGTGGTCCGACGACATTCGCGCTCTGCGCAGTCTTGGACTTGAAGTCGAGTCGTGACCTCGGTCATGCAGCCGGCTTGGGTGCTAGGACGACGACCATATCGTGACTCAAGTTACCTAGTAAATTTTCTGACGGCGGCAGATGGTCGCCTGTCCGCTGTTGTTAAGGGGGCTCACCGAAAGCAACGCGGTGGTATGATGGCAGCGCTGATGCAGCCATTTCAACCTCTTCTCGTTAAATTCGGCGGTAGCAGCGAGTTGAAATACGTTGCTGCGGCTGAAAGTGCCAGTATCAGACGCATGCTGGTCGGTGAGACACTGTTCTCCGGGCTCTACCTCAATGAATTACTCACACGTCTTCTTCCAAAGTTCGATGCTGTGCCCACATTATTCGCAGCCTACGGTGAAGCTATCGAGCTGATCTCTTCGTCTGTCGATCCTGAGCTTGCCTTACGTAGGTTCGAGTTATTGCTCTTGGAGGAGCTTGGCTATCAAATTCAGTGGCAGCGTGATTTTGAGGATCGTCCTATTCAAGAGACCGCAAGCTATAGCTATCAGCCCGAGCGAGGTTTTGTATCCGGTCATGGTGGAGACATGTCGCTCGTAGTTTCGGGCGTTCAGTTATTAACTTTGGCAAACTGGCAACGGTCTGGTTGCGACATAAACGACATATGCCAAGCTAAATTGAAGGGCATCATGCGATTGGCGATAGACCAGCGCCTGGGTGGTAATCCCCTAAAAGTGCGAGAAGCTGTTAGCGAGTGGCGGCAGCTGAAAGAGTGACAACTGAGAGGGTAATGGCTGAAATAGTCACAACTGAGAGAGTAGCGGGAGAATCTGTCGTGGTGCGGGGTATTGGCGTTGATATTGTAAAGCTTAAACGGATTGAAGCCGTACATCGGCGCTTTGGTGACCGCTTCGCTAGCAAAGTGTTGTCCGCTGAAGAACTGTCCGCCGGACCTATTACTTCATCGCTTATTGCGAAACGTTTTGCCGCCAAAGAGGCCATTGCTAAGGCCCTAGGCACTGGGTTCAGAAGCGGCATTACTATGCCCTCTATCACCATTAAAAAAAACTCGTTGAACAAGCCTCAGGTATCTTTGGCGGGTGAAGCGGCAATGAGACTTCGAGCAATAGGTGCGCAACAGATTTTGGTGTCCATTGCGGATGAAGTAGACTCGGTCGTCGCGTTTGCCATTGCACAATAGTCATCCTAAATCAGAGGGGCTCCCGGTCACCATTCTTGATGAATAAGCAACAGTACCCCACGATCGAATCCACTATTGGCCATACGCCACTAGTGCGCCTGCAAAGAATGCTGGTTAATCCTAAAAGCGTGGTGCTAGCAAAGCTCGAAGGAAATAACCCTGCGGGCTCAGTGAAGGATCGGCCGGCAATGAGCATGATTCGTGAAGCTGAAGCGCGGGGTCTGATCAAGCCTGGTGACACCATCATAGAGGCAACCAGTGGGAATACAGGCATTGCCTTGGCCATGGCCGCGGCCATTCGCGGATATCGCTTGATTCTGATTATGCCCAGCCATATGAGCAGTGAACGAAAGTTATCGATGGCAGCGTACGGCGCTGAGCTGATAGAGGTGACCCAGTCGGAGGGTATGGAAGGAGCGCGAGATTTAGCGGGTCACATGGCGGCGGCAGGCGACGGGATTGTACTCGACCAATTCGCCAACCCTGATAATCCCCTTGGGCATGTGTCGTCCACGGGACCCGAAATTTGGGAGCAAACCGGTGGCGGGGTAACACACTTCGTCAGTTCAATGGGCACCACGGGAACGATCATGGGCGTGTCCTCATTTCTCAAGTCCAAGAATCCCGAGATTCAAATTGTGGGACTACAGCCCATTGAGGGGTCCCAGATTCCCGGTATTCGCCGTTGGCCGGAGGCCTATCGCCCGAAGATTTTCGATGCTACTGCGGTTGATCGCATTGTCGACGTTTCACAATCGATGGCAGAAGAAACGATGCGGCGAATGGCCCGTGAAGAGGGCATTTTCGCCGGGGTCTCGTCGGGAGCATCAATTGCATCCGCACTTGAAATTGCGGAATCCCAAGACAACGTGACTGTGGTTGCGATTGTGTGCGACCGAGGTGATCGTTACTTGTCAACTGGCGTCTACTCGTAGGTTTAAGGCATGGACTGTGCTTATAACATAGAGGACCTCAAGCGCTTGATGGAGCGGCTTCGCGATCCGGAGAATGGTTGCCCATGGGATTTGAAGCAGACGTACCAAAGTATCGCTCCCTTTACGCTCGAAGAATGTCTGGAGCTGATCGATGCGATTGAACGGTCGGATTATGCGCACGTTGAGGAAGAATTGGGCGATCTTCTATTCCAAGTGATTTTTTACGCGCAACTAGGCAAGGAGGACGGACGATTTGATTTTGACTCCGTCGTATCAGGTGTTACGGCAAAGCTTCTGCGGCGTCACCCCCATGTGTTCAAGGATGGGGAGCTTGAAGGCGTTATTGAAGATCGAGCATCAATGGGCACTATCAAGATTAATTGGGAAAAGTCGAAAGCAAAGGAGCGTGCAGACAGGGCACAAACGAGTGTCATGGATGATGTACCCGCGACGCTTGGAGCGCTCTCAAGGGCTCAAAAGCTTCAAAAACGAGCGGCAACGGTGGGATTTGACTTCAGGAGTGCCAGCACTGTGTCGGCCCGTCTTTTGGATGAATACAGAGAATTAGAACAGGCAATGGTCTCCGGTGATCAAAATGAGATCGAGAACGAATTTGGAGACGTACTGTTCACCGTCGTAAATATCGCAAGACACTTAAAGGTCGATGCGGAGGCAGCGCTGAGAAAAGCAAACCGTCGTTTTGAGGATCGTATTAGATCCGCGGAGCGTGATGCGGCGGCAGAGGGGACTTCTCTGGTTGACGAATCCGCTGACCGACTTAACGAACGTTGGCAAAAAGCGAAGCTGAAAGAGGAAAATAAACTCGGGTTGTAAGCGAGCCGAACGGTGTGTATTTTCAGGCTCTTTGACTGAAATCCGGCCCGATGCCAGTAAGTAGGAGCGACATGCGTATTATTCTTTTGGGTGCCCCAGGCGCCGGCAAAGGTACTCAAGCTGCATTTTTGTGCGAGCACTTCGGTATCCCACAGATCAGCACGGGCGACATGCTTCGGGCTGCGGTTAAGGCAGGCAGCGAGCTGGGCAAAAAAGCTAAGGTCATTATGGACGAGGGTGGTTTGGTTTCCGACGAGATCATCATCGGCCTAGTCAAAGATCGACTCGAGGCGCCTGAATGTGCGAGCGGCTGTCTGTTTGACGGTTTTCCCAGAACCATTCCACAAGCTGAAGCAATGATCGATGCAGGTATTGATATCGATCAGGTGATCGAAATAGATGTCGACCACGAGGAAATTGTGTCACGCATGAGTGGTCGACGTGTCCACCCTGGTAGCGGGCGTGTTTATCATGTGACACATAACCCGCCCATTGTAGAGGGTGTGGATGACGTTAGCGGCGAACCACTGATTCAGCGAGATGACGATTCTGAAGAGACTGTTAGGCACCGGTTATCGGTTTATGAAAGTCAGACTCGGCCATTAGTGGATTTCTACAGCACTTTGGAGGGGCCTTCCTATCATCGTATTGACGGCATCGGGTCAGTTGAGGCTATCACTCGAAGCATTAGAGACGCGCTAGCGCAGTAGTAATTCAGGCCACAGAGCTCTAAGGTTCTCGCAGGTTATTTGGGGGAAGCCACATGTCTAGTTCATCGTTTATCCTATATCACTACCCGGCGTCGCCTTTCGCGGAAAAAGTGCGCCTGTTGGCCGGGTATTTGGATGTGAGTTGGCAATCCGTTGAGGTGCCTATACAGCCACCCCGCGACCAGCTGGCTATTCTTGCGGGTGGCTACCGTCGGATCCCCGTAATGCAGTGTGGCGCCGATATTTTCTGCGACACCGCCGTTATTTGTGATGAGGTAATATCACGAGCAGACCGGGATTTGGCGCCGTCGAGTGAAGCGGTATTAGCGCTGGCGAAGCGTGCGGAGACGGATGTTTTTTTTGCAGCGATACGGCAAAGGTCGCAGCTGAAAACAGCGGCAGGTCTCACGATAATGCTGGGCTTGAAGGGTATGCTTGCGTTCGCAAAAGACCGGGCTTCATTCGCTCAAGGACATGGCCCTGCTGCACAGACGCCTGAGGTCGCAAGGTCCGCGTTTTCCTCGTTCCTGCAGGACTTGGACGAGATGCTAGTCTCGCAGTCTTTTTTGGGCGGTGAAGAGCCTTGTTTGAGTGATTTCTGCTGCTATCACCCCATTTTTCTTGCTCAGGGGTTTAGGAGCGTGAAAAAGTCGGCGTTACCAGAGCGTGTGAAGGTTTGGATGGCGCACATGGCCGGCTTTGGTTGGGGTCAGTACACGGCTATTTCGAGTGATGAGGCTATGGTTGCGGCAAAATCACAGGAACCGAGAGCACTCCCACAGGGGAGTGCCGATCATCCAGACGTGGGGCGATGGGTAACGGTAACACCTTTGGATACGGGTCGAGTGCCTGTGACTGGCACGCTGGTGAGTAGAAGTGAGACTCGCATTATTGTGGCGCGTCGTTCGGAGGACGTTGGCATGTGTCACGTGCATTTCCCCGTATCCGGTTTCGAATGCAGCGTGATTAATTGATCACTTAGGACGGCTACGCGGGACAGATATAAAATGAAGGGTACTGTACTCATCACGGGCGCTTCGGCCGGATTGGGCGCTGAGTTTGCTCGACAGCTTGATGACAGGGCGACGCACTTTATTCTGGTAGCCAGAAGGGTAGACAAACTCGAGGCTCTGGCTGAGACACTAAAGACACCGGTGACAGTCGTTGAGCAGGACTTGAGCCAGCCGGGCGCGCCTGAGTATTTATGTCAGACCGTCGCAGCTGGCGGTCATAAAGTCGATGTATTGATTAACAATGCCGGGATAGCCGGCCCCAATCTCCTAGCGGTATCTGACTACTCGACGCAACGTAACTTCGAGCAGCTTATGATGAACACGGTGGCTGAGTTGTGTAGTCGATTGATTCCCGGTATGCGTGAGCGTGGCTACGGCAGGGTTATTAACGTGGCCTCGGTTGCCGGTCGCTTTCCCAGCTCTGATTCTGCTAATTATGGACCTGCAAAGGCGTACGTCATTGCATTGTCAGAGGAGCTGAACATGGGAACACGCGGCTCTGGAGTCAACGTGGCTGCCTTGTGCCCAGGGTTCACTCACACCGAGTTCCATGAGGTTGCGGGCTTGATGGAGGCAAAAAACAGTTCGCCAACCTGGATTTGGTATGACGCAGCTACGGTCGTTCGAGAGGGTTTAGTGGGCTGTGATAAGGGCCGTTCCGTTGTTATATCCGGTCGACTCTATCGGTGGCTGGATCCACTGTTGCGATCAACTCTTTTCAGGGGTTTGTTATTAAAAGTTGCTGGGCGCGGTTGAGCCAAATTCGTCTGGGTGGGCACTAGCGCAAAGAGTGGAAATAATTCACAATTCGCGGCGCGTTAATGAGGCGGATAAGGATAGGTAATGCCAGTAATTAAATTCATTGAGTTTGATGGCACGGAGCACGAAGTCGATGCTGATGCGGGAATGAGCATCATGGAAGTAGCGATGAAGTACGACGTTCCTGGCATTGACGCCGACTGTGGTGGTGGTGCGGTGTGTGGTACTTGCCACTGCTTCATCGAAGAATCCGCTGGGCCGTTACCCACTGTTGATCCTCAAGAGGAGTCTATGTTGGGTCTTAGACCTGACCGAGAAGACAACTCGCGGCTTAGCTGCCAGATTTACGCCAGCGAAAGCGTCGGTGACATGACGATTAAGCTGCCCGAATTTCAAATGTAATTACAGGTCATCATTGAGCGATAAGTCTAAGGCGTAGAAATGATAGTTGCACTGACTCCATGCTAGCCGATCCGCTTAAGACGCCGCTTTAAGATCTGGACGTTCCAGACCCACTGCGCATTTACCAGTACTGCAAGCAACCACCATTCAAGCGATTGCGAGCAGCGTCGGTAATTGCAGAACCAGAGAGGCCCCAAATTGATCCCTTTGACGCTCGTAATCATGCCGCCTTTGGCTTTGGGATTTATCGTTGTATGGGTAAATGCCTCGCCGAAATTCAGCTCGCGCTTTCTGGGAAGATGCCCTGACTCGTTGCAGTGGTATGCCGATGGGGTAACCGACGACCCGCCTTTGCCTCAACTTTGTTCGCGGTTTTCCAGCTATGTCAGTGCAGGTGATTCGCTACTGTCGTAGTCTACACACTCCGTCGTTCGTCAGGGCTCAAACTCGCGTGCCTATGTTGGCAGATCTTGCCCTTTCTAATTCGTTAAAATTCCCGGCTGTGGGTATTGATGGCTGTCGAGCTGGTTGGGTTGCAGCATTCCAGCTGCAGGGTGAACCGGTGCTCGCAATAGTAAGGACCCTGTCAGAGCTTGCTCCCCATCTCGGTAATGCAACGACGGTCATGATCGACATGCCCATTGGGTTGTTGAATGACGATTCGAGTCGGCGGTGCGATGCTTTGGCGCGACAGCGACTGAGGCCGTACCGATCCTCGAGCGTATTTGGTGTACCGCCGAGAGCAGTCACCCGTATTTGTGATTATCCGCAGGCTAATGCCCTTTCACGTGAGCTCACGGGTAAAGGGTTGAGTAAGCAATCCTTCTATCTTTTCCCAAAAATACGTGAGCTCGATGATTGGCTTTTGAATCGTGAGAGACGAGGTGAGTGGCACGAGTGTCATCCCGAGCTGGCTTTCGCGCAACTGAATAACGGGTTAGCGCTGAAAGCCTCTAAAAAGACAGAGGTAGGGCGCGCGGAGCGTATTTCCCTGCTGACTGACCTTCCTGAGGTGGATGCTGCGCTCGAGCGAGCGCGTCAGAATTACAAACGCAAAGACGTGCTCGTAGATGACTGCATTGATGCCCTGGTATGTTTACTCACGGCGGAGCGGAATCGGCACCAAAGAGTTATGATTCCCGCGACGCCAGATAAGGATGAACGGGGACTCAGAATGGCGATTGTGGCCCCCGCGCGATAACCTTACTTGCAGCTTTCTGCGAGTTTACCGCGGGTGATACCGGTGGGCCTCGGATTGGAACAGTTGTTGTTTCTCCCTGGTGGCTGTCACTTTAGAAGGTCTGAATGTCCGACTTAAAAGTTGCTCGGTAGCCAGTGGACGGCGGCAAAATTAGCTTATCGTAGGCTGGTAAATCATCAGCAACGGGTGCCGACAATATCCTCCGTCGGCAGGCAGTGGTGACGGGGGGTCTGGCCTTTGAGCTGATTCCCAGCCGTCGTCACTTCAGCATCAAGTTTGTGTTTGCCTATAATCGTGAGTAACGTGAAAAGGGTATAAACAACAAGACACGCTTAGCTATGAACTTCGATATTCCTGAGGACATCCGTCTTTTTCTTGAAGAGGTGGATCGTTTTATTGAGCGCGAGATCAAGCCGCTCGAGAACAGTAACGACAACATCCGATTTTTCGATCACCGGCGCGAGGACGCGCGAACGGATTGGGAGCGCGACGGGCTCCCCAACGAAGATTGGGAAACACTGTTGGGGGAAGCCAAGCGCCGCGCCATTGCGGCCGGTATTTTCAGCTACCCATTTCCCAGTGAGCATGGCGGGCGAGATGGCAGCAACCTTGGGATGGCCATTATCCGCGAGCATCTAGCTGCTATGGGTCTCGGTTTACATAACGACTTACAGAATGAGCACTCGATTGTTGGTAATAATATCGGTCTGCTACTGATGCTCGAGTACGGTACGCCCGAACAGCAAGCAGATTGGTTGCCGGGACTTAAAAGCGCAACACGCGGTTTCGCGTTTGGTATTAGCGAGCCCGATCACGGTTCCGACGCCACCCACATGGAAACCGTTGCCGCTCGGGACGGGGACGACTGGGTCATCAACGGTGTAAAAACGTGGAACACAGGCGTTCATAAAGCGCATAGCGATATGGTGATGGCTCGTACCTCTGGCGGAGCGGGAGATGCCAGCGGTATAACTGCGTTTCTGGTGCCTATGGATTCGCCGGGCGTGAAGGTTGAAGAGTACCTCTGGACCTTCAATATGCCATCTGACCATGCGCGGGTCCGCTTTACCAATGTGCGCGTACCCAGCACTGCCATCTTTGCGGGTGAAGGACGTGGCCTACAGGTGGTACAGCACTTTTTCAACGAGAATCGCATTCGGCAGGCCGCATCGAGTCTCGGGGCCGCCCAGTATTGTGTTAGCGAGGCTGTCGAGTATGCAAAGCATCGAAAGCCCTTTGGCAAAGCGCTAGCAACCAACCAGGCGATTCAGTTTCCGTTAGTTGATCTTCAAGCTCGCTGCGAGATGCTGAGAGCACTAGTTCACAAAACCGCCTGGTTGATGGATCGCGATGGTGCGTTCTCTGTCTCCGACAAAGTATCGATGTGTAATTATCAAGCCAATCAGCTGTGCTGTGAGGCGGCGGACACGGCAATGCAGGTTCATGGTGGCATTGGATACTCGCGTTATAAGCCGTTCGAGCATATTTACCGACATCACCGACGATACCGCATTACCGAGGGAGCCGATGAAATTCAAAAGCGACGTGTCGCCGGTTATCTTTTCGGATTTATGGAGCAGAGAAAGCCCAAAGGCGTCAGTTAAAAGTGCTCGACGGCGAGTTCAACGCACAACTAGGCCAATTCATCGGGCGGATCTTTCCTGGCGCCCAGGTCATCGACGTCCAGCAGCTGACCGCAGGCGCTTCTCAACAAACTTTCAGAGTTAGCGTCCGTAATCGAGAGGGCCATGAGACAAACTATGCACTTCGCCGGGCACAGCCAGGGCTTGAACGTTCGACCTACGGACAGGTGACTCCCCGCGTCGAGGCAGAACTGCTTGAATTGGCGTCTTCCGCCCACGTTCCGGTACCCAAGGTGATTGAATCCCTGCGTTCGACTGATGGCTTAGGCGATGGCTATCTTATGGAATGGCTTCAGGGCGAAACCATGGGTCAACGAATTGTAAAGTCACCCGAGCTCCAGATCGCCCGAGAGAATCTCGCCTTTGAATGCGGGCAGGCACTAGCACGGATTCACGCGATAGAGGCTCCAGACAGGTTGCGAGAAGTGCTGCACTCAGTATCGCCCGAAGACCTTGTCCGGGAGACCTGGCAGGCCTACATAGCGCTAGAGACACCGCAGCCCATGATTGATTTCACGGCCCAATGGCTGCTCAGCAATCTCCCTTCGCAATCAGACATTGCACTGGTCCATGGAGACTTCAGAAACGGCAACTTAATGGTGTCAGAGCAGGGCATAAAAGCCGTCCTTGATTGGGAGCTCTGTCATTTGGGCGATCCTATGCGTGATCTGGGTTGGCTTTGTGTTAATTCGTGGCGCTTCGGTCGGCGTGACTTGCCAGTTGGTGGCTTCGGCACTGTGGCTGAGCTCGTAGCGGGCTATGAAGCTGAGGGAGGCAATTGCGTTGACAGGGATGCGCTTCATTTCTGGGAGGTTTTCGGTTCCTTCTGGTGGTCTGTCACCACCTTAGGTATGGCAAAGACCTGGCGCACCGGGGAAACCCCCTCGGTTGAACGTCCGGTTATCGGCCGCAGAAGCTCGGAGGCGCAGATGGATTGCGTACACCTTTTGATCCCGGGCGACATTGACGCCGCGTCTCTGCGACGAGTAGAGACTGACTTACCGACCTCGGTCGAGGTCGTAAGCTCAGTAAGAACGCACCTCACAGCATCGGTTCTGGAGAGCCTCGAGGGTGCTGACAAGTTTTTGCTGCGTGTTGCTATTAACTCTCTAGCCATTGCGGAGAGAGAGCTGCAATTGACCCCTGCGCTGGAGGCAGAAGAGTTCAGTCGCTTACTGGCGTTGTTTGGGGAGGGGCAGCTGTCCGAATTGCGCTGGAAGCTAGTAAACGCCCTACGAAGTGGGGTCTTCCCAGATGCGTCTGGATTGCACAAGCATCTGCGATTGAGCGTTGCTGGTCGTCTTTCGGTCGATCAGCCCACGTACTCTGCGCTAGCGCCACGGTAACCGTATCGATTGAAGGTTTGACGTTAGAGTTTTGCGTGAACCTGCCCTAAACTAAGTATTATGCCGTTGTAGCTCAGTTGGAAGAGCGTTTGCCTCCTAAGCGAAAGGTCGCAGGTTCGATCCCTGCCAGCGGCGCCACCTCTTGGGAGGGGCAAAGGTCTAGTAACGCAGAAACATGTTCAGACAGCCGGTGTATTCGCGTTCGCACTTATCGCTAAGAGGATCGTTAGGTCTCCTGCGATTTGGCCACTTGAGAGCGCGATGACGCATTGTTGCAAAGGTGTGGGCTAGATCTCCACGAGGCATCAGGGCTAGATATGTGCCCTCAACTGCCATACGTTGAGGCTATATCACTCTTTACTCGGCGGGCTTGATCGATCTGTAAAGGAACTCTAAGACCTGGGTAGAGTTGCCACGAAAGACGATATGTCGCTGTTTTGACTTCAGTTGGTAGTCGTACATGGGGTCGTAGTAGTCCCGCAACAAGACCTCAATCCATTCCTTGTGTGGTTCTGGGTTACCCTGTTGATGAGCCACCAATGCGCCTTCCAGCACCTTGGAGAGCTCTCGGTACCGCGCGCCGCCCAAACGCTTACTAATGTTCCCAAGGCTTAGTCTTAATGAGTCAGCAAAGGCTGTGAAAGCGATTTCGTCTGAGTTGCTGAGAGCGATCTGTTCTCTGTGATTACTTAAAATATAGTTTTCCCAGGAGTGGTGAATCCGGTCTTCAAGATTTGCCTCCAACATAACGAGAGGCGCCCCGCGAAGCTTTTCTTGCAACGTAAGGGGTAATGCACATCGGCCGATCAATCGACTCTCATCTTCCATTATCACTTGTTGATGACCACATGCCCGCAGTTTCAAAAGTTCAATGGCTATCCCATTCTCAAAGTTGATCTGAGTTGGTTGTGATTGGGCGCGTTTACCAAAAGCACTTCCTCTATGATGTGCTAGGCCTTCTAAATCGACCACCGGTAACCATGGCCTGTCGTAGGCTTGATTCAGCAAGGCGGTCTTTGCAACCCCTGTTCTTCCGCCAATTACAACGAGCTTTAAATCGGATAAGCACTCTTCAAGCGATTTGAGTAGGTAAGAGCGAAGTGTTTTATAACCTCCCTCAACTATAGGCACTTGATAACCGCTGGACGCCAGCCAGCTTTGAGCCATCTGAGAGCGCAGCCCACCTCGAAAACAAAAAAGAGCTGCATTTTCGTGACGTTTAACTTGCTGAATCCATGCCGCAATACGCTTTTTTTTGATATCGCCCGATACGAGTTCATGACCCAATGCGACCGCTGCTTGTTCGCCATACTCTTTGTAGCAAATGCCCACCTGCTCGCGCTCGTCGTCGGTCATGAGTGGAAGATTAACGGCTGAAGGAAAACTGCCCCGCTGAAACTCAATTGGTGCGCGGATATCAATTAACGGCCGGTCCTCGAGGAATAGCTGCTCGAAGGTAGATGAAGTGACTGGTGATAATTTCTTTTTAGTCACAGAGCTTCAGCTTTGCCTGTTCATCGTGTTGCTTACTCAGGCGCCCAATCGGATTGAAGGGCAGTCCTGCGCTTTTCAAAACTGCAGCGACTTCATCAACTGCCTCGGGGCGAACCGTGGTGAGTAGCCCACCACTGGTTTGTGGATCGCAGAGAATTGCGCGCTGGGCCTCGTTAAGTGTTGGTAAATGGTTTGCAATTGACGCGTAATTGCGGCCGGTCCCGCCAGGAACACATTGTTCCTTGACGTAGTGCTCGAGATTCGGCAGTTTTGGGATCTGAGACCAAGAAATCTCGGCATCAAGCGCACTCGCCGTCATGATTTCAGTGAGGTGTCCTAATAGTCCGAAACCTGTTACGTCGGTTAGGGCATTGACGCCTTTAATGCAAGCCAGTGAGGGGCCAATGCGATTGAGTGAACGCATGCTCTGGCTTGCCAATTCAACATCGCTCGCCTTAGCCTTTCCGCGTTTTATGGCTGTGCTGATGATCCCAACGCCCAACGGTTTGGTTAGGAAAAGCATGTCCCCATTTTGAGCGGTGTTGTTCTGTTTAAGGTTCTCGATGTCGATGAGGCCCGACACAGCGAGCCCGAAAATGGGTTCCGAGATATCAATGCTATGACCGCCTGCCAATGCGATACCGACTTCTCGACATATCTGACGTGCACCTGCGAGTACACGGCTCGCAATAGCGGGTGCGAGTTTGTCAACGGGCCAGCCCAAGATGGCGATGGCTAGGGTGGGCTGTCCGCCCATGGCATAAATATCACTGATCGCATTGGTTGCCGAAATCTGCCCAAACTCGAAGGGGTCGTCGACGATCGGCGTAAAGAAATCGGTGGTACTGAGCAGAGCTCTTCCACCGCCAATATCAATAGCTGCAGCATCATCGCGACTGCTATTTCCCACAAGCAGGGGCGATGTGCTGTCCTCAAGCGCATCGACTTCCACGGGTGTCAGAATTTCTCGAAGCGTCTCGGGGGATAATTTGCACCCACAACCAGCGGCTGGACTGAATTGTGTCAATTTAATCGTATTTGATTCCATAGTTACCGCGTTGTTTGATTTACCGTTAAGGCGCTTGTATTTGGATTGAAAAAACCATCAGAGAGCTTCATGCTCCCGTTGATGTTCAGTTGTATCTTTCGAAACTCTCGCACAGTACGGGCTTGTTGTCTGCTGTCACTCGGTCCTCTGCTTGCAATTGCGACTGAAGCAGCGGAGGAAGCGAGTCAGATCAGCGATCGCGACAAGTTTAAACTCGCTGTTAAGGAGCTCCGCACCGGCGCTGGACCACGCTATCAAAGTTTGCGCCGGGAGCTGAACCATTATCCACTTGCCGTCTATTTGGATGCGCTTGTGATCGAGGGTAACTTGCACTCCGGCAAGCCTGCGGACGTGACAGCATTCTTGCAGAAGGCAGGCACTTCCCCAATTGCTATGCGCACGCTGCGCAGTTTCGTTCGGCATAAAATAAAAGATCGAAGATGGGGTGCCGTCGTCGAGGTGACACAGGACTTAATATTGAGTACGGAGCTGATCTGTCACCGCGCGCATGCGCTTTTGATGATAGGGGAAACAGCTGAAGCGACACCGCTCTTAAATGAGGTATGGACCGTAGGTAAGTCTCAAATCAAAGCCTGTGATCCTGCCTTTAATACTTGGTACAAAACGTCCGGTCCATCGGATGATGTGATCTGGAATAGGGCGTTGAAAGCCGCTGATGCGCGGAACTCGACCTTGCTACGCTACTTGAAACGATTTGCATCCGCAGAGCTGAAGCCTAGCCTTGACGATTTGGGAAAGATCTACAGGCGTCCAGACCAAGTAAGTCTGGAGACTCGCGGATCGCTCTTCCGTCAGCGAGACATTGCGCAAATGGGTGTCAAGCGGTTAGCCAAAGTAAATCCCAAGCGCGCACTGGATGCCATGCAGGTGCTGTCGAAGCGATTCGATTTCGATGCAACCCAGCAAACGGTAATGAACAGCCTCATCGTTCGTCATAGTTTATTTGCGAAAAGCGCAGCTCCTTTGGATTGGATTACTGCCCGCCTGGCCGAGTTGCGCGAGGATGAGCTGACCGAGATTTACCTGAGATCCACGATTGCTGACTCAGATTGGCCGAGCTTTAGAGCCGGGTACGAGTGGTTGTCTGCGAGTCGTCAGACTAGCGATGAGTGGCGCTACTGGCGCGTTATGGCAGCGGCGCCAGGTGAAGCAGAGCGATCCGAGGCGGCACTCAGCGCGCTGGCAGCAGGGCGAGGCTTCCATGCGTATCTGGCTGCGGAAATCCTGGCATTGTCGCCTAGCTTAGCGCGTGATGAGGTAGTAGCGTCGCGCGCCGCTAGTAATAGCGATGTTGTGCGCGTTCGGGAGCTCATCGCAGTGGGTATGTTTTGGGAAGCGAGGAGTGAGTTTAGAGCTGCCCTTCACGATCCTGCTGTGGCTTTAAGTCTTGCTGAGCTAGCAGCGGAGTCGGAGTGGCACAGCCTTGCCATCGAAGCAGCGGCTGCGGCGCAGGCGTGGGACCGAGTGGATTTGCGGTTTCCCGTCGTTTACGAGTCCGAATTCGTTAATGCATCCGCCGAGTCAGGC
The DNA here is from genome assembly GCA_913031575.1 of uncultured Halieaceae bacterium. GTDB lineage: Bacteria > Pseudomonadota > Gammaproteobacteria > Pseudomonadales > Halieaceae > Luminiphilus. The sequence continues at coordinate 89,879 of CAJWEV010000003.1, read as the reverse complement.
TTAGACGTAGAGGAGCTATTTGCCGTAGCTAGGAGAGAGAGCGCTATGGCTCCCGATGCGGTATCAGAAGTCGGTGCGCGGGGGTTGATGCAGCTTATGCCCAGCACTGCCCGGTTAACCGCGCGAAAGCACAATTATCGTTATAGTCGCGCGCGATTAATGCGTCCAGGTTACAACACGGCGGTCGGCGCACTGTATTACTCAGATTTGATCAAACAGTACGATGGTAATCGTGTGCTAGCTTTGGCGGCCTATAACGCGGGCCCCAACCGCGTGAGACGCTGGAGTAAGGGAACCATGAGTGTCGCGCGGTGGGTCGACACGATTCCGTTTAAAGAGACGCGAGAGTATGTTCGCGCTGTTTTAGCTTACAACGTAATATATCGCCTTAAAGCGGGGAAGCCGGCAGAAATGCTTAATGATCGAGAGCGTGATTATCTCTATTGATCGCCGTTGGTTTTAATCTCAGTGTGGTTAACTAATTAGTAAGGCACCCAGTAGAAAAACAACTAAGGAAAATAGTATGAAAAGTCTCCAAATGCAGTCTTGTGTCCATGAAGAAGGCACGATCGAATGTGCCCTATTTGAGGTTGATATCGCGTCGCCCAATGATAACGAGGTGATGGTCAAGATCGAGGCGTCGCCCATTAACCCCTCCGATCTGGGGCTCATGTTCGGCGCTGCTGATGTGAGTTCGATTCGAGCCTCAGAGCGTAACGGACATCCTTCCATCGTACTTGATGTCCCTGCGCCTGCAATGCGCGCCATGGCGACACGAGTTGGAGAGTGGCTACCGGTCGGAAACGAAGCTTGTGGGACCGTAGTCGAGGCCGGTGCCAGCCCTGAAGCACAGGCATTGCTGGGGAAGCGTGTCGCGCTATTCGGTGGAGAGATGTACTCCGACTACCGAACGGTATCGATTTTTCAGTGCATTCCCTTGCCAGACAGAACAACGCCAGAAGAGGGCGCCTCGTGCTTTGTGAACCCAATGACGGCTCTTGGCTTCGTAGAGACCATGAAAATGGAGGGTCATAAGGCAATCGTTCATACAGCAGCTGCCTCGAATCTCGGGCAGATGCTGAACCGTATTTGCCTTAATGACGGTATCCCGCTGGTAAATATCGTGAGAAGCGAGGAGCAGGTTAGTCTTCTCAAGTCACAAGGCGCTGCGTATGTAGTCAACAGTTCAGATGCTGATTTTGCTGAGCAGCTTACAGCCGCCCTGAATGCCACAGGAGCCACCCTGGCATTTGATGCAATTGGTGGTGGAAAGCTGGGTAATGCTATTTTGATGGCCATGGAGGCCTCGGCGGTACAGCGTATGACCGAATGGTCTCGCTATGGATCGAATGAATTTAAACAACTTTACATCTACGGCGCGCTCGATCTTGCACCCACCACGCTCAACCGTGGCTATGGCTTCTCATGGGGTATTGGCGGCTGGCTTCTGACCCCTTTCATGATGAAGGCGGGTCGCGAGATGGTAGATCGTATGCAGGCGAAAGTGGTTGCGGAACTCACTACGACCTTTGCTAGCGGTTACTCTGATCGACTCACCCTCGCTGAATCCGTTACCCCCGAGTTAGGCGCTAAATACGGTGTGCGAGCTACGGGTCAAAAGGCACTCATCACCTTTTAATCTAGCCGCCGGCTAGTTTGCAGGTAAATCCAAGGTGCTCGAGAGTGCTTTTACAGTTCAAGCGCTGATCGCCTTGGATTTCGATCTGCTCGCCTTTAATCGCACCGCCCACGCCGCATTTTTGTTTCAGCGTTTTAGAGATCGCTTTTAACTCTGAGGGTGGGACTGGTAGACCGGTAATGACCGTCACAGATTTCCCACCACGGCCTTTGGTCTCGCGTGAGATCCTCACGAGGCCGTCCCCAACATGGCTGGGCCGGTCACTGTGACACAAGCAACCGGTGACAGCCCGGTGACATTGAGGGCAAAGTCGACCTTGATCAGTACTGTATACGGCATTGCCTTTAATTTTTTTTTTCATGGTCGCTGTACGGTGTTTTCTACTTCCGCAATAAGTTTAGCAGTTGGTAAGGTGTGCGGTGTCAGGTAGCGCTTCAATTAACTGAGAAACAACGTAATGAAGAATCAGGAAACGACAGAAATCATCACTGAACTCGAGACCAAGATTGCATTTTTAGAGGCGGCGAACGACGACTTGGAGCGAGCACTGCTGTCACAGCATGAGCGCATTGACCGACTTGATGTCATCGTTAACGAGCTGCGAAACCGCCTAAAGGAGCAGGCCTCGGTCATCGAAGGGCTTGAGAATGTGTCGGACGAGCCGCCACCGCCTCACTACTAAAATCAGTGATAACAATGAGATAAAAGTTGATTATGAAACGAATTCTAATATTGGTTGCTGCCTTACTTGTTGTCGCAGGACTCTATATCTCTAAGCTGATTTCGGCACCCAAACCGCCGAGCCATCAAGTGTTCATGGGTGGAGACGTGCTCACTATGGACGCTGATAGTCGGATTGCAGAAGCAGTGAGTGTTCGAGACGGAGTAATTGAGCAAGTGGGCTCTACAGAGCAGATTTCGTCCCTCATTACAGATAGTACGACGATTGTTGATCTCGCCGGACGGACGCTAATGCCTGGTTTTGTGGATGCGCACGGGCACTTTCCGGGCTCTGGTCAAACCGCATTCTCGGTTGATTTAAATAGCCCTCCAATTGGTGACACCGAATCTATCCCCGAGTTGCTGCAAAAGTTACGAGCATTTGGTGAAAGACGACCGGACGGCTGGCTGGTTGGGAGTAATTATGATGACACCTTGCTCGCCGAACGGCGTCATCCTACGCGTGACGATCTCGACCTTGTGTCGGAAACTCGGCCGATTGCTATAGTGCATGTTTCAGGACACCTCATGGTGGTGAATTCTGCCGCACTGGCGGAACTTCATATCGATGAGACAACTCCTGACCCCGAGGGCGGCCACATTGTTCGTGATCTATCATCGGTCGATCAGCGACGACCCAACGGCGTTCTGGAGGAGACCGCGACGCATCATGCGCGTGAAAAAATACTCGATTTGTCTGCCTCCGATGCGTGGCAGATGACCAAGCTCGCTACTGCTGAGTATTTGCAGTATGGGGTAACAACTGCGTCGGCAGGTGGTATGCCCACTGCTATTGCAAGTCTCCTCGGACCCATGTCTGTTTACAATCAGATGCCCCTTCGAGTGGCGCTTTTTCCGTTCTTTGAAGAGGTCGGGGTTGGTGTGCTTGCGGGTGAGTTGACATTAGATGAGTTTGCCAGCGGGCGTATAATTGTGCCCAGGGTAAAAATCGTTGCCGATGGGAGTATCCAGGGTTTTACTGGCTATTTGAGCCAACCGTATCACAGGCCTCATAAAGGTGACGAAGACTACCGTGGCTACCCAGCGGTGGTGCGTGACGCATTGTTCGAGCAAATAGAAGGACTGTATCGTCAGCGCGTGCAGGTGGCCATTCATGGCAATGGCGATGCTTCTATTGAGGATGCACTCGATGCCATTGAGACGGCTGCCGCAAAATACCCTTGGTCCGAGGCGAGACCACTTATTATTCATGCTCAAATGACGCGTAAAGACCAAATTGACCGTATGGCGGACCTAGGTGTGACACCGAGTTTCTTTTCTGCTCACACGTTCTTCTGGGGCGATCGCCATGCCGGTATTTTTATGGGTCCAGAGCGGGCGGCGAATATGAGCCCCGCGAAATGGGCTCAAGATGCGGGCGTGCGCTTTTCCTCGCACCTGGATACGCCGGTAACACCCATGAGGCCCCTTCAAGCGGTTTGGAGCCCGGTAGAGCGGAAAACAAAAACGGGTGTGGTGCTGGGGCCAGATCAGCGAATCGACCGCATGAGTGCGTTGCGAGCCGTAACGATTGATGCGGCTTGGCAAGTATTTATGGATGATGACATTGGTTCCATCGAGCCTGGAAAGTTAGCGGACTTGGTGGTCTTGTCGGGCAGCCCCCTGACCGCGCCGGATTTGCGCGAATTACTTGTAGATATGACCCTTATTGAGGGGGTTACGTACTTCGAACGCGCCTCTGATTAGCGCGTTTTAGACCGCCAAATTCTTAGCTCACTCACCAGCGTATCTGGCACTTCTAGCGCGGCAAAATGCCCGCCACGCTCGAACTGATTGTTGAAGTGCACCAGATTTTGGAATCGACCCCGGGCCCAGCGTTCACTCGTGCGCATGATCTCCTTGGGGAAAACACTCAACGCCATAGGTCGGGTGATTGGATTTAGGTTTGGGGTGTTGAAACTCTCCCAATAAAGTCGCGCCGAGGATGCGGCAGAGTTGGTAGCCCAATACAGCGTGACGTTGTCCAGAAGTTGGTCTTTGGAAAGCACGTTTTCAGGATGCCGAATACCGTTTCGCTCGCAATCCATCCAAAAGGCAAACTTTTCTACGATCCACGCCATTTGGCCAGAGGGAGAATCAGCCAGGCCATACCCTAGTGTTTGCGGCCGGGTACTCTGTTGCTTGGAATAACCCGAGTCCCAATCGTTATAAAATTGGAAAGATTCAAGCGCATCGAGCTCAGCAGATTGCGGGTCAGCCAAAGTTGTCTCATCCGGCAGTACGATCGGCAGCGTACAGTGCCCGGCGGTACAGGCTGTTTTCTCTTGTAAGAGAATCGCTTGCGTTACGATTGAACCCCAGTCACCACCGTGAGCGTGGAATTTGCTGTAATTCAATCGACTCATCAGTGTTTCCCAGAGGGAGGCGATTTTAGGTACACCCGTACCTGTATCTCTGGGTTTGCTTGAGAAACCAAAGCCGGGGAGCGTAGGTAATACCACGTGGAACGCATCCTCAGGTGAGCCGTCATGCTGCATTGGATCAGTGAGTGCGTCGAGGATGTCGAGGTACTCCAAAACCGATCCAGGCCATCCATGGGTTATCAGTAGGGGCGTGGCTGCTGTGTGCTGGCTGCGTTTGTGAATAAAATGAATTTCCACGCCGTCGATGTTAGTTACAAAGTTATCGAACGCCCCAAGCCTTTGCTCTAGTCGCGCAAAATCGTATTCATCTCTCCAGTAATCTAAGAGCTCAGCTTGATAATTTAGGGGGATACCCTGACTCCAATCTTCAACCGTCTCGGCCTCAGGAAGTCGCGTCTGGTTGAGCCGGTGAATAAGATCATCAATAACGTCAGTTGAGATAGACGGGGTGAAAGGCCTAATCGTAGTTGAGTCCATGGGCATAGTCGTACACAGCTGTAGATCGCCTCAAGATACGGCGACATGACGAGCGACTCAAGAGGTTGGGGGTGCTCGAAGGTCGTCCTATTAAGACGCAGCCATGAGTGTGGATTCGAAATCGTATTGCAAACGTCGCTCCAATGCTTTCCGGTCATCTTCGGACTCGACATTATTGCCTAATAGGTAGGTCGATCGTGGCTCCCGATCCAGAAATAGCTTACCCGTAGACAAGGCCGCCTGATGTGACTGAGCCATCCAAACCACTGTGTCTGCGCCCTCGGCATGCGAGCGAAGTACGAGTCTTGTCAGACGACGAAACAAGGGTAGCGACTTTTGGACCCCCGGTGTATCTGACCAGCCGGGATGCATGGCGTTCACTACGATGTTGTGTTCCCGCCATCGCGCTGCCCATATCTCTGTCATGACGCTCAAGGCACGTTTACACTGCGCATACGCCCGTGCGCCCCGATAGCCATCTGATGTCAAGTTAAGTCGCCTAGGGTTAAGCCGCTCCGCGTACATACCTCCGGATACGACGTTGATGATACGAGCAGGCGTATCGTGATTTTTCAAAAGCGGTAAAAGTCGCTCACATAGTCGCCACGGGGAGAGCAGAAGCAGTGCATAGCTCTTCTCTAACCCCTCTGTGGTCACCGTGTGTTCGTTAAATAGTGCGCCTGCATTATTTATGAGCACGTCGATTGCCTGTCCTTTTGCAAGGAGTCGGTGGATTAGCGCATCGGTCTCTTTTAGAAGACTGAGATCCGCGAATTCAAATTGAATATCTGTTCTTCCCGTAGCCTGTTTAATCGTTGCCTCGGTCTGAGCGGCCTTAGGTTTATCTCTGACAACCAGCGTCATTGAGGCGCCCGCTGAAGCTAGCTCAATGGCCGCTGCAAGTCCAATCCCCGAATTGGCGCCAGTGAGGACTACGTGGCGGCCTAACATTCGCTCACTCACAGGAGCCCAAACTTTGCGGCCAGTGACATACCCATGCCGCGTAAAAGACCGGAGCGCACTCAGTGTATTTGCATCAGCTCTCGCGTTTCGTGCGCTCAAAATAGCTTCACCTGGAGTCTTGGTAAGCGCACTTTCCAAGCCATCGATGGCCAGCTGACACTGCTTTTCCAGTGCGTCAGCGAGCCCTGGGAAAAGGCGTTCTAGTCCGAATTTAAAGTGAAATTCTGCGCGATAGCTGATGGTTGTTTGTCCATCAGACTCATTAAATGCAATGGTGTCATTGACGTTTAGAAAACTACTTCTGCCGGCAATTACGATACGTCGATTGGGGGAATACTCCGTGATGATGTACCGGAACAAGACCGACAAGATCCCAATGGCTACGCGCACAGTGAAATACGAGCCTTTAGCAACGGTTCCCTGCGAATCTTTGCGCGTAGCGGACACGGCCGGATCCCATTCGACAAGTTTCCGCACATCACTTAAATATAGGAAGCAGTCTTCGGCGCATCGCGAAACAGTAATCGTCTTGGTAATGCCTAACATCACAACTCCCTTAGCATGCGTACTTCCCTACGCTGCGGTGATGTGCTCAGTTCACCAAGTGTTATTCCTCGCGGTAGACAATCCGAAGTGGTTCACCGAAATCGTCGTAGACAATCTGCTTTTTCGGATGTGGTTTTCGGCGCCTAACGGTTTTTGGGGCGCGCTTCAATTGCGATTCGCGCCGACGTCGCAGCGTCTCAATGACATCGTTTACAGGTGTTCGTTGCTGCGGCTTGCCAGTAAAAATAGGAGTCTTAATCGGAGAGATGGCCTCGTCAACCGCACTGACCCCCTGGGGAACCGCGCGGATCTCACCCCCGCGATCAAGATACGATCGCGTCTGTGACTCGAGTCGGCGGCGCATATCCTGTTTTGACGGGGGTTTTTTCACTGTTTTCACTCCTAATGCTTAGTATAAACCCCAGACTCCGGAATGACAGTGCTGACCTGTTTTTGTAGGTGCTTACTCGACGGCTCGACCTTGATACTATCCGGGAGTGCCGTCTAACTGTTTTTGGGGGACTTTTGTGCTGGCTATTCGTTCGGTTCTCGTCTTTTTGATTATGGCCGTCACCGTCATACCGCTTGCTACGGTATTAGTGATCTCGTCCTTTATCGCACCTTACCGCGTGACCTACTTTTGGGTTGGTAGACCCTGGCTACAACTCGCCATAGCGGCCACTAAGTATGTCGGCGGTGTCAAAACTCTGGTTAACGGTTACGACAACTTGCTCGCGGCTGCCGAGGGTAATCGGGTTATCATCTGCAGTAAGCATCAATCCACATTTGAAACCTTTTTTTTTCCGAGCGTCATGACCAATCCGGTCGCCTATGTGTATAAAAAGGAACTCCGATGGGTGCCTTTTTTTGGTTGGGCGATTGGTCGTTTGCACATGGTCCCGATTGACCGACGTGCCAGGGGCGATGCATGGGAGCGTGTCGCTACTATTGGCGCGAGGTTAATGGATCAGGGGAAGTGGATCATCATGTTTCCCGAGGGAACACGGGCAGCGCGAGGCGATCAACTTTTGTACAAATCGGGTGCAGCACGGCTGGCGCTTGAGACAGGGGCGGTCGTGGTCCCCGTTGCCGTTGCTACTGGCCGATGTTGGCCGCGAAAAACGTGGCGCTTTGTCCCCGGAACGGTGGACATCTCAATTGGTCCAGCACTTAAGCCAGAGGAGAGTGAGGACGCCATTGCATTTATGAAGCGTGTCGAGACATGGATTGAGGCTGAAATGCGGGTTATCGACTCAGAGGCGTACATAGACTAACTTTTGGATTTCAGATTCAGAGGTATCACTCAGAGGGAGCCACATGGGATTTTATAACGATTATGTCGTACCTCGATTGGTAACGTGCGCGTGCGGAACAAAGCCAGTTATCCGACAGCGACAAAAGGTGGTTCCCCGCGCCCAGGGGCAGGTCCTAGAGTTCGGTATTGGTGCGGGACACAATCTTCCTCACTATCGGCCTGATCGCGTTGATAGAGTTGTGGGCATTGATCCCTGCAGTAAATCGTGGGATTTGGCCGCCGAGAGGGCTGATCAAGCGAAGGTCAACGTCGAATTTATTCAGAGTTCGGCTGAAGACATACCGCTTGAGAGCGGATTGTTTGACTCAGTACTGATTACCTTTACGCTGTGCACTGTTCCCAATCCCAATGCAGCACTTGCTGAGGCCCGTCGCATGCTGAAATCCGACGGCACGCTCTTTTTCTGCGAGCATGGCATTGCGCCTGACGAGCAAGTCGCAAAATGGCAACGTCGGGTCAATCCGGTATGGAAGCGCCTTTTCGGTGGCTGCCATATCACGCGGGACACGAGAGAGCTATTGCAAGATGCGGGATTTGATATTGATTTGATCGAGCAGATGTACTTGCCCGGCACTCCGGCCATTGCAGGATTCAATACCTGGGGAGAAGCAAGAGTTCGCTAATCTTTTTGCGTCGCACCAATGCCTTAGTGATACCAAAGCGGAAATTCGTCCAGACAAGTTAGTTAAGAAAGCAGAGTCAATAACGAGCACCACTGTGAACAAGAGGTAGGCCCACATGGATCAGTCCGAATCCAACTCTAAAGTTGCCGCACTTCCCCGAGACCCCGCCAGGAAGTTATTGCAGTTACAGTTGAGAGAAGCGGTGGCCTGAAGAGTACACGCGGAGTGACAAGCCCTGCCTATAAGCTCTGGCGCCCTATCGCTATTTGCTGGCTGATTCTGTTAGGTGGATGCGCCTATGAACGACACACCCAAGCGGTTACTCGTATCGCGACCCCTGTCGACATGACGGGTCACTGGGAAATTGACTTCGCTCGCAGCGACAATTTACAAGCTCAACTAAGCTCGATGGCGCGCCGGGTGCAGAGAGAAGCAGACCGTCGCGCCAGACTCGCTGAGGAAGGGCGAGGTTATGCGGGAAGCCCGTTGCCCAATCAAAGCGATTTAGTCACATTGGCTCGCTTGGCGGAGATCATTACCGAGCCACTCCTGTTGGAGGTCATTCAGAACGATGCGCGTATCCGGGTTAAACGAGATAAGAGCTTTGCGCTCGTATGCGAGTATGACGGATCAGGATTGAGCATCACGGTAGATACACTTGGTATACAGCGCTGTGGCTGGGATGGGGATCAATTGTTCTTTGTACTGGAGCTGGAGGAGGGTTTGGACGTGACACACCGTCTGTCACTGTCTGTTAAGACAGAAATGTTGTTGATGGTGACCTCAGTAGAGACCTCCGCAACGCGATTTCCCCTCGTTGTCAATCAGTACTTTACGCCCTACAGTTTGGAGGCTTTGGGGTACCGATGTGAGCGGACATTGACACGGGGAAAGGTGTGCTCGACGCGGCAATGATGGCGATACCCAGAAAAAAATGGTGGTTTATGCGACTTAATTTTTTATTGTTAGCTCTCACTACCTTACTATCGCAGATGGCATCTGCCGCGCTCACCTCTGATGACCAGATAAGGGTCTCACAGCAATCTGTCCGCTTGATTGTCGCACCCCCAATGCGGCTGGATGTGGGTATCTCGGTCAAAACCAAGGTGCTCAATAACAGCGGCACACACATGGAAGCTGCCTTCAGGGAGACCGAAGCCCTTTTGATCGGGCAGCGTCTAAGGGGCGAGTTTGAAAGTAACGACAATTGGGGGGTAGTTCGGCTGTTCCCGGAGCCGTCGGTGATACCGCAGCTAAGCGTGCAGTTGTCGATTCTGGAATCTGATGGACGTGAACTTGTTATTGAGGCTATTACTCGCGCTGTTACCGGTGAGACGATCTTGTCTGCTAAATATCATGACATATCGGTCGAGGAGGATTATACGAACGAGAAGCGCGATCCATTTGCAGATCTTTATGCCACAGTGGTCAATGATATCGCGGATTCACTGTCTCCATTGTCGTATCAGGAGTCGTATTTACGAAGGCTGTCATCATTACGCTATGCGAGCGAATTGGTTCCAGAATCCTTTCCTGATTATTTGGCTCAAGAGGCGGACCTTTTCACAATTCGACGTGAGCCGAGTCGAGACGATCCCATGCTTATTCGACTGCATCGGTTGCAAGACTATGAACTCTTGTTTGTGGATACGATCGATGAACAGCTAGCCAATGTCTCTCGGGAGGTCAGCGGTGCCTACTACCTCTGGATGAGGGCGAGTAAGGAACAGCTGGATTGGTTGGACCTTCGTCGCGAGCGCGGTGTAAGTGCAGAGACATTGCGGAACGGATCCACGTTTACCCGGTTACAAGCTGTGTATGCAGCGCATCGATCACTAAAGGTTCATGAGCAGGAGCTCTTTGAATTGGTTTTGGAGTTAGAAAATGAAGCGCGTGCGACTGCGGTTTATGTAAACGAGCAAGTGTTTAAACTCGCGGGAACGCTAGAGCAACAGTATCAAGATTGGCGCGCCATCCTGCGGCAAATTAACAATCTAGAGTCGACCTTATGACAAATCCATTGTCATTTCTCGCCACCTGCCCCGTGGGGTTGGGAACCTTGCTAGTCGACGAGCTGACTGAGCTGGGAGCTCAAACGGTGAGAGAGACACCAGCGGGAGTATTTTTCAGCGGGACACTCGCGGTTGCTTATCGGGCTTGCCTGTGGAGTCGTCTGGCAAATCGAATACTTCTAAAGCTTTCAGATACGGCCGTGGCGAGTACGGACGATGTATATGCGGCGGCCCGGGGCGTCCGTTGGTCTAACCATATGACACCACGAACTCGCTTTGCTGTTGAGTTTCGCGGGCAGACAAACTTCATTAAGAATACCCATTTTGGTGCGTTGAAAATAAAAGATGGGATAGTCGATTTCTTTCGAGATCACCAGGGTCAGCGTCCGTCAGTTGATACAAAGCGGCCTGATCTGCGTGTCGTTGCGCAGCTTAACAAGGGCAAGCTGGCGCTTAGTATCGATTTGTCCGGCGATAGCCTTCATCGGCGCGGCTACAGGCTTGATGGTGGGAAAGCCCCGTTGAAGGAGAATCTTGCCGCTGCGATACTTTTGCGTTGCGGATGGGCTGAGCGCGCAGCGCGCGGAGAGAGTCTGATTGATCCCATGTGTGGATCGGGAACGCTTCTAATTGAGGCGGCAATGATCGCTTTAAATATAGCCCCGGGGCTCAATCGAGAGCGGTATGGTTTTATGGGGTGGGTCGGCCATCGGGTCGATCAGTGGCAAGCCATCCTTGCGGAGGCCAAAGGCAATGCGCGCTTGTCACTGCCATACGGGGTTGAAATCAGAGGTTACGACGGAGATTTAGCCGCTGTCCGCCGAGCCGAGGAAAATGCCCGACGAATGCAACTGGGATCTTTTGTTCGCGTCCGCCTCAGGCAGCTATCGGATATTGCCAAGCCCACACATCAGAAGATGGACAGAGGGTTATTGGTCGTCAATCCGCCATGGGGTGAGCGACTAAGTACGCCGTCGGCAGCGGCACATTTATATGCCGCGCTGGGCCAGGTAATGGACGCGGAATTTGGTGGATGGGATGCGTCAGTGATCGCAGCTGACGCCGCGCATGCGCGGGCTACAGGTCTGCGAAGTCATAAGAATTACAAGATGAAGAGTGGGCCTTTGGACATTGTGCTCTTTTTGTTTTCGTTGGGCGATCACAATAAACTGCGAATCAAAGATTCACCATTAGCTCCTGAGACGGAAGAGTGCTCGCAGCCAGTACTCTCGGCAGGAGGGCAAATGGTGGCAAACCGTCTTCAAAAGAACCTAAAAAAGCTCGCCAAGTGGCGACAAGCCAGCGGGGCAGAGTGCTTTCGTGTTTATGACGCGGATATGCCTGAGTACGCCGTCGCTATCGACGTTTATGGTGCCGATATTCATTTGGCTGAATATGCGCCCCCGAAATCGGTCAAGGAAGTTGACGCCAACCGACGTTTTGACGAGGTACTGGACGCGGTTCAGGTAGTCTTTAACGTTGAGGATCGCTCGGAGATCGCAGTCAAACGTCGCACTAAACAGCGGGGCCTCCAGCAATACGAACGCGTGTCTACTCGAAATGAAAGACGCTTAGTCAACGAGCTAGGCGCTAAATTGTGGATCAATCTCTTTGATTATCTCGATACTGGCCTCTTCCTAGATCACCGGCCGATTCGAGCTCGCATTCGAGAAGAAGCCGCAGGTAAGCGATTTCTAAATCTTTTTTGTTACACGGGAGTCGCTAGTGTTCACGCTGGCCTGGGAGGTGCTCGATATTCCACGAGTGTTGATCTCAGCAATACCTACCTTGAATGGTATCGCGAAAACCTGGCGATTAATGGTTTATCTGATCAAAAACATCGCGCTGTAAAGGGAGATGTACTCAAATGGTTACGAGAGGAAGAGGGTGTATATGACCTTATCCTATTGGATCCACCGACGTTTTCTAATTCGAAGTCGATCAGCGCTGACTTCGACGTACAACGTGATCATGAGGTCCTGATAACGTTGACGATGGATCGGTTGTCCGACGAGGGTGTGCTCTACTTTTCCAACAATAACCGTCGGTTTGAAATGGTAACTGCGTTGATGGAGCGTTACTGTGTTGAGGACATTACTCGGGAGTCTCTGGGCCCAGATTTTGATCAGTCGCCGAACATACATAAGTGTTGGCGTTTTACCCACAAGAGCGGTATTTCCGAAGCGAATTAAAAATTGTCCCCATATAATCTTTAGAGATATATCGCATTACTTGTAAATCTATTTTGACACCCCTATCGGCAGTGCGATCATAAATAACTGATTAATATGTTAAAAATATCACCTATATAATCGACGCCCTTGAATTGAGTAAAGCATTTTGGACACTGGCGCCAAATGGCAGGAATTGATCCCCAAAGTTATCCACAGCCTGTCGAGTGGACGCAGAAATCGGGATCTATGCTAAACTCGCGTTCGGCGACATTGTTGGTCGCAGGCAAATCAACAATGCCAGTCGCAGTGCCAATCATCGCTGTCGGCCTCAGTAGGGAATTCGTTATGGGACGCACGCTTTACGATAAGCTGTGGGATGCACACCTTGTGGATCAACAAGACGACGGGTCAGCACTGATTTACATCGATAGACACTTAATCCATGAAGTAACATCTCCGCAGGCTTTTGAGGGCTTGCGCCTAGCCGGTCGTTCACCGCGTCGCTTGAACGCAAACGTAGCCGTGCCTGATCACAATGTATCGACCGATCCCAAGGAACGCGCGTTGGGGGGCTACGCGGGTGTGGCTGACGCAACCAGCAGGATTCAGCTTGAGACCCTCAATGGCAATTGCAATGATTTCAATATCCCCTTGATCGATTTAGCGGATCAGCGCCAAGGGATTGTTCATGTCATGGGTCCTGAGCAAGGTGCAACACTGCCCGGGATGACTATTGTTTGTGGTGACTCCCACACTTCAACTCATGGCGCATTTGGTGCACTCGCACACGGTATTGGTACGTCAGAAGTTGAGCACGTGTTGGCAACACAGTGCTTGCTGACCAAAAAAATGGATAATTTTCGTGTGGTTCTCGAGGGAGAAGCCCAGTCAGGTGTATCCGCAAAAGACCTTGCTCTTGCGGTAATAGGAAAGATTGGTACGGCGGGAGCGACGGGTTGCGCGCTGGAATTCGCAGGTTCAGCCGTAAGATCTCTCTCGATGGAGGGGCGAATGACCCTTTGCAATATGGCGATAGAAGCAGGTGCGCGTGCGGGCATGGTCGCTGTCGACCGAGTTACCCTGGACTACGTTAAAAGCCGACCAATGGCACCAATCGGTGAGCAGTGGGAGATGGCGGAGGAATATTGGCGGACACTGCACAGCGATGCTGATGCCGTCTTCGATCGTGAACTTATTATGGACGCCTCAGCCATAGAACCCCAGGTCACCTGGGGTACGTCGCCTGAGATGGTGACTTCAATCGAAGGCACAGTCCCCACCATTGAAGAAATGTGTGATGAGACGGGTAAGAAGTCGCTCGAGCGTGCTTTGGGCTACATGGGTCTTGAACAGGGAATGAAACTGACCGACATTTCTGTTGATATGGTTTTTATCGGGTCATGTACGAATGGGCGTATTGAAGATATGCGTGCAGCGGCAGCCGTTATTCGCGGCCATCAGAAGGCCGATAATGTAGAGCGTGTGCTTGTCGTCCCAGGCTCGGGCTTGGTGAAGGCGCAAGCTGAAGCCGAGGGCCTTGACAAGGTATTCAAGAATGCAGGGATGGAGTGGCGTGCGCCAGGTTGTTCGATGTGTTTGGCGATGAATGCAGACAAGGTTGAATCAGGCAAGCGGTGTGCCTCCACCTCGAATCGAAACTTTGAGGGTCGACAGGGGTTTGGTGGTCGTACCCATCTAGTAAGCCCTGCCATGGCAGCTGCGGCAGCAGTCACCGGTCGATTTACCCATCCAGCGCACTTGGAGACCCTCTAATGGAGGCGTTTAGAGTTCACAGTGGACTGGTCGTCCCACTAGATCGTGCTAATGTTGACACTGACCTGATCATCCCAAAGCAGTTTCTGAAATCTATTAAACGGACAGGTTTTGGTCCCAATCTGTTCGATGAGCTCCGGTATCTAGATCCATTTGACCAGGCTGCGCCTAGCGCAGTTCGCCAGCCCAATCCCGAGTTTTCGCTCAATGCGCCGAAGTATGCGGGCGCATCCATTCTCCTCAGTCGAGAGAATTTCGGTTGTGGATCAAGCAGAGAGCATGCTGTTTGGGCGCTCGTCCAGTTTGGGATTCGGTGTGTCATCGCGCCGAGTTTCGCTGACATCTTTAAGAACAACGCGTTTAAAAGTGGCTTGCTACCGCTCGAGTTGGATGAAGCTGTCGTGGATAGCCTGTTTCAACAATCCGCAGACGGCGACGTGGTAAACCTGACCATAGATCTTACTAGTCAACAAGTAACCCTGCCAGATGGTGCCCAGGTCAACTTCACAGTCGACCCTTTTAGACGGAACTGTTTACTCGAAGGGTTGGACGACATTGGGATTACGTTGCAGCGTGAAGACGCCATTACCGCCTTCGAGCAAAGCCATCAACGAACTCAGCCTTGGTTATTTAACGAGGTGAACCTCTGATGGCACACCGTGTTTTATTGCTGCCTGGAGATGGGATCGGCCCAGAGGTAGTAGAGCAGGCAAAGCGCGTTCTAGACGCAACTGCCGATGTCTTTGATCTGGACCTAATATTCGACTCGGCAGACCTCGGTGGCGTGGCAATCGACCGACACGGAGACCCTTATCCGGAGGCTACTAGGTTACTTGCTAGACAGGCCGATGCGATTCTCCTGGGCGCTGTTGGCGGTCCGAAGTGGGATACGCTGCCCGCAGGTGAGAGGCCTGAGCGAGGTTTGCTGGCGATCCGGTCAGATTTGGACCTCTTTTGTAACCTGCGTCCTGCCATGTTGTATCCGCAGCTTGCAGATGCCTCAAGCCTTAAGCCCGATCTTGTCGCGGGTCTCAATCTGCTCATTGTCAGAGAGCTCACTGGAGGGATTTATTTCGGTGAGCCACGAGGCGTGGAAACCTCAGTCGAAGGTGTTAGGACTGGTGTTAACACGGATATCTATGATGAGACCGAAATCGGTCGTATCGCTAAATTAGCCTTCCAGTTTGCCCAAAAACGAAAGGGTCGACTATGTTCCGTGGACAAGGCCAATGTGTTGGAAGTGACCATGCTTTGGCGCGACGTCGTAACCGAGGTATCCGCAGACTTCCCGGATATCGAGTTGAGCCACATGTACGTCGACAATGCCGCTATGCAATTGGTGCGTGAACCGAAGCAGTTTGACGTGATGTTAACCGGTAATCTGTTCGGCGATATTTTATCCGATACGGCTGCTATGCTGACCGGGTCTATCGGGATGTTGCCATCGGCTTCACTAAACGCGGAATCCCGAGGACTGTACGAACCGGTCCATGGTTCTGCGCCTGATATCGCGGGTGCGGGCAAGGCAAACCCCCTGGCGACCATACTATCGGCTGCCATGCTTTTGCGCTATTCACTCGATGAGGGCGCAGCTGCAAATGCTATTGAAGCCGCAGTAGAGCAGGTATTAAACGCAGGTTTACGTACTCGCGACATAGCGAGCAAGGCTGCTGATGCGACGACTACGGAAGCCATGGGCGATGCCGTGGTAGCCGTCATTACAAGTCTTTCTTAATGTCTGGAGAAGTTTGGTGAAAACTTACAACGTAGCCATTGTTGGTGCTACTGGCGCCGTTGGAGAAGTCCTGCTTGAGCTATTAGAGAAGCGCAATTTCCGCGTTGAAAATTTATACCTCCTGGCGTCTGAGAGGTCAGCTGGCACGAGTCTGCCTTTTAAAGGTAAGCGAATTACCATTCAAAACCTGGTTGATTTTGATTTTTCTCAGGTGGATATCGCTCTGTTCTCTGCGGGCGGCTCAATCAGCGCAGAGTTCGCTCCCAAGGCAACGGCTGCTGGATGTGTGGTCATCGACAACACTTCGCATTTCAGGCGGGATGACAGCATTCCGCTGGTGATACCCGAAGTGAATTCACATGCCATTGCGAACTATGCTGAGACTAATATCATTGCGAATCCGAACTGCTCGACCATTCAGATGCTGGTTGCGCTGAAGCCAATTCATGACGCGGTAGGCATTACGCGAATTAACGTTGCCACATATCAGGCGGTCAGCGGTACCGGCAAGTCTGCAATCGAAGAGCTGGCAAGCCAGACGGCACGCCTCCTGAACGGTAAGCCGGCGGAGGCAAAGGTTTACCCGAAGCGCATCGCGTTTAACGCACTGCCGCACATCGACACGTTTCAGGACAACGGATACACGCGTGAAGAAATGAAAATGGTGTGGGAGACCCAGAAAATTCTAGAGGATGACTCAATTTTGGTGAATCCCACATGCGTTCGCGTACCCGTCTTTCACGGGCATTCTGAGGCCGTGCACATCGAAATGCGCGAGGCATTCAGCGCGGAGCAGGCCAGGGTGCTGCTCGAGGCGTCACCTGGCATTGAAGTGATTGATGAGCGACGGGACGGGGGTTATCCAACACCAGTCTCGGAGGGAGCTGGTGCTGACTCCGTGTTTGTAGGCCGTATTCGCTCTGATATCAGTTGTGAGCGCGGGCTAAACCTCTGGGTGGTGTCTGATAATCTTCGCAAAGGTGCGGCACTGAACTCCATCCAGATTGCTGAAGTTCTCATCGAAAAATACCTCTGACAACTTATTCAGATCGCGGTTAGCATGTTGGTGTTAGGGGACCGCTGGGTCATTATGAACACAAGGCGCTATGCGGTTGGCCGGTCATTGTTAGACAACTTAAACTAACCTCAATGAAATTTTCGAATAAAAGAATCGATCCAGGCACTCGAATCGCGCTGCGCGTAGAGTACGACGGAAGGGCATTTAGCGGCTGGCAGGCCCAGTCAAAGCACGATGTGCTTACGGTTCAGGAGACGCTCGAAGCTGCACTGAGTATCATTGGTAATCAGCCAATTCGCACCTGGTGTTCGGGACGCACAGACACAGGTGTTCACGCATCCGGGCAAATCGTTCATTTTGAAGACCCTGTCGGGCGGAGTTTGAAGTCCTGGGTATTGGGCGTTAACAGTGAGCTACCCGACGCTGTTTCAGTTCATTGGGCTGGATCTGTCTCCAGTGAATTCCATGCGCGTTTCAGTGCTGTCTCGCGACGCTATCAATATATTATCGCCAACACACCAACTCGATCAGCACAGCTCTCGGGTTTGGTGACCTGGTATAAAAGGCCATTGAGTGCAGAAGCGATGCATCAATGCGCGCAACTGCTCCTGGGCGAGCACGATTTCAGCGCATTCAGAGCGGCCAGCTGTCAGAGCACTACGCCTTGGCGTCACTTATTTAACATCTCAGTCTGTCGCAAAAACGATTTTGTCATTGTTGATCTGGAGGCTAATGCCTTTCTACATCATATGGTGCGCAACATTGTTGGAAGTCTGATGCTGGTTGGGGCAGATCTCAAAACGCAAACCTGGTTCGAACAGGTTTTTATTAGTAAAGATCGAAGGAAGGCAGGCGATACGGCGAGCAGCGAGGGTCTCTACCTCGTTTCGGTTGGCTATCCAGAGGACTGTGGTATAGCCGCGGGCCCGAGAGCAGCAATGCTTCTGTCCCACAGCGTTTGATACAATCAACGGTCTTCCGTAAGGGTATCGATGTGCAAGTAAAAATCTGCGGTATTACTAATAATGAGGATGCGCGCGCGGCCGTGGATGCGGGTGCCGATGCTATTGGGCTCATTTTTTACCAAGGTAGTGCACGATGTATCGACGAGCGACGCGCAGCCAAAATCGTCGCGCAACTACCTCCGTATACGTCTATTAACGCATTGTTCGTCAATCCGACGGAAGCCGAGGTTTGGAAGGTGCTATCAACGGTCGATGTGTCACAAATTCAGTTTCATGGTGAGGAGTCATCGTCTTTTTGCGAACGTTTCGGTCGTCCCTACATCAAAAGCATACCGGTGGTGGATACGATTGGAATGCGGAGCTTGGTCGCTGAACATACGAATGCCAGAGCTTATCTGTTTGATACCTACGTGCCTGGAGAGCACGGTGGAACAGGCAAAACCTTTGATTGGACGAAAATGCCTCAGAAAAATATTGGACATCGTATCCTTGCAGGTGGTTTAGACACGGAAAATGTCGCAAAAGCGATTAAAATAGCGCGACCAGATGCGGTGGACGTCAGCAGTGGTGTTGAATCGCAGCCCAGAGTTAAGAATCACGACAAGTTAGAACGATTTATTGCCGCCGCGAAGCGGGCTGGTAGGGACCTTGCATTATGACGATTGATATTAAACCCGACCTTTACGCACAGGTGCCAGATGAGCACGGACGCTTCGGTATCTATGGTGGTAAGTTTGTTGCCGAGACACTCATGTCCGCATTGGCGGAACTAGAGAGCTTGTATAACGATCTTAAGGACGATCCAGCTTTTCTTCGCGAATTCGACCTTGATCTCACGCACTACGTGGGAAGACCCTCGCCGCTTTATGAAGCAGCGCGCTGGTCCGACAAGATTGGTGGCGGAAGAATCTACCTCAAGCGCGAAGATCTGAATCACACGGGCGCGCATAAGGTGAATAACACCATTGGGCAGGCGCTACTCGCGAAGTATATGGGAAAGAAACGGGTTATCGCTGAGACCGGTGCAGGGCAACACGGTGTGGCGAGTGCCACTGTTGCAGCTCGCCTAGGTTTGGAATGCCACGTTTTCATGGGCGAGGAGGACATAAAGAGACAGGCTTTGAACGTCTACCGTATGAAGTTACTGGGTGCTGAAGTTATTCCTGTTACATCGGGTTCTAAAACCCTTAAAGATGCAATGAACGAAGCATTACGTGATTGGGTGACTAACGTCGATAATACCTTCTACATTATCGGGACCGTCGCCGGCCCTCACCCTTATCCGATGCTCGTACGAGATTTCCAAAGCGTTATTGGTCGAGAGGCGCGCGTGCAATCGCTAAATATGACTGGGAAGCTACCTGACGCACTGGTTGCTTGCGTTGGCGGTGGATCAAATGCCATCGGTCTTTTCCACCCATTCCTCAGCGACAATAAGGTTGCGATGTACGGCGTTGAAGCTGGTGGTAAAGGAGTTGAGACCGGTGAGCACGCGGCTCCACTGAGTGCCGGTATTCCAGGTGTTTTGCATGGTAATCGCACCTATCTTATGCAGGACGAGAACGGTCAGATCATGCACACCCATTCGGTATCAGCGGGTCTTGATTACCCGGGCGTGGGACCTGAGCACGCGTGGCTCAAGGATATTGGACGCGTCAACTATGTTGATGCCACCGACGCAGAAGCGCTAGCTGCATTCCATCGTGTCACGAGAGTAGAGGGCATCATACCTGCGCTTGAGACAGCGCATGCGCTCGCGTATGCAGAAAAACTGGCTGCTGAAATGGTGCCGGATCAGCACATCATCGTGAACCTCTCTGGTCGCGGTGATAAGGATATCCTCACTGTTGCCGAGATTGACGGCATTGACCTTGGGATTAGTTAATGTCGCGTCTTGGCCCCCTGTTTGACCAGCTACGTGCGGAAAATCGCCGGGCCGTGATTCCCTACCTTGTGGCGGGAGATCCCGACGAGGCGTTGACTGTGCCCTTGATGCACAGCCTGGTCGAGGCAGGTGCAGATATCATTGAGGTAGGCGTGCCATTTTCGGATCCAATGTCCGAGGGTCCCACAATTCAGAAGGGCCACGAGCGTGCATTGGAGGGTGGTACTAGTCTTCTTTCAACGCTTTCGCTGGTAAAACAGTTTCGGGAAACAAACGCTTATACCCCCTTGGTATTGATGGGGTACGCGAATCCGCTCGAGCGCAAAGGATATGCTGCAGTGGCAGATGCTTGCGCTGAAGCAGGTATTGACGGCTTGATCACGGTAGACCTGCCTCCCGAAGAGGTCACAGCGATGAACGCCGAGTTGCGGCGGCAGAAAATCGATAATATTTTTCTTATCTCACCAACCACTAGTGATGCCCGCATAACCACAATTACAGCTCAAGCCAGTGGGTTTATCTATTACGTTGCACTTAAGGGCGTTACGGGGGCAGGACACCTCGATACCGACGCAGTCGAAGCGCATCTAGAAACTATACGGCAACACACGAGTCTACCGGTTGCTGTCGGGTTCGGTATTAAAGATGCAGACACTGCAGCGACATTAGCGAGATGTGCTGATGCAGTTGTTGTCGGTAGCGCACTGGTAGAGCTTGTAGCTAACGATCTGGGCACTGATGGCTCTTACGATAGTGCCATTTCTGGGGCGCATTCACTGATCTCAAGCATCCGCAACGGCGTAAATTTGGCAACTTCCAACTAAAACTGTCAACGACGTATACTGCGCACCGCGATGTACAGGGAGCCAAGATGAGCTGGATCGATAAAATCATTCCCGCAGGTGTGCGGAAAACCGACGGGGATAAAAAGGCGAATATTCCTGAGGGGTTGTGGCGTAAATGTGTCAAGTGCGATGCCGTGCTCTATCGACCCGATCTGGAGCGTAACGCCGAGGTTTGCCCTAAGTGCGATCATCATATGCGTATCACCGCGCGTCGACGGCTCGACCTTTTTTTAGATGACACCGGACGCACTGAGCTGTTTGCAGATCTTGAAACGATTGATCGCCTGAAATTCAAAGATAAAAAACGCTACCGAGACCGCTTGAGCACTGCGCAGAAGAGCACGGGTGAGAAAGACGCCATTATTGCATTTCGTGGAACACTACACGGTCTGGATGTTGTCGCAATAGCCTTCGAGTTTAACTTTCATGGTGGGTCAATGGGGTATGCCGTGGGCGAAAAGTTCACCCGCGCTGCCGGAGTCGCTCTCGAGAACGGTATACCATTAATTTGTTTTGCCGCGTCGGGTGGCGCGCGCATGCAAGAAGCCCTGATTTCATTGATGCAAATGGCGAAAACATCAGCCGTCATTGAGCGCATGAAGGCCGCCGGCGTACCCTACGTTTCGGTAATGACGGATCCGATTTATGGTGGCGTATCTGCCTCGTTAGCGCTCTTGGGTGACATCAATGTTGCAGAACCTGATGCGCGCGCAGGCTTTGCGGGACCTAATATCATCGAGCAGACGATTCGGCAAAAGTTACCTCGTGGCTTTCAGCGAAGTGAGTTTCTTCTTGAGCATGGTGCTATCGATATGATCATTCCAAGATTTGAGATGCGAGATACGCTTGGTCGGGTTCTCGCGAAGTTCACTAACGCACAGCTCGCGTCCTAAGCTTAGCCGAGGGTATTTTTGGACCTTGCCACTTGGCTTGAACGCCTAGAGCAGTTACACCCTTCCGCGATTGATCTTGGCCTAGCGCGTTGTGGTGAAGTAGCGCGGCGTCTAGAGCTGTTGGATACAGACGCTACTACCATCACCGTGGCCGGTACCAATGGCAAGGGCAGCACCGTTGGCGTTATGGAAGCTATTTTACGAGCCAGTGGTATGCGTGTGGGTGCATTTACATCCCCACACCTAATCCGCTATAACGAACGCATTCGCGTTGATGGGTCTGAGGTCTCAAATGAACTTATTGTTGAGGCCTTCGAAGCGATCGAGCATGCGCGATTGGCTATTTCATTAACCTATTTTGAATTCAATACACTTGCAGCGCTGTGGATTTTTAAAAAGCTTGAGGTGGCATTTCAGCTCCTTGAGGTCGGGTTGGGCGGCAGATTAGACGCGGTTAATATCATCGATGCAGATGTGGCAGTAGTCACAGCTATCGGTCTGGATCACCAGGAATGGTTAGGCACGGATATTGAGACTATCGCTGTTGAGAAATGCGGCATCGCACGTTACGGACGCCCATGCATCATCGCCGATCCGTCAGCGCCTGGCTCGGTTTATAGAGAGCTACAAAGAATCGGTGCTTGTGAATTATTGGCTCTACGCGATTACGTCTTCGACGAAACTCAATTTGAGAGCTTGGCGGCGGGATCAATTTCCTGGTCGTTGCCCGCGGGAATTATCCCTTTGAATGCCGCTGCCGGCGTAAGAGCACTGGAGGCTGCTGGCGTTGGGATTAACGGAGATATTGTTGCGGCCGCCATGGGGAGTGTTGTGCTCAATGGCCGACGAGAGTCTGTGCGTCTCGGCAATATCGATATCATTCTTGACGTTGCCCATAACCCCGATGCCGCGTCGGCGCTCAGGAAATTTCTTGATCTTCAGCTAACAGAGCAACCGACTACGGCCATCTTTGCTGTCATGTCCGATAAAGATTGCAGTGATATGATTGCGGCTGTCGAATCAGTTATCGATGAGTGGTACCTGCCGGCAGGTATCGGTGGAGTACGCGGGCAGTCACCAGAGGTAGTTGCAGGGTGTATTTCTGGAAGGGCACACGTTAAACCAACGTTTGAATCGGCCTTTGAAGCCGCACTGGGAAGTCTTGCCGATGGAGGCAGGCTCCTTATTTTCGGCTCGTTTTTTACCGTGGGCGAGGGCATGAAAGCGCTTGAATGCATGCGTCTAGCGCAATCGGATGGTCAATCGTGATTAAGCAACGTTTTGTCGGCTTTGTGGTTCTTGTTGCGATTGCAGTCATCTTCTGGCCAATCGTGTTTGTCACGCGGGACAATGCCGATGACTTTGAGCTCCCCGTCTTTGAAATGCCGCCAAAACCTGTAATCGAGGTGTCAGAGCGTCGACAGCCTGTGCTGAATAAAGTAGATCAAGCGGTGCTTCCCAAGGAACCGGAGCGTCAGCAGCCGATTGCTCAACCTATTGACATCGTGTCACCTGCGCCTTACGCGGTTCTCGTAGATGCTGATGAGGAGCCAGAGCATCAGTCCTCGGCATTGGAGAGAGCAGAGTTTGACGATCAAGGCCTGCCAGTTAGCTGGAACCTTCAGATCGCAACCTTTAGTGACATAGGAAGGGCTGAGGAAATTTCGCAGTTACTGCGGGACAAGGGTCACAAGGCGTATGTTTCACCAGCAATATTGGACGATCAGCGCTTATTTAGAGTTATGATAGGACCGAAATTACAAAAGCAGCGGCTCATTGATATCCAGCCAGCGATCGACGACTATTTTTCCGTCGAAAGCATTATCGTGAGATTTACGCCAATTTAAGGGAGCAGATATTTGGATATAGTCTCTTTTACTAGTCCAGAATCTTTCATAGATTGGGCGATAATAGCTGTTTGCAGTATTTCGGGCCTGATGGGTCTAAAGGGCGGATTTATTAAAGAGTCGATTTCGCTTTTTGGTTGGATCCTTGCGCACTTCATTGCCACAGTTTCCGCAGAACCAATTATCTTTGCTGTTGGAATAGACCTTTCACAAGACTCCTTACTCTATCTTTTCAGCTATGGCTTGGTCTTCGCCGCGGTTGTTGTATTTTTTTCTACGGTGGGTGCCGGGCTCTCTGCGAGATTGAAAAATGGGCATACAAAGTTCGGTAACTCTCTCCTGGGAGCGGCCTTTGGTATCGGCCGTGGCGTTGTTTTACTATCAGTGGTGAGTCTTTTGATGGGGGCTGCGGCTCCTCATTGGCAGGAAGATACTTTTGGCGAAAGCGTATATGCAGAATATCTCGAAATTACTGAATCGTTCTTGAGTAGTGGCTTTGAGTCAGAATTCTTTAAGGATCCAAATAGATTGTTTGAAGAGACAGTAGATGATGCCAATGACATGGCTGAAGGTACCTGAATAGTGTGCGGCATAGTTGGAATTTCCTCAAATGACAGTGTGGCTACGGATATTTACGACGCGCTAACCATGCTTCAGCATCGCGGCCAAGATGCAGCTGGCATCATGACCTGCCACAAGGGTCAGTTCCTTCAACGAAAAGGGGAGGGGCTGGTTCGAGACGTCTTTAATGCCGATCACATGCAACAATTGCCAGGCCATTTTGGTTTAGGCCATACACGTTATCCAACCCAAGGTAGCTCAGGTTCCGCCCTGGCTCAGCCCTTCTACGTCAACTCGCCCTATGGAATTGCCCTGGCACACAATGGCAACCTTACGAACTCGGGGGCCTTGTCCGAGGAGCTTTATCAAACCGACTTGCGCCATCTGAATACCGATAGTGACTCGGAAGTGTTGCTGAACGTCTTCGCACATGAGTTGCAGCGCCAGGGTAAGCTTATTCCGTCAGCAGAAGATGTGTTTAACGCGGTAACAACACTGCACACGCGTTGTGAAGGTGGGTACGCGGCTATCGCGATGATCGCAAACGTCGGTTTAGTGGCGTTTAGAGATCCAAACGGTATTAGGCCCCTGGTGGTTGGAGTCAAGACTCACGACGATCACAAAAGTTATATGTTGGCCTCTGAGAGTGTCGCTCTTGACGTATTAGGTTACCGCCTCATAGGCGACGTGGACCCCGGTGAGGCACTGTTTATTGATGCTATGGGAGAGCTTATTCGAAGACAGTGTGCGGTTGAGCCCAAGCTAAAACCTTGTATTTTCGAGCATGTTTATTTTGCGCGTCCTGACTCACTGATGGATGGCATTTCTGTCTACAAGACACGGATGCGCCAAGGAGAGCGGCTGGCGCAAAAGATCATGCGCGAGCGCTCTGATCATGACATTGACGTCGTGATACCGATTCCTGACACCAGCAGGGTTGCTGGCCAGGCTTTAGCCCATGAGTTGGGCGTAAAGTTCCGCGAGGGCTTTATGAAAAACCGATACATCGGTCGCACGTTTATTATGCCGGGGCAGACACAACGCCGGAAATCAGTGCGGCAAAAATTGAATCCTGTGCCGCTCGAATTTGAGGGCAAAACCGTGCTCCTAGTCGATGATTCGATCGTACGGGGCACAACCTGCAAGCAAATCATTCAGATGGCGCGCGATTCGGGCGCAAAACGGGTCTATTTTGCCTCAGCAGCACCGCCTGTCCGCTATCCGAATGTCTATGGCATCGATATGCCAACGGCATCGGAACTAGTGGCTCATGGCAGAACCATAGAGCAGATCTCCGAGCACATTGGGGCTGACTGGCTGATTTATCAGGAGATAGATGATCTAATTGAGTGCTCGCGAGAGGGCAACTCTCTTGTGGATGGTTTTGAGCTCTCGGTCTTTGATGGGCAATATCAAACTGGCGTCATTGACGAAGCCTATTTAACGGGACTGAGTGATGCTCGCTCTGATAGCTCGGTGGATCGTGCTGACGGTGCCCTCGTTGGTCTGCATAATAGGAGTTAGCCGAGATCAGACGAGTAGGTAAAAGGTGCTGGTCTTGAAACGGTGGCTATCTGAGAAGGATTAACGCCGGTCCCCGAGCAATAGCATTCCCCCAACCTCGTAACATCGAGCTTTGTTTTTGAATCGGCTGAGCAGGCTGCGGTGACATTTTTCTGCGAGCGTGATGGTTAGATGCACTCGCGGTACCCTAACCGATGAACAGAAGCAGCAAGGCGGTAGTGCCGAGGGTCTGATACGCATCGTAGTTTTGATCGCAGACCTTGAAGATATTGAGCGTGATTACCGACGAGGTTTTCCTGTCATTTCTCAACTGTGGCCAGTGGGCGCCTTTTTAATCTCGGTAAGTAAATAAGCACCCGGAGACTGCTTTTTTTAAGGTATTACGGATCAGGCTACTTCTTCAATTAGCGTTGCCGCAATTTTCTGTCCGTCATCGGCTAGGGCTCTGAAACTCTTGATTTCGTTGAAATTCATGTAACGATAAATTTCACCTGCCATCGAATCCAATTCATCCGCGTAGGCCATGTACTCCTCTGGAGTTGGAAGGCGCCCTAGAATGGCGCCCACAGCAGCGAGCTCAGCTGACGTAAGATAGACATTTGCGCCTTCCCCTAGTCGATTAGGGAAATTTCTCGTCGAGGTCGATAAAACAGTCGATCTTGGCGCCACACGCGCCTGGTTGCCCATACACAACGAGCACCCTGGCATTTCGGTCCGGGCACCTGCGCGTCCGAAGATGGCGTAATACCCCTCGTCCATGAGTTGATATTCATCCATTCGGGTGGGCGGACAGATCCACATTCGTGCTGCGACACCGCCTGTGTGCTGGTCAAGTAGTTTCCCCGTGGCTCTGAAGTGACCGATGTTGGTCATACAGCTGCCGATAAAGACCTCGTCGACCTGGTCGCCTGCCACCTGACTAAGTAGCCGTGCATCATCAGGGTCATTAGGGGCACAAACGACAGGCTCAGTAACCTCGGTGAGGTCGATTTCAATGATGGCCGCGTATTCGGCATCTGTATCGGCCTCAAGTAACTCGGGGTTCTCGAGCCACTTCTCCATATTTTGAACCCGGCGCTCCAGTGTGCGCGGATCGCCATAACCCTCGGCAATCATCGAACGCAACAGGACAATATTTGACTTCAGATACCTGCCGATCGTCGATTCGGATAGCTTGACGGTACAACCAGCAGCTGAGCGCTCAGCGGACGCATCCGAAAGTTCAAAGGCCTGCTCAACAGTTAACTCTTCAACTCCCTCAATTTCAAGAATACGACCGGAGAAGATGTTCTTTTTGCCTTTTTTCTCGACGGTCAGCAGACCTTCTTGGATAGCATAGTAAGGAATCGCATGCACCAGATCCCGCAAGGTGATCCCCGGCTGCATCTCGCCCTTAAAGCGAACAAGCACAGACTCTGGCATGTCCAGCGGCATGACACCGGTTGCTGCGGCAAAGGCTACGAGACCCGATCCCGCGGGGAAGGAAATGCCGAGGGGAAATCGCGTGTGCGAGTCTCCGCCAGTGCCAACCGTGTCAGGCAGCAGCATGCGGTTCAACCAGCTGTGAATAATTCCATCGCCTGGTCGCAGTGATACGCCGCCCCGGTTCCGGATAAAGTCGGGCAGCGAGTGCTGTGTTTCTATATCAACAGGCTTTGGATAGGCCGCAGTGTGACAGAAGGACTGCATGGTGAGATCCGCCGAGAAACCTAGACACGCGAGATCCTGTAGTTCGTCTCGTGTCATAGGTCCCGTAGTATCCTGAGACCCCACCGTGGTCATTTTGGGCTCGCAGTAGGTACCCGGTCGAATACCATCGACACCACAGGCGCGACCCACCATCTTTTGTGCAAGGGTGAAACCGGCATTTGTCTCTTCAGGCATATCCGGCTTTCTAAAGAGGCTGCTCTCGCCCAAGCCCAGAGCTTCTCGCGCCTTAGTGGTCAGGCCGCGGCCGATAATTAGATTAATCCGACCACCCGCACGAACCTCGTCAAGTAGTACATCCGAGCGCAGTTCAAACTCAGAGATGACATCGCCAGCCTCGTTAAGAACCTTTCCGTCATAGACGCGGATATCGATGATATCACCCATGCCCATCTTCTCGACGGATGCCTCGAAGACTAGGGCACCGGCATCTTCCATAGTGTTATAGAAAATCGGGGCAATTTTACCTCCAATGCATACACCCCCCATTTGCTTGTTAGGGACACCTGTGACGGGCTGACCGAAATACCATAAGACGCTGTTCGCGGCGGACTTTCTGGACGAGCCTGTTCCCACCACATCACCTACGAATGCAACAGGCAAGCCAGTGGCTTTGACTGCTTCGATTTGGGCCATGGGCCCCACTTGGCCGTGTTCTTCTGGCTCGAGTCCGTCGCGCGTCATCTTGTACATGGCGCGTGCGTGGAGTGGGATATCTGGTCGTGACCAGGCGTCAGGTGCCGGTGACAAGTCGTCTGTATTAGTCTCGCCAGTGACCTTGAATACGACCATTTTGAGTGAGTCGGGTAATACATCCCGCTTTGTGAACCATTCGGCGTCAGCCCATGATTGCATAACCGATGCCGCGTTGGCATTACCGTCCTTTGCGAGTGCCGCAACATCGTAGAACCTGTCAAACATAAGCAAGGTGTGCTTGAGTTTCATTGCTGCCTGTCCGCCTAGTTCACTGTCGCTTAGCAGCTCTATCAAGGTCTCGATGTTGTAACCGCCGTGCATGTCACCCAACAGATCGACGGCAGTCACTTTATCAATCAAAGGGCAGTCAACATTACCTAGGGCTACATCCGACAAGAACGCGGCTTTGACATAAGCGGCTTCATCAACACCAGGTGGAACCCTGTTAGAAATAAGATCTACAAGATAGTCCTCTTCGCCCGCCGGCGGCGCCTTTAGCAGCTCCACTAGGTCTGCGACCTGCTGCGGCGATAGTGGTTTTGGTGGGATATTCATGGCCGCTCGGTCGGCTACATGGTCACGATAAGCTTCAAGCACTGAAATTTCCTCTTCCCCAGAATTTGTGAGGGCGCCCACTTTGAAAGGGCACCTTGCTCTTCGGCGCGCAAATTATAGCTTGTGACCAGGTCTGTCGACAGCGATTCGATCAATTCTGTGCATTCACGCGGTGTTTATCCTAGACTTTTGCATCATGTCGACGGATAACCCACCACAAACGAACCGCAAGCCGATCAAGACGCCTTGCATTGGCGTCTGCTCAACCGGTATTGGTGACAGCGTGTGTCGGGGTTGCAAGCGATTTAGCCACGAGGTTATCAACTGGAACGGCTACTCGCAGGACGAAAAGCGATTTGTTGATCAACGACTGTCGCAATTTTTGTCGCAGGCCTGCGCTCATAAATGCACGGTCATAGATCGTGGGCTACTGAAATGGCAGCTTGATACGCAACTGGTGAGATACAACGACGAGCATGATGAATACTGCTGGCTATTCCAACTACTCAAGGCAGGTGCGAGCCAGATTAGCGATCCTTGTAAATATGGATTCCGAGTGCATTCATCGTGGGCCGATCTGAGTCTTATTGAGCTACGTGATAAAATCGACGAGGATTTCTGGGTGTTGTCGACAGCCCACTACGATCGTTATCTCGCAACACCCGATCTCTTCGAAGAAGCGCAGCGCTAAGCTATGCCGTCGACAGTAGATTTGACGGCCGTTTTTGATTTTTTGCCATGCCGGACGCCCGAAGCGTGGTTATCGGCGGCGGTAAAGTCTTTGCCAGTACTGATGATTGATCACGCGAATTGTGAGAAGAAGGCGGCGGCAACCGCAATGTCGCTGATGCATCGTTACACGGACAACACACCGCTTCTGAATAAAATGTCACGACTGGCTCGAGAGGAGTTGAGGCATTTTGAGCAAGTGCTGAAACTGATGACGCAGCGAGGTATTTCTTACGAGTCGGTAACGGCATCGCGTTACGCGCAAACGCTACGGGAAATGGTTCGTAAACAAGATCCACATAAATTAGTGGACACGCTTATCATCGGGGCACTTATTGAGGCCCGCTCCTGCGAACGGTTTGCGGCGTTAGCACCCCATGTGGATGACGCGTTGCGAGGCTTCTATACATCGCTATTGAAAAGTGAGTCGCGCCATTTTATGGATTACATCAGCCTGGCAAAAGGGCTAGAGGATGCAAACGTTGTGGAGGAGCGTTTAGCTTTATTCTGCTCGGTGGAAAAGGAGCTCATCGAGAGCGAGGATGCCGAGATACGCTTTCACAGCGGCGTGCCAAGAAGTTGCAACTAGCTAGTTAAAGCGAGAACTCGAACAGCTCCAGCGACGTTCCATCTTCACGTAAACACCAACAGGTCTCATTCCAGTCGCCCAATACGATTCGTTCAGCGCTTCGCAGTGAATGTCGGAACGGTCTGTGAGTGTGGCCGTGTATCAGTCGTTTGACACCATGTTCGGCCATCACGGAGCCAACGGTTTTACTGTTCACGTCCATAATGTCCTCAGCCTTGTTGCTGGCGGCCTCTCTGCTCATTATGCGGAGTTGTTTTGCCAGTGCTCTTCGGTCTTCGAGTGACTTGCTCAAAATTTCCGCCTGCCACTCCCGGTTGTGGGCGATGGCGCGGAAGGCCAAATAATCGACGTCATCGGAGCAGAGTAGGTCACCGTGCATCAGTAGAGTGGATTCACCAGCAACCTCTATACACACCGAGTCGCTTAGTAGCGTTGCACCGAATTGATCCAGATAATTGTGGCCAACGAGGAAATCCCGATTACCGCGGGTAAAGTAGATTTGAGTGCCAGCATTTGCGATCCGTTTCATGGCTTCGGCAAAACGCAGTGCCAATGGGCTGTCATCGTCATCTCCAATCCATGCTTCGAAGATGTCACCCAATAAAAAAAGGCGATCGATATCGCCTTGTTGTTTTAGGAGTGTTTTCAACCCTTGTTCGATGTGTGGCGTATCCTCGCTTAAATGTAGGTCGCTGATGAACAGGGATTGCGTCATGCTTAGTCGGACAGCACCGTGACAGATTCGATCACGATAGGGTCATTAGGTACGTCTTGGTGACCTGCCTGACTGCCGGTTGGGACAACGCGGATCTTGTCAAGTACCTCCTCGCCCTCAATGACGCGACCAAATACCGCATAGCCCCAGCCCTGCATGTTCTCACCTGAGAAGTTCAAGAAGTCATTGTCTGAGACATTGATAAAAAATTGCGCGGTCGCAGAGTGAGGATCCATTGTACGGGCCATGGCGATGGTGCCGCGGTCGTTCTTCAAGCCATTATTGGCTTCATTTTGAATGGGCGCGTTAGTGCCTTTCTGATGCATGTCGGTATCAAAACCACCGCCTTGCAACATAAAGTTGTTAATCACTCGATGGAATATAGTGCCGTCGTAGTGCCCGCTTTGAGCGTACTCGACGAAATTTGCGACGGTGACTGGCGCTTTATCGGCATCCAGCTCCAAAGTCATATCGCCGAGAAGCGTTTTCATTAATACGCGAGTCATCGCCATGGTTAATACTGCCTTTAGTGAGAAAGAGGGAATGATACAAGGTCAGCCTTGTGCATTCGAGTAAATTACTACCAGGCTGTCACCGTTGTTGGAAACTGACGTGACCGGTTTCGCTTGGTAAACTCGCATCTGTATATCAAGGGCGTCGAATGGACACAGAACCTCGCAGTAACTTTCTACGGACTCAAATTCAGAGTGATCTGGACGCTGGGGTTGTGGATAGAGTCGTAACTCGTTTTCCGCCCGAGCCCAACGGTTTCTTACATATTGGCCACGCAAAGTCGATTACCGTTAATTTTGGACTGGCCGAGCAGTATGGTGGGGTTTGTAATCTGCGCTTTGATGACACCAACCCCGAAAAGGAGAGCCAAGTCTTCATTGATGCCATTAAGGCGGACGTGAAATGGCTGGGCTACGAGTGGGACGGTGAGGCACGTTATGCATCAAGTTATTTCCAGCAGTTTTTTGAGTGGGCTCTTCACCTCATAGATGAAGGCAAGGCTTACGTTTGTGACTTGAGCGCAGACGAGGCACGTGACTACCGAGGCACATTGACATCACCGGGTAAAAATAGCCCGTACAGGAATCGGTCGATCGCCGAGAATCATGCTCTTTTCGCTGCAATGAAAGCGGGTGAGTTTGAGGATGGCTCGCGGGTACTGCGCGCCAAAATTGATACAGCATCTCCGAACATCAACTTACGGGATCCAACGCTTTATCGAATACGCCGAGTAGCGCATCACCAAACGGGCGATGAGTGGGTTATCTATCCCACTTATGATTTTGCGCACGGACAGGAAGATGCGATTGAAGGCATTTCGCATTCTATATGTACGCTTGAGTTTGAGGATCATAAGCCACTGTATGACTGGTTTATTGACAATCTACCGGTGCCCTCCAGACCACGGCAATACGAATTTGCCCGCTTGAACGTCAACTTTACGGTCACCAGTAAGCGAAAGCTGAAGCTTCTCGTTGATTCGGGTGTCGTCAGCGGCTGGGATGATCCTCGCATGCCAACCATTGCCGGGATGCGTCGGCGCGGCTACACACCGTCGGCGTTGCGGCATTTTTGCGAGGAGGTAGGAACATCACGTTCTGATGGTGTGGTCGATGTTGCTATGCTCGAGAGTGCGGTCCGCAATGATCTCAATGTGACCGCGCCACGTGCCATGGCTGTATTGAACCCAATCAAGCTTCAGATCAGCAACCTCGAAGCGCCTGAGGTATTGATGTTGGCAAATCACCCTGCAGATAACACTTTGGGTAAGCGCGAGGTTCACTTTGGACCTAAGATCTGGATTGATAAAGATGACTTCCGACAGGAGGCTAATAAGAAATTCAAACGACTGGTTTTAGGGAAGCGGGTCCGTTTGCGTGGTAGTTACGTCATCGAAGCAGATCGATGCGATGTCGATGCTGACGGCGAGGTGACCACGGTTTATGCATCGATAGTACCTCAGACTCTAGGTGAAGACCCAGATGATGGTGTGAAGGCTAAGGGCGTCATTCATTGGGTCGATGCTACGACAGGAATTCTCGCAGAAATTAGAAGCTACGATCGTCTTTTCACCGTGGAAGATCCATCAACAGCAGACAATATGGATGATGTGATCAATCCGGCGTCGCTTGTTGTCGGCCAAGCGATTATTGAAGCATCCCTCGCCTCGGCAGATCCTGAGGATCGGTTCCAATTTGAACGTGTGGGCTACTTTGTGGCTGATAGGTTTGACCATACTGGCGGGAAGCCTGTGTTTAATAGAGTTATTGGGCTGCGTGATACGCGGATTAGTAATGACTGAACTACTCCTCACTAACAGCGCAGGCGGAGGAAAATCCGTCTTCAAAGCCATCGATCCTCACCACATCCGAATGTACGTCTGCGGTCCCACGGTCTATAACCTCGTCCACATTGGAAACGCGCGGCCGGTAGTGGTTTTCGATACGTTATTTCGGGTGCTGCAAGCGTTGTATCCTAAGGTGACTTATGCCCGTAACATTACGGACATAGACGACAAGATTATTGTTGCAGCACGTGAGCGTGGCACCGATATCATGACGCTAACTCAGGAGTTCACTGACAAGTTTCGCCAAGACATGGCGGCCCTGAACAATCTCGATCCCTCAATCGAGCCACAGGCGACAGAGCATGTAGAGGGGATGTTGGATCTTGCCGCACGACTGATCGATCGTGGACATGCTTACGTGTCTGAGGGGCACGTGCTCTTCGACGTTACCTCGATGGACGATTATGGCGCGTTAAGTGGCCGTAACCTCGAGGACATGATGGCAGGTGCGCGTGTAGAGGTAGCTTCATATAAGCGGCATCCCGGTGACTTTGTGTTATGGAAACCGTCTACTGGCGATGATCCCGGTTGGGAAAGTGACTACGGTTGGGGTCGCCCCGGATGGCACCTCGAGTGCTCAGCCATGATCCACCAGCATTTGGGTGACAATATTGACATTCACGGAGGCGGCAGGGACCTGATCTTCCCGCACCACGAAAACGAGCGAGCACAGAGTTGTTGCGGTTACGAAGGTAGTTTCGTTGGCACCTGGATGCACAATGCCTATGTCGATATGGACGGCGAAAAGATGTCTAAATCGCTAGGCAACGTGAGGACCGTACGAGAGTTACTCGAAAAGTACTCGGGGGAAACCCTTCGGTTCGCGCTTCTGTCGGCTCACTACCGCTCGCCCCTCAACTTTTCAAAAGAGCTTCTCGATAACGCACAATCCACCTTAGATGGTTTTTATCTCGCGTTGCGCAATGCGGGAGATATCGCAATCGAGGCAGCAGAGGCTCACCTTTCACCGGTTTTTACTGCGCTTCTTGATGATTTGAATACTCCTGCCGCAATTGCTGAGCTTCACCAGCTGGCGAAAGCACTTAACAAAGCTTCAGAGACTGATAAGGGCCCAGCAAAAGCGGCTTTACTGGCTGGTGGCGCTGTATTGGGAATCCTGTCGGAGGATCCCGCGATGTGGTTGTCGAAATTTGATACTGGTGGTGATGGTTTATCGACGGAGCTCATAGATCAAATGCTGATCGACCGTGCTGAGGCAAAACTGAGTAAAAATTTCTCACGAGCCGACGCGATACGTGATGAACTCAAAGCCGCGGGTATTATCATTGAGGACGGTGTATCAGGTGCTACGTGGCGCAGAGCCTAGGTTCAAACTCGACTGCGATGTATGTACCTGTTTTAGGAATTCCAACATTGTTTCATTCACAGTTTCAGGTGCCTCTTCGGCGGTCCAGTGACCCACATTCGGTAACTCTCGGGCGATAATCAGATTATCGTAGTTCTTTCGAACGTGATCGATGAATGGACTGCTGAGGGGAACGAAGCTACTGACGGGATCTAATTCGCCAGTGATAAAGAATGCGGGTTGTCGGATTGTCGCACCATCCAAGTGAGCGAGTTCGTGCCAATCTAAATTTTGCGCGCGGTAGCGGTTGTAGGGTCCTCGTTTCCCACTCAGCTTAAACTGCGATACGAGGTAGTCCAAGTCATCTTGCGAGAACCAATCTGGGAAGCTGTCAAAGCGTGTCATACCGTCTAGTAACTTCGCGTTAGCAGGTTTGATACCGGCGAATCCGCCTTCCGCATTTGCCCTCTGGTGAGCCATACCTCGAGCATCAATGGCCGTATAAACTAGGAACAGAGATTCGGCTAAATTAGCTTCAAATTCAGCTTCAGCAATTCCCTCGTTCAGGAAGTACAGCTGGTAGAAAAAACGATCCTTGTAAAGTTCACGCCACAAATCGAGAGTTGGAAGTGGTGGTCGAGTCAAGTGGGGGACTGAGAGCGAACCCGTGGCATAGACACGATCTGGGTACAGTAGGGCTGTCGTCAGTGCAATGGGACCGCCCCAGTCATGACCGATCGTGATGAATCGATCAAACCCCAGAGCGTCGCTAATGCCGATGACATCCGCGGCGAGCTCTTTGAGGGTATAGGCCTCTACCGCATGGGGTTTGTCTGATTCACCATAGCCGCGCACATCATAAGCGACGGCAGTATAACCCGCTTTTGCGAGGGCCGGGATTTGGTGGCGCCAGCTATACCAGCTCTCGGGCCAGCCATGACATAGAACAACCAGCGGACCGCTGCCTTGCATGGCAAGTCGCGAAGCAATGCCGTTGGCAATGACAGTCTTAAACTTAATATCCGAGAGCAACTTAAGCTCCTCTGATTAGCCTACATTCAAGTGAGTGCTTTTTCTCCCGATTCAACTGTTTGCATTATCAAGGTATTGATGGTCATCGGACCAACGCCACCTGGCACGGGTGTGTAAGCTGCAACGCGATCAACCAATGGGCCAAGTTCAATGTCACCGACTCCGCCCGGGTGATAGCCCGCGTCAACAACGACCGCACCGTCTTTAATGCAATCAGCGCGAATAAATTCAGGTCGTCCGACAGCACCAACGATTACGTCGGCTTGTCGAATGTGTGCTTCGAGGTTCTGTGTTCTAGAGTGACAGATAGTCACTGTTGCGTTTGCCTGAAGCATCATCATGGCCATGGGTTTGCCGAGAATTGGACTTCTTCCTACGACAACGGCGTGCTTGCCTGAGAGTTCAATCTCATAGTGTTGCAGCAGCCGCATGATGCCTTGTGGCGTTGCACAACCGTAAGCTGCTTCCCCCATGCTCATCCGGCCAAAGCCCAAGCAGGTGACACCGTCGACGTCTTTCTCTAGCGCAATCATATCGAAGGCAGCTCGCTCATCGATGTGAGCGGGGACAGGGTGCTGAAGCAAAATGCCATGAACATCGGGATTGGTGTTCAGTTGCTCGATTTCCCGAAGCAATTCATTGGTCTTGCTAGACGCTGGGAGTTCGATTGCCAATGACCTCATGCCAATGCGCTTACACGCATTTGCTTTCATCTTCACGTAGGTAGCAGAAGCAGGATCATCGCCCACTAATATTGTGGCGAGGACAGGAGTTCGATCGGCCGTCTTCGCTTTGAGCGATGCAACGCGCTCCGCAAGATTAGCCTCGGTCAGTTGCGCAACGTGTTTTCCATCCAGAAGCGTGGCCGGCATAAAAAGTCCCCCGTTTTTTAGCAATTGTTTCAGAATTCAAATGTTGGCGAAAGGCGATTTCTGCAATTGACCCAATGACCGCAAACCTTGTAGACTCGCCGCCCGCGAGATGTTGAACATCGTGCATTTTTCGGGGTGTAGCGCAGTCTGGTAGCGCGCCTGCTTTGGGAGCAGGATGTCGGGGGTTCGAATCCCTCCTCCCCGACCACTTTTTCGGTCATATCGCCACGGCCGAAACCCTTGGGTAACTGCCCATTCAGTGGTGGCTGTAGCTCACCAGGTAGAGCACCGGATTGTGGCTCCGGAGGTAGTGGGTTCGAGACCCATCAGCCACCCCACCTTTCGCTTGCAGTGATTACGCCACCGCTGTCGGGATGGGAACTAGTTCTGACCCATTAATTAACGACTCGGCGCGCTCCTGTGCCACCTTCCCGGGCGAGATACAACGCGAATCGGCCTCCGATAGAATTGACGAAAGACGCGCTGCGATGGCTGATAACCCAGCATCGATCTCTTTTTGCGTACCGCCATGTCGGCGTTGGTAGACGTCGATGACACCGCCAGCGTTAATCAAGTAATCGGGGCAGTACAGAATCCCTGCATTGGTCAATCGCACATGATCCTCTTGGGTTAGTAGTTGATTGTTCGCCGCGCCTGCGATGATGGTGGCGTTGAGCGCTGGAATAGACCACTCATTCAGCACTCCGCCAAGTGCGCATGGCGCAAAAACGTCACAGCTCCCGGTGAGTAATTCTTCATTGCTGACAGTGCGTATGCAGAGTTCTTCACGGGCGAGGCGACAATTACCTTCGTTGATATCGCTGGCAACAACTATGGCACCACTCCTGACGAGCAATTTTGCGAGTTCAAAGCCCACTTTGCCCAAACCCTGTATGTGCACGCGCACCCCAACTAGATTGGACCGGCCAAGTCGGAAGCTAACGGCCTCGCGAATGCTAAGGAAAACACCCAGGGCCGTACTGGGTGAGGGATCACCACTATTAGAGTCTGATTCAAGGCCTGCAACATAGGACGTTGCTTCTGCCATGACCGCCATATCGGCCGGTGAGGTACCGGAATCCTCTGCCGCGATATAGCGTCCACCGAGTGACTCAATGGCAGTCCCCATCGCTCTGAACAGGGCTGGTGACTTATCTGTTCGCGGGTCGCCGATAATGACGGATTTACCACCACCGCTACTGATGCCTGCGAGGGCGTTTTTATAGGTCATACCGCGAGATAAGCGGAGAACATCAGTAAAGGCCGCCTCAGCGCTTTCATACGGCCACATCCTACAACCACCAATTGCAAAACCCCGTTTTGTGTTATGCAATGCGATAATGGCCTGCAGCCCCGCGGATTTGTCATTAACGAATAGCACACGCTCATGATCAGCAAATTCAGGGTGGGTAAAACTAGTGTTCATTAATACCTCTGTGATTTATATCCTTTACGCGAACTGCCTGTACCAGTTGAAGCTCTGCTCGGTACCGATTTCGTTGGTCGAGCCATACCCCGCGGCTTTGGGTTCTCACATGTCCATAACCTTTAAGCTTTGACGGGGCATCGGCGAGTTGTTTCGCTGAGTCCATCGATTCGCTGGTGGTCATTTCAGCGATGAGATCGATGTCAGCAAGGTAGTCTGAGAGATCAGCCTGTTCAGCCCGTCTCTCATACGTGTAAGCGAAGATGTCGATGGCTGTACCTCTGATAAACTTCAGTCCCGCGAGCATCCTCAGGGGGAATCTGCCCCACGCGCCGATCCGAATTTTTTTCGGTCTACCATCACGTGACCACCAACGCGATAGTAGCGGTGGTGCGAAGTAAAAATTGACGCCATCTTGATTAAGCCTAGGTATGCCGTCGGTATTACCGCCAGTGGTCAATATTCGAGCAACTTCATACTCATCTTTGAGCGCCATCAGGCGATAAAGCTGTCTTGCTATATCACACAGAAGTGCCTCTGTTCCCCCTAAATGACTCAGACTCCTTTCCACAGCCCTGATTCGCCGAACATAAAGAGCCGCATAGTCTCCAGATTGATAACAAACCAACCGCGCCTCCCGGTCGACAATGATTTCATCGAGTGACGTCAGCTTACTCGGCTGAGGCTTTGGCAAGTGACTCAAAATTATGTCTGGTTGCTCAACGAATCGTCGACCCCAAGTGAATGCAGACTTGTTAAGTTCAACCGCGACGCCGTTGACCTCGATAGCTCGCTCAATCGCCTCAGGTGAGATAGGTAGTAATCCTCGTTGACTGGCTAGACCAACCAAGAACAAGTTGACCGCGATGACGTCTCCCATTAGGGCGACCGCAAGCGCTGATGCATCTATCGCATCGACCTTGTGCTCACCGACAGTTTGCTTAATTAGTCGCTCAATCTCACCGGCAGGGGCCGTTGCCTCAGCGGTGTGCAGGAAATCTGGGGTTTCCGTGGTCTTGGTATTTACTACCGCGTGACATGACTGGCTTAGCTTAGTCAGTGTATCGGGGTGCGATGCCACAAGAGCATCACAGCCTAGTAGCAGGTTAGCCTGCGCGTCCTTGACTCTGACAGCGTGGATATCGCTCTGATCTCGAGCGATCTTGATGTGGCTTACCACGGATCCATACTTCTGCGCCAATCCAGTTTGATTCATCGTAGCAAAGCCCTTGCCCTCTATGTGTGCCGCCATGGCTAAGAGCGAGTTGACGGTCAATACCCCAGTTCCCCCAATGCCAGCGACCAGTCCGCACCAGGGTCGATCAAGGGCAACAATCGAAGGTTCTGGAAGGGGATCACAAACCGGTACCGAGACTTCGGATTCCATGACTGGGAGGTCGAGCGATGTTGCTGGCAGAGTTACAAAGCTTGGGCAGAAGCCTTCGACGCAGCTCAGATCTGTATTGCAACTGTGCTGGTCAATTACTCGTTTGGTGCCTAATTCGGTCTCCAGTGGTTGAATAGAGAGGCAGTTTGACTGCTTCCCGCAGTCGCCACAGCCCTCACAGAGCTCAGGGTGAATATAAACCTTGTTTTTGGCTCGGGATATCAACTTTCGCTTTTGCCGACGTCGCTTCTCAGTCGCACATAGCTGTTGATAGACGATAATCGAGGTGCCCTCTATCTGGGCGTATCGACGTTGCAGCTCGTCATAATCGGCTCGCTGCCATGCCTCAACGAAGGATGGCAGATCGCGAGGCGCTGCATCCTCCGAAACGACTGCGATGTGTTCTACACCCTCAGCACGAATCTGATGTAGTAAATCATAGAGAGACAGACTGCCATCAATGGCTTGCCCACCTGTCATTGCCACTGCTTCATTGAAAAGAATCTTGTAGGTGATGTTGACCTTGCTCGCGACTGCGGCGCGAATTGCCAGGCTGCCAGAGTGAAAATAGGTTCCATCACCGAGGTTTTGAAATACGTGTTTCCGCTTACTGAACGCCGCCTGTCCTATCCACGCTGCTCCTTCGCCTCCCATCTGGGTGAAGGTTCGAGTGTCTCTGTCAGGCATCCAGGTCGCCATATAGTGACAACCAATCCCTCCCATAGCGACGCTGCCCTCAGGCACTTTGGTCGACGTGTTGTGGGGGCACCCAGAGCAGAAATGCGGTGTCCTAGTTGGTATATCGATGCCAAGATCTTGTTGAGCTGCACTTAAACTATTTGTGCCACACAGAGGTATCCCTAAGTTCTCTAGGCGAGTGACAATTGCGCGGGCGACAAGGTCTGGGTCGAGTTCACCTGTGTTGGGCAGCAAGGATTCGCCCCTGTGGTCAAATTCACCGTATATCTTCGGTCGTGACTCTCCACCAAGATTGTAAAGCTGCGACGTCAGTTGGTCCTCTATGACAGATCGTTTTTCCTCAACTACCAAGATTTCGGTCAGACCCCGCGAAAATACTTGAATAATTTCAGGGTCTAGCGGCCAGGGCATACCGATTTTGAGTACCCTGATGCCAAGGTCGTTCGCAGTTCGCTCATCAATACCCAGTGAACGCAGTGCCTCCATGACGTCGAGGTAGGCCTTACCCGATGTGATTATTCCAAGAGTCGGTTTTATTGAGTCCATCACAATACGGTTGAGTCCGTTGATACTCGCAAACAGTCTTGCAGCGTAAATTTTGTACAGATTCAGGCGTTTTTCCTGATGAAGGGGTGGATCCGGCCAGCGTGCATGCATGCCGTCAGGTGAGATCGCTTGCTGGGGTGGTAGTACGATCGAGTATCGCGTAGGGTCTATTTCCACACCCATCGCAGCATCCATATTGTCAGTGATCGCCTTCAGTGCGACCCAGCAGCCTGAAAAGCGCGACATTGCCCATCCGTAAATGCCGAAATCAAGTACTTCTTGCACGTTTGAGGGTGCCAGCACGGGCACAGATGCGCCCATGAACATGTGCTCTGATTGGTGGGGTAGGGTCGAAGACTTGCAGGCATGATCATCGCCAGCCACCGCCAATACGCCACCATGAGGTGAGGTTCCAAATGCATTGGCGTGCTTGATGACATCCATGCTGCGGTCGACACCGGGCCCTTTGCCATACCACATGCCAAAGACTCCGTCGTAATCGGAGTCTGAGACGATGCCAAGCTGCTGTGAACCCCACACCGACGTGGCAGCGAGTTCTTCATTGATACCTGGATTAAACTGCACGTTGTGGGTATCTAAGTGCCCTTTGGCTGCCCACAGCGCCTGATCTAAGCCACCCAATGGGCTGCCTCGGTATCCCGAGATAAACCCACCTGTGTTGAGGCCAGCCGCAGTATCAATCTCTTGTTGCAACAAGGGGAGTCGAACCAGCGCATCAATCCCCGTTAAATAAACCCGAGTGGGGCCAGGGGCGAACTTATCGTCTAACTTGATATTCCGAAGAAGGTTCGGCGTTGCATGCGTCATGCTTGGTTCCTTAGCACTTTTTTCTTGTCTTAAAGCTGATTACGGTGTCGTTATATTTCGAATAATTGTGTTGCTTATCAGATGAAATTTTTGCCCTTTTTTGCTTATATAGGCCTTTTTTTTGAATAATAATTTCTAAATTAGAATTTATAAGGACTAAATATGTCTTCAGAATGGAGCAAGCAGGACATCGCTATTATGTCTTGGCTGCAGCAGGATTCGACGGCATCGACGGCCGCACTAGCTGATCGTTTAAATAGCTCGCAATCACCCGTTTGGCGACGCATCAATCGGCTCGAAGAGGAGGGTGTTATTCAACGGCGAGTAGCGCTACTCGATAGAAATGCATTAGGCATGGAAATCGTCGTCTTTGCGACGATCAACTTGACTCAAACGGGAAGAAAGAATCTGCTTGCCTTCGAGCGCGAAGTAGAGACGCATCCCGAAGTGGTTGAATGCTATACCATGGCCGGAATCTGGGACTATGTACTTAAGATCATCTGCAAGGACGTGCGGCACTACGAGGATTTTGTCCGAAACACGTTGCTCAGCGGCGACTTAGTGCGGGAGATGCACTCTCATATCGCCGTCACGGAGATCAAAAACACCACCGAGCTGCCCATCTCGACACAGCTCTCCTAGTTGCAGCAATGCCTTAACGGGGCACCGCCACCTGCGTCGGACGCTTGGCGCCTTCGCCGTAGAGATTGACCTTTAGGCTTGAGATGGCGTGAACTAGGATTATGGGCTCGATTTTCTGTTTGCCGGTCCAATGGATATTCGGAAAGCGCTCAAGTATACGCTCGTAGGCCATTTTCAGCTGCATCTGTGCAATACGGTTACCCAAGCAGCGGTGTACGCCATGACCAAATGCAACGTGTTTTTCAACATTATCACGTGTTAGGTCAAATACGTCGGGGTTGGGGAAGATCGACGGATCTCGATTAGCCGCGCCATACCACATGATGACTTTTTCATTTTCGGCAATACGCTGGTTTGCTATTTCCGTGTCTTGGGTCGCCGTCCTGCGCATGTGCATTACGGGTGACGTCATGCGCAGTGCCTCGTGTGACATTCGCTCAATCAAAGAGGGGTCATCAATCACCATTTGCCGCTGCTGCTGGAATTCGGTCATGAGGCGGATGGTTCCCGACAGCGAATTACGAGTGGTGTCATTGCCAGCAAAAATAATCAGCAGCCACGAGCCATCCAGATAGTTTTGCGATAGCGGTTTGCCATCAAGCGTAGCGTTGGCAATGACTGTCAAAAGATCCTGCCGCGGGTTTTTGATTCTGTCCGCCATGACTCGTTCGCCATAGTTGAACATATCCTCAAGCATTTGATTGAATCTAAATAGGAACGTGGGCTCCGCCATAAACATGCGGAAGGGGTGGGTCAGGAACTGAGGGGCGAGCTCGAGGTAGTGCATCCACTTGATGATATTTGATCGATCTTCCTCATCGACACCGAGCATTTCACAAAGTGTGAACATCGGAAGTTCGGTTGAAAACATCTTGGCGAAGTCGACCTCAGGACCTTGTTGCTCCATATTATCGAGTAGGTCATCAATCTTCTTACCCACTCGTTCCCTCAGAGTTTCCACGTATTTTGGGAAGAAGAACTCCGACTGCTGCAAACGAAGATCTCGGTGCACGTCGGCGTCGAGGTTAATAAGCGAGTTGTGCGCTGCATACATTAGCCGATCCGCTTTACCACTGGCGGACACTACGGCCATATGCATACTCCCGCGTTGAGAAGAGAAGAGCTGTGGATTCAGCTCGACGTGCTTAACATCATCGTAGCGAGAGACTGACCAAAATCCTGAAGTAGGCTTACGTCCCTCAGTCCACATAACAGGCGACTCTTCACGCATTCGGCGGTAATAGTCGAATGGTTGTCCGCGGGTCCATGCATTCGTTGATCCTAGGTTGAAGCCTTTTAGTCGTTTATAAATCTCGGGATAAACCGGATCGGTGGCGCCAGTATCGACGAAAATATCGTCACTGACTGATGCGTAATGGTCGATGTTTTGTGGCTGGTTCATAACTGGTCGCGGCGGATTTTTCTGACAGACAGCCCTTAGATTAACCAAAAATGATCATCACGCACTAGAGCCGTCCAGCTTTTCTCCAGTTGGTTAGAGACTTGAGTGGTAAATGCTCGACCCACGTTTTCGCTGTCAGCTTATGTCCGCTTGTACGAAAACCCCGGGGCCGGTTAATGGGTCTCAGCCTCTGAGGCATCGGGTTTGGTCATGTTTAAAGTGAAACAGCAACCGCCTTTAAATCGTTGATGTTACTATGGAATTCCTATTTGTTTTTAAAGTAGTCAAGGGTGTGGCTTTTGCGACTCAACAATGAAAGCGCGAATCAGCCCGCTAAACCATAGACACGATTGTTCGATAATAAAAATACAGGGTGATGGCCATGGGCGAAAGAGCTGACACACACGTCAAAATTCTTACAGCCACATCCACGGATGAACTAATGGAGGTTTACAACCATTGGGCTGATCGATACGACCGGGAGCTGTTGGAGGACTGGGGCTATTCCAGTCCTCAACAAGCGGTGCAACTACTTCTCGACGCAATGGGCTCGCAAGACCTCAAGGTACTCGATGCGGGCTGTGGCACAGGGTTGGTGGGTGAGTTACTCAAAGAAGCTGGAATGTCGTCCCTAACGGGTGTCGACTACTCACCGGGCATGCTTGCAGAGGCATTAAGTAAGGGCGTGTATGACGTGCTTCACAAGATGGATATGAATCTCGCTCTAACATTGCCTTCAGATAGCTTTGATGCAGTTACCTGCATCGGTACATTCACCTCTACCCACGTAAAACCTCAGGCCGTCGCCGAGCTTGCGCGGGTGACTCGCTCCGGCGGTGTGCTAGTGTTTACGGTAAGAGACGATTACTGGCAGTCGACAAACTTCATTGATTTGGTGACTGAGTTACATGTCTCTGGTGTCGTACAAATCGAGCAGATAAGACTCGAACCTTACATTCACTCTGAGGGCTCTGAGTGCCGCTTTGTTGTTTTGAGAGTGTGTTGAAGCATTAGCATGCGATGTTTTGCTCTCGCCAATAGTGCGACTTGCGTGCCAGGAATTACGAATCGTTTATGCCGTGTGCGCATCAGAAGAGGCTGCCAACGACTGCACGATAGGCCGGTACGACAAGAGTTGCTATAACCTGATACGACCGGAGATTAAGCAAAGAGCAGCAAACGAGTAGAGATCAGCGT
Organism: uncultured Halieaceae bacterium; assembly: GCA_913031575.1. Classification (GTDB taxonomy): domain Bacteria; phylum Pseudomonadota; class Gammaproteobacteria; order Pseudomonadales; family Halieaceae; genus Luminiphilus. The sequence continues at coordinate 45,293 of CAJWEV010000003.1, read as the reverse complement.
CAATAACGATTAAACGAGGTTAACCATGATCGACTTTGAAATCCCAGAGGAAACAAAGCTAGTCCGCAGCATTGTGCGAGAGTTTGTCCATAACGTCTGTATTCCTGCTGAAAAGGGTCTTACTGTGGATACCTATGATGAAATCCTAACCGGGCTTCGACAAAAAGCGCGTGCCAAAGGGCTTTGGTGTCCTTTTTTTCCGGTGGAGTGGGGTGGTATGGGTCTCAAGCCGCTCGCAAATGCATTAGTTCAGATGGAGTTGGGTGAGTCGATGTTAGGAGCCCTCGCGCTGAATACCCAAGGTCCTGATGACGCTACGATGATGACACTGCTGCACCACGGCACTGAGTATCAGCACGAATCCTTTCTCAAGCCTCTGGTGGCAGGTGAAAAACGTGTGTGCTACGCCATGACCGAGAAGGGAGGCGGCGCAGACGCGACGGGTATGAAGACGAGGGCCGTCGAAGATGGCGATAATTACGTGCTGAATGGCGATAAATGGTACATCTCATCGGCAAACGTTGCCGATATTGCAGTGGTTATGGCGAAGACCGATCCAGACGCACCCCGGCATCAGCAGTTTTCGACCTTCATCGTCGAGTTGCCTAATCCCGGCTTCAAGATCCTCAGAAATATCGACACTATGCATCGGCATACTCCGCTCGGTGAGCGCCTTGGCGCAGCACACTGTGAAATTGAGATTAACAATCTGATTGTTCCAAAGGCGAATTTGCTGGGAGGTCGGGGTCAGGGCTTCAATATGGGCCAGCACCGCCTTGGCTACGGTCGATTAAGGCATGGCATGCACAATGTTGCCAAAGCACAGCGAGCGCTCGATATGGCAGCTAAACATGTGCTGGAGCGAGAGACCTTCGGGCAAAAACTCGCTGACCGTCAGAGCGTGCAGTTCATGCTCGCAGATTGTGCGGCTGAGATTTACAAGGCGCGTCTCATGTTGATGCACATTGCCTATAAGGCAGAGAACGGTCTCGATATGACGCAGGAAAACTCGATTGCTAAAATATTCCTCGCCAACATGGTTCATCAGGTTGTGGATACTGCGCTCCAGCTTCACGGATCGCTAGGGTACTCCCGGGATACGCCGCTGGCGGATTGGTACACATCTATCCGAAGTCAGCGTTTGGTTGACGGGCCAGATGAAGTTCACCGATGGAAAGTAGGGAAGAATGTACTTCGTGCCTACGAACGAGATGGCACAACCGCTATGGCCGCGGGGGGAGACTTGCTATAACGTCTTCTTCGGCTCGGATTGCACGGTTTCGACGCACAGTGCGTAAGAATCTTGAATTACACGAAATTTGAAAAAAATAGAAAGGAGGTGTGTTGTGTCAAATACATTCCATTTAGCGGTACCCGCAGGCGACTTAGCGTCTTCGATTCCTTTTTACACGGAGGTTCTTGGCTGTGCCACAGGCAATAGCGAAGAGGGCAAATGGATTGATATTAATTTCTGGGGCAACGAGCTGACGTTGCATCAGAGTGAGGAGCGGTTGCAGGGTGTTCGCCACGATGTCGATATGGGGAATGTCAGCGTGCCGCACTTTGGTGCGCACATGCCCGAGACTGAATTTCAGGCATTGAAACAACGGATTGATTCCAGCCAGTTTGATTACCTTGACCAGCCATATCGCAGATTCAAGGGCACTGAATTTGAACAAGAGACGTTCTTCATTTCTGACCCCAACGGTAACGTCCTCGAAATGAAAACCATGGTGAATCCGAGCGTCTTATTCGACTAGCGAGCCTTGCGCCGAAAACTTCGGCGAAGATGGCGCGCCCACCAGGACTCGAACCTGGAACCTCATGCTTAGAAGGCACGTGCACTATCCAGTTGTGCTATGGGCGCGGGGCGCGCAAGTATCGCACAATCAAACGCGGTTATTCCACGATATCGCGACCTTGACAGTCCTTTCCTGGTGTAGGCTTTTCAGTCCAGATTTGTAGCAACTGCATGATGGCAGTGACGGCAGCTATGAGTAGACAGCTGATTTGAATGGTTCGCGGTAACGACTCATGTAATCCAAACTCGATTAGGATCGCAGTAACTGATAGGCAGTATGTCGTTACCAGTACTCTTGCCGCATTGGGAGCACGCGAGTCTGCTGCACCCTCATGCATTGAATGACTGAGCCGAAAGCCCAACCAAAGGCCTATAAATGAGGCTATGAGCCACGGTGAAATAGAGGCATCAGCCATGTGTTTAACCGCCCAACTGCGCACAGAAACTTAAATACGGTAAGCAATGTATAAAACCTTGGTCATCGAGTCGAGTCTAGAGCAACGACTTACACATCAACGTTCAAGATTGCACGGGTGGCAGTGCACAGTAAGGTTTCGGCATCTGCATACTGGTCAAAGGTGTCTAACAACTGATTGTGTTGCAGCGTTGCGATGCCGTGCGCTGTAGACCACAAGAGCGTTGCGGTCTGTAACGACGTCTCTACAGACTCGGGCTTCTGCTGACGGAAGTAGAGCTCGATCGCTTCATGAAGCACCTGGAACCCGGTCCGTTTCGCACGTGCCTCAGCTCGGCGTTCATCAGCGTCTCCATGGTTTTCCCACATCAGACCAAAAAACGCTCTTTTGTCCAGGGCAAAGCGTAGATAAGCAGCTCCAAGCGCATCAATGTGTGCCAACGTGCCGGGTGCGACAGAATCTTGCGCGCGTGTGGTGTATTCCATGATGCCAAGGTGCGCGAGCTCCCTTACTGCTGTCAGTAGCGCTTCCTTGTCCTTAAAATGCCGGTAAAGAGCGGGCGAACTTACACCCACGCGTTTTGCCACCTCTGCAATGGTAATATCGTAACTGCCTATCGTCTCGATGAGTTCAGCCGCTGCGATGATAGCGCAGTTGCGCAAATCGCCATGATGGTAGGGTGTCACCGATTGATTCATGCTAAGGCTCCGCTAGACGTTTGAAGCTGAGCTCGATTGATCCGATTATCCTTTGGTGCGCCAAGAAGGACATAGGCCGGTGGCACCAAATAAAATGAAATGATGGTGGATAACAACACTCCTCCCGCGATGGCCATTGCAAACGGCGGCCAGAACTGACTACCTTCAAGGATGAGTGGTAGGAACCCGCCAAAGGTAGTCAAGGTTGTTGATATGATGTGACGACTCGAGTCGAGTACTTCATCGCGCATGGCGTCCCTGTTGCCACTCGCAGCCGCTGGGGATTGTTGAAAAGATGTCAGGATAATGATGCATGCGTTAATGGCAACACCAATGGAACCAACGACGCCAACCAACGCCATGATGCCGAGTGGGTAACGGAAAACTGCGAGTGCCAGGAAGCTGAGACCGAAGGCGCAAATCACGACCCCGAAAGCAAGAGCGGTGAGGCGCCATGAGTTAAATGTCAACATGATGGTGGCGAGTAAGAGCGATATCACGAGCCCGACAGGGCCAATAAGATCGTTTACAACGTCCTCACGTTCACCGCTGTCACCCCCAAAGCTGTAACGATAGCCATCAGGTAGTGGAATAGGATTTTCTTCCAGTGACTCTCGTAGAAGTTTGAGCGCTTCTTCGGGAAGTACTCCCCGCGTCAGAAATGCCTGAACCTCGTTGATTCGCTCCCCGTCCTTACGACCGATCGGGGCATCGTCGGGGATGATTTTTAGCTCTCCCACGGCCGACAATGGCAAAAACCTAGGTGGACCCACTTGTCCAGGTACAGGAATTTGCAAATTCAGAAGCTGATCACTGTCCTGCCAGTTTTTGCGCTCTAATTTGGCCCTCACGCGCAACTGCTCGGTGTCCTCAATAACGGCTCCACCGAAGCGGCCTCGCAAATAACCGTCTACAAGCATTGCTAACTGCGTTCGCTCCAGACCGAGACGTCTTAATTTCTCTTCATCGAGCTGAAACTCGACTTTTGGTGCTGCTGGACTAATCGACAACTTGGTATGCGTGATATCTGGTAGCTCCTGCAAGCGTTGTCGAAATTGCTCTCCCAAGACCCGCAGCTTATGTGTATTGGGGCCATACAGAACAACTTCGAGCGGCGCACCTACTGGTGGCCCTTGGTCAATACCTAAGACAAGAATCTGAGCTTGTGGGTACTTCCGATCAAAGTTGTTCTGTAGCTTTCGGATGAGCGCATTGGTTTGGTTCTCGTCGTGCGTGAGGACCATACCCTCTGCCCATTCTGGCGTATTTCGCTTGTTGGAACGGAGGTTGTAGTAAAAGGCTGGCGGGCTCTCTCCAACTGACCAGTCGACCCGACGGATGAGCGGTTCTACTCTTAGATCATCATCAAGCGCTCGGACGAGTTCGAGCGTTGCTTCGATACCGGAACTTTTCGGCATCTCGACACGAATGTAGAGCTGGTCTCGATCCGTTCCCGGGAAAAATTGTGCAGTAAGAGTCGATAAGCTAGAGAATCCGAGTATCGGAACCGATGCGGCCAGTAACACTGAGGCCAGTGGGTACCTCAAAGACCAATCAACTGACGTTGCAAACCAGCTCCGCGCTTTTGGTAAGACGATGCCAGATTGCCACCAGGCACGGCGCTCGTTCATTGCCCCCGGCAGCAACCGGCCCCCAAGAGCCGGCGTGACCGATATCGCCAAAAGCAGGCTCATGATAAGCATGACAATCACACAGGTTGCCAGACTTCCTAGAAAGTCACCTGAGGGGCCTTCCAAGATGGCCATAGGCGTGAACGCGAGTACAGTTGTAGCAGTGGCGCTTAGGAGTGGTACGGTCATTCGCTTAACCGCCTTTTGCATAGCCTCCAGTGCCTCGTCTCCCTCGAGTAAGTGTTTGCGGATTTCGTCAGTTATGACAATAGATCCATCGACGAGCAATCCGAGCGCCACCACTAATCCGGTCATCGATAGTTGGTGAATGGGCACGTCGAGATAGTTCAATACAACCATCGATAACAGGGTGCAGAGTGGCAGGCTTAGCGCGACGATGAGCGCTGCGCGCCATCCGAGTGTGACAAACAGTACCGCTACAACGATTAGAACGCCGGCAATAATATTTTTAGCGACACCTGCTAACCTGGCCTCCGTGTAGCCACTCTGGTCATAGGTTGTCTCGATTGTAAGTCCTTCTGCTGCGTTAGCACGATACTCCTCGAGGAAAGCGTCAAATTGTGCACTGTACTTATCAACTTGATAACCTTGCTTCATTTCGACAGCGAGGAAGACTGATCGACGCCCATTCGATAATGCGAGCCTGAGAGGAGGGTCTGTTTCAGACTTGGTGACGGTAGCTACATCACTGATTCGAATGCCTGAAACGCTATCAGGATTGGCTTTTATAAAGGTATCCCTAACTCCCTGAATGTCAGCAAAATCGCCCGCAACCTCTATGGTCAACGAGCTGTTGGGTGAGGCGAGCCTACCTGCCGGTGTTCTTGCGTCGGCTAAGGCGAGGGTTCTGGCCACGTCATCAACCGAGAGTCCCAGGGAGCTTAGAGCGGTTCCATTAATCTCGACATTTATTTCCTCGTCGGGCAGGCCATAGTGTTTTACGCGTCGAGTTTTAGGGACTTTACGAGCAGCATCGGCGAAGCGGAGTGCCTCTCGTCTCAGGAGAGATGGCGAGATGTTTACCCCGTCATCTGCGCTGATGGCGATAATTTTTACGAAGTCGGTAAAGAGGTCATCGTCGAAGACGGGTTTACTGGCTCCCTCGGGAAGTTCCGCGGTTATGCGATCCACCTTACCGCGCAGTTCTGACCACACGCGCTTGATCTCGGCGCGAGACAGGTAGTAATCGGCCTCTATTATGATCGTAGACACACCATTGGTTGAACTCGAATCGAGCTCCTTAATATCTGGGTGCTCGCGCAGCACGTCCTCGAGGGGCTTGGTGACGAGGCTCTCGACCCGTGCGGGGCTGGCACCTGGATAAAATGTTTGGACACTGGCAACAAAGGGCGTAATCGACGGGTCTTCTTGCCGTCCCAAACTGTTGTACGAGGTAATCCCGACGACAAGTACCGATATTATTAATAGCGCTAGGTAACGCCCGTTTTCATAGAGGCTTTTAGAAATCATGGCTAGGAGCTCAGTTAACTACGCGGATATTTGGTACGATTTCCACCGGAGATCCTGGACTCAGTCGCTGCATGCCGGAGGCCACGACCGTTGCCCCATTGGCGAGTGTGCCACGCACGTAAACTCGGTCGCCTTCGTTGTGAATGACCTCGATGCTCTCGCGCGCGGTGATTATTAAGCCCGCCTGGCTTTTTCGTGTTACTAGAACAGTCCAAAGACCCTTATCGCCTTCAATAAGAGCACTCAGCGGTAGCCATCCTCCCAGAGCGGTAACCTGCTCTTCGAATTGCATGACTACAGTCTGGCCAACACGGGCGGGCACACCCTCAGGTAAGGTGAGGACGGCCAAAACGGTGAGCGTTTGTGGATCTACATCGGTACCAATGCTTCTTAGCTTGGCGGGGACGAAAGTGTCATTGAGGTAGAGCGAATACTCGTCGCCGATTTGAGCTAGATCCGCATATTTTGGGGGAATCCCCACATGGGCATGCCGTTCACCAACGGATACCAATCGTAAGACGGGTACATTAGGGCTTACGATACTGCCCGGCTCACGCAACCTTTTAGAGACCACTGCATCAAAGGGCGCAATAAGCCGGCTCTTATCGATTACGATTTCTGCGTTACGAACACTGGCTCGCGCGGTTTCCAGCCGAGCGGTCAGGGCTGCAACGTTTAGGCGTGCATCGTCTGCCTCGCTCTGCGATACCAGATTTTTATTCAGCAAGGCATCAATGCGCTGCAGGTTAAGCTTTACGAGCTCCAGTTGAGCGCTTACTTCCTTTACTTGCGCCCTCGCCAGTGAAAGCGCTGCTTGCTGCTGACGAATATCGAGTTGCCCTAGAGACTGCCCTGTAGTCACAAAGTCACCTTCACGCGCGCTTAATGATTGCAGTAACCCCGCAACTTCAAACCCGACATTACTGTCGGAGGCTGCTTCAATCACGCCGAGAAACCGTGTGTTGGTCGCGTAACTCGTATTCAATTCATACGGCACGACAGAAACTGGGAGGGGCTGTGCCTCGGTTGAGATGGTGGGCCGCACATTGGCTTCGATTGCGTTGGATCCGAAAAGCACGATGCCAGCCGCACCAATGGCACTGAAAAGGGTGGTGAAAAATATCCTTGATGTCATGGTCGAGCGTTTCTATATGTTAATTCCATTAACTTTATATCCTACCACCGCGAACAAACGCAAATCAGCTTGCCCTAAAACTGTATAGGTAATGGGTGTCATCCTTTGCACTTGCGTACAATTCGCTAATTGGAGACACTTCTCGACCTTGTCCACGGGCAAGCTCACTGGTGACTCGGACGGTCCCCTCGCAGCGATAGATAGTGAACCCCGCCAGGCCCGGAAGGGAGCAACGGTAGTTATCGACTCGGGTGCCGAGGTGTGGCTGTCCGAGTCGCCTCCAATAAAGGTCGGGCTCTAAAATGGCTTATAAAGTTCTTGCGCGTAAATGGCGACCTTCCAACTTCTCCGAGATGGTTGGACAGGAGCACGTGGTAAAGGCGCTGACAACGGCACTAGAGTCCGAGAGACTGCACCATGCCTACCTGTTTACGGGTACGCGCGGGGTTGGTAAAACCACCGTTGCAAGGTTGATCGCCAAAAGCCTTAACTGCGACATCCGTGTAACCGACGAGCCTTGTGGAAAGTGCGCGAGTTGTATTGAAATCGCCGAAGGCAGAAGCGTCGATGTTCTCGAAGTCGATGCAGCCTCTCGGACCAAGGTCGAAGATACGCGAGACCTGCTTGACAATGTTCAGTACGCGCCAACGCGCTCACGCTTTAAAATTTACCTGATCGACGAAGTTCACATGTTGTCGAATCACAGCTTCAATGCGCTGTTGAAAACGCTTGAAGAGCCGCCTGAGCACGTCAAATTTTTACTGGCAACCACTGACCCGCAAAAACTGCCTGCAACCGTGTTATCACGATGTCTGCAGTTCAACCTGAAAAATATGGTGCCACAGCAAATCATTGATCATCTGCGTCGTGTGCTGGTGGAAGAGTCGGTAAGCTTTGATGACGAGTCGCTTGCATTGCTTGCGCGCGGGGCTGAAGGCTCAATGCGAGACGCACTGTCGCTGACTGATCAAGCCATCGCGCATGGATCGGGGAAGTTGGCGGCTGATGAAGTCCGTCAAATACTGGGCACGGTTTCTAGAACCAAGGTATTTGATTTGCTGGATGCAATTGTTGTGAACGACGCTCAGCAGGCACTAGCTGTGGTCGAGGACATCGCGTCCCACTCGCCCGACTATGCCGCTACGTTAGACGAGCTTGCGTCAGTGTTACACCAGATAAGCTTGGCTCACGCAGTGCCAGGCGCAGTGGATTCGACTCTACCCGAGCATGATAGGCTGGCAAGTCTGGCTAAGGTCATGACAGTTGATGATGCTCACCTGTGGTGGCAAATGTCGGTGGCTGCTAAACGGGAACTTTATTTGGCGTCCGATCCGCGCAGCGGGCTTGATATGGCTGTCTTACGAATGATCGCCTTTAGGCCGGCCATTGTGCTGACTGACACGCCGGAGGTGCCACCGGCAAAAAAGCCTGAGCCACCGGTGATGCCGGTGGAGCTGGCCGCGACGTCACAGCAACAACCGACCATTTCATCGGTTAAGATTAATAACCCCGATACAAGCACCGATGAAAAAGCCCGTGAGTATGGAGCCGGCACGTCAGCTATGGCTACTGAGGCAGCGCCTAGAGCCTCTTCACAGGGTGAAGAGCCTGGAATAGGAGTTGTCGACAAAACCTTACAAGCACCCATCAAGGCGCCAACTGCAGCTGCAACTAATATCGCTGCTCCCGTAGGGTCTAAAAGCAACGTCGCGAATGGCAGTCAGGTTCCGCCCGCGTGCGTCATGGATGCCCCTGAGGGTGCGAAGCCACCAGATGAGGATCTACCAACCCGTGCGTCCTGGCCTGACTTTTTTGAAGGTTTGGGGCTCAAGGGCGTTATACACTCTGTAGCCTCGCACTTCGAACTGTCTGTGGCCTTTGACCGGACCTTGTGTTTCACACTCTCACCCGCGAATGCAATGCTATTTAATGAACGGCATCAGAGAGGACTGGCATCTGCTATTGAACAGGTTTTAGAGGAGCCAGTGATAGTTAAGGTGGGTCTGGGTGAAACCTCAGATAAAACGCCGGCGTATCAACGCGAATTGTTGGAGCAGCAAAGGCTCTCAGCAGCGCGTCAAGCGCTCGAGTCCGATGATTGTCTCAACGCGTTGTTAACCGATTTTGATGCGATCGTGGTTCCAGAATCGGTGCGACCCCCGTTGGTAGAGCTTTAGAACCGTGAAACTTAGTCCTGCAATACAAGAATTGATTGAGGCTTTGCGGCATTTGCCGGGCGTAGGGCCGAAATCTGCACAGCGTATGACGTTACATCTCCTCGAGCGTGATCGCCAGGCGGCCCAAGTGTTAGGAGATGCGCTATTAAACGCGCTGGCAAAAGTTGAACGATGCCAACGCTGTCGTAATTTCACAGAGCTGACCATCTGTGAGATCTGTGGCGACCCCAAGCGCGATGATGCCGTGCTGTGCGTGGTGGAAACGCCAGCCGACGTGATGGCAATTGAGCAGACGGGAAGTTATCGCGGACTCTACTTTGTACTTATGGGGCACCTGTCTCCCCTCGATGGAATTGGTCCGAAGCAGCTGGGTCTCGATACTCTTACTTACTTGTTCGATACAGAATCGATTGGAGAAGTCATTCTGGCGACCAACCCAACCGTTGAGGGCGAGGCAACGGGTCATTACATTGCGGAGCTCGCACAAAGACGCGATATCAAAGTCACACGCATCGCTCACGGAGTCCCACTTGGTGGTGAGTTGGAATTTATCGATCCGACCACGTTGGCCCACGCATTGGGTGGTAGAAAGGAAGTAGGCCTAGCTTGACGCATCAGCTCATAGAAACAGATGAGGCTCTAGGCGCGTTGCTAGAGCAGTACTCCAGCGAGCGATTCGTTGCCGTTGATACCGAATTTCGCCGTCGTGATACTTTTTACCCGCAAGTTGCACTTCTTCAGCTTTGCTGGAAAAAAGAAGCGTATCTAATTGATCCAAATCGTATTTATGACCTTGATCCAGTGAAGGAATTACTAGCTGATCCCGGTTTGATCAAGTTGATCCACAGCCCCAGTGAAGATTTAGAAGTGTTTGATAGGTGGCTTCAAATGACACCAGCACCCTTGTTTGATACTCAACGAGCGTTAGCTGTACTCGGGCGAGGCTTCGGACTCGGATATCGTGCAATGGTTGAGATGTACACGGGTGAAGTGATATCCAAGGAGGAAACCACCTCGGACTGGCTCAAACGACCCTTGACCGACCGTCAGCTTAGTTACGCGGCCCTCGATGTTACTTACCTTCGTCAGATCGGAGAGCAGTTGTACGATGCGTGCGATGAAAGTCACCGTTTGGGTTGGGTTCTGGAGGACACTGCGCGTCTGACCTTGGGTGGCCGAGGACCAGCGGCAAAATTTAAGTCGGCGTGGAAAATGAAACCTCGTGAGCGGGAAATACTCCATCGATTGATCGAGTGGCGTGAGCAAGAGGCGAGACGACTGGACAGACCTCGAAGCTGGGTGATACCTGACAAAGTAATGTTATCACTTGCGAAACGTCAGCCATTGCACATGGCACAGCTATCGGCCGTCGATGGGCTGCATGACGCCATTATTAGAAAACGAGGTAAGCGCATCCTCGAGGTCATTTCAGGTGCAAGCGACTGCGGGTCAGAGTTGCCAGCTGCCTGGCGGTCACCACTATGTCCAGATCAGAAAGAATGGGCCTCAATACTTGGAGAGGCCGTTGCCACAACTGCACTGAAACTCGGCATTGCGCCTGAGGTTTTGTGCGCAGGTAAGGACATTGAGCGTCTAATTCAAGCAACGTTAGTGTCTCAGCAAGTACCGGAAGACCTGCTGGGTTGGCGAGACACGGTCATAACGCAGCATCTGGTAGCTATGTTGACGTCACTAGTGGAATCGTCGACTGGAACCCAAGGTATTGATGAGCAGTCGTACTAATAGCCTGAGTTATGCGTCTCTGACCGCAATGGCATGGCCTTTCATTCTGGCAAATGCGTCGGTTCCGCTGCTCGGTATTGTTGATACCGCAGTAATCGGTAATACAGGCTCCATCGTTGAGTTGGGAGCGATCGCGCTCGGATCCCTTATTTTCTCCTTTGTCTATTGGAGTTTTGGTTTTCTCAGAATGGGGACAACCGGTTTTATTGCTCAAGCTTACGGTTCCTCCGATGACACAGAGGTCCGAGCCATACTGGGTCGATCTAGTATTGTTGCGTTGATCATCGGGGTGCTATTACTTGCGACCCAATGGCCGATCAGTGCGCTCAGCTTTAGTTTACTGTCTGGCGATGAAGCGGTTGAGAGCGTCGCAAAAACCTATTTTTTCACGCGAATATGGGGTGCACCTGCCACTTTGTTGGTCTTTGTCATCATGGGCGTTTGGATTGGACTCGGTGAGTCGACAGAGTTACTGAAGCTACAGCTTTTTCTCAATGGGCTGAATATGCTTCTGGACATTCTCGCGGCCGGTGTTTTGGGGCTCGGCGCTTTTGGCATCGCTCTTGGTACCGTTTTTTCCGAAATTATCACTGGCCTATTAGGTTTCTACCGATTAAAACGATTCCTCTCGGCGAAACACGATGTTGGGCCGGCTTGGCAAGCATTTTGGCCAGTTGAACGTGTACTGGAAATGACTCAGATGTGGCGATTATTGACAGCCAATGCGGACATTATGATTCGCACGCTCCTGCTGGTCTTCGCAATTTCTTATTTTACCAACGAGGCCGCAAAGTTCGGTGTCATCTCGCTTGCCGCCACCCATATAGTGCTTCAGATCATGGCATTTACCACGTTCTTCCTGGATGGATTTGCTTATGTGGCTGAATCTCAGGTGGGTCGCAGTTACGGCGCAAGAAATGCGGAGGCGTTTAAGCTCGCCGTGCATCGAACAACGTTATTAGCTGCGGTTGCTGCATTGGTACTCGCTGCCACGATTATGTTTCTTGGCGAGACTGTGGTTGGCGTGCTGACTGATCTTGATGATGTCATTATGACCTCATCGGACTTGTTGCCCATCTGTGCTGTTTATGTCATCGCGTCATTCCCGGCATTTCAATTGGACGGTGTCTTCATTGGCACGTCACGGACAAAAGAGATGAGAAATACATCATTGGTATCGGTGTTGGTATTCTTGCTAGCTGTAGGGGGCCTGGCAGAAACCTACGCGCTCGCAGGCTTGTGGTGGGCGATGGTAGTGTTTGTCATTGCCCGAGCCATCACTTTATGGCTGTGTATGCCGAGGCTCTGCGATCATTTCGTGCAAGACGGGGAAGTACCAGTATGAGCGCAGGAGTAAACATCCGAGTACTGGCGGGAAAGCGTAAGCTCGATACCTATCTGTTTATTCCGTCAGAAACGGAAACCGGCAATTTACCAGCCGAACTGCTTTTGTTACTCGGCGAGCTTCGAGAGGTTATTACTCTCGACATTACGTCGGAAAAAAAGTTCGCAAGGTGCACGGGTGCAGACGTACTCGAGGGCCTCGCTAATGCGGGTTATTATTTACAGATGCCGCCGGGGGATCGTTCGCGTCATGATGACGAGTACTAGTTACCTATTAGCACTTGTGATTTATTGTTTGGCCGCGGGCGTGGGATGCCGGTTGCTCTACGTGATGGTTTTCTGTCGTCTATCGACAACGTTGTCTGGTGCGACCACGGGTTTAGTTGCCGGGGTGCTGCTTGCTCCCTCATACGCGGCTACTGACGCTAATACGCTCGCACCAGCCTTAGTAACCAGTCTGTTTAATCTAGTATTTGTAGGTGGCACGGAAGCGGCACTGGGGCCTTTTTTAATGCTCTCGCTGGGCGCGGTAATTGGTATTATTGTCGGTATCATCAGCGTGCGATTGTCCATCTCACGTCCGAGCCAACAGTAGGTCTGCGAATCGTTAGAATTGGTAAAACGACTCGTAAACATGCGGATTGTCCGTTAGTCTCACGTCTCGATTCTAGGGAGCTGTTTTATGAAATTCACCGGCACTGATAAATATGTAGCGACTGACGACCTCAGAATGGCTGTGGACGCGGCGGTCGCGTTACAGCGTCCTTTACTCATCAAGGGCGAGCCCGGTACTGGCAAGACCATGTTGGCTGAAGAAGTGGCGTCAGGTTTGGGGATGAAGCTGATTCAATGGCATATCAAGTCAACGACGAAAGCGCAGCAGGGTCTTTACGAGTACGACGCCGTATCACGGCTTCGTGATTCACAGCTGGGTGATGAAGGTGTTCATGACATCTCCAACTATATTAAGCGTGGCAAGCTCTGGGACGCATTTGATGCTGATGAGCAGGTGGTTTTACTGATTGACGAAGTCGATAAGGCAGACATCGAATTTCCGAACGATCTCCTCGTAGAGCTCGATAAAATGGAGTTCTTCGTCTACGAGACAGGCGAGACGATCAAGGCTAAGCACCGCCCAGTCATCATTATTACTTCAAATAACGAGAAAGAGCTCCCCGACGCTTTTTTGCGGCGTTGTTTCTTCCACTTCATTAACTTCCCTGACCGGAATACGATGCGCCAGATCATCGACGTACACTATCCGTCCATCAAGCAAGACTTGGTGCAAGAGGCGCTAGAAGTCTTCTTTGAGCTCCGAGCGATTCCGGGTCTGAAGAAAAAGCCCTCAACGTCTGAGTTGATTGATTGGTTGAAGTTGCTGATGGCTGATGACATTCCAGATGAAATACTGAAGAATCGAGATCAGAGCAAGGCAATACCGCCCTTGTATGGTGCGTTGGTCAAGAACGAGCAAGACGTTCAATTGCTGGAGCGTCTCGCATTTATGCATCGTCGAGAAAGCAGCCAGTAAGGAGCCCCACGATGCTCGTTAATTTCTTCCAGGGATTAAAAGACGGTGGTGTACCCGTAACTCCCCGTGAACTTTTGGATTTGCTCGCAGCAATGAACAAGCAGCTTGTCTTTGGAAGTATTGACGATTTCTACAACCTGTCACGCGCGGTCATGGTGAAAGACGAGAAGTACTACGATCGCTTTGACAGGGCGTTTGGCCTGCACTTTCGCGACCTTGAGGGCGTGGATGACGTTATTGAAGCACTTATTCCTGACGAGTGGTTGCGCTCCGAGTTCGTAAAGCAGCTCTCAGATGAGGACAAGGCAAAAATTGAGTCCCTAGGCGGGCTTGAGAAGCTGATCGACGAGTTCAAAAAGCGTCTAGAGGAGCAGGAAAAGCGTCACGAAGGTGGCAATAAATGGGTTGGTACCGGCGGCACATCGCCCTTCGGTAACGATGGTTTTCATCCTGAAGGTATCCGCGTGGGCGGCCAGGGTAAAAATAAGAAAGCGGTTAAGGTATGGGACCGCAGAGACTTTAAAAATCTTGATGACAGTGTCGAGATTGGTACGAGAAATATCAAAGTTGCGCTCCGTCGATTGCGAAAGTTTGCGCGCACCGGCTCGGCGGATGAGCTCGACCTTGACGATACGATCAGCTCCACAGCGAAAAATGCAGGGCTTCTTGATATCAAGATGGTCCCAGAGCGGCACAACGCCGTGAAGGTGCTCCTATTCCTTGATGTAGGTGGATCCATGGATCCCCACGTAAAGGTATGCGAAGAGCTGTTCTCTGCAGCTAGAAGCGAGTTTAAGCATCTTAAGCACTTTTATTTCCATAACTTTCTCTACGACAACGTGTGGGAAAACAACATCCGACGTCACAATCAGCGAACACCGTTGCACGATGTGATGCATAAATTCGGTCACGACTACAAAGTAGTGATCGTAGGAGATGCATCCATGTCGCCCTACGAAATCGTTCAGCCAGGCGGTAGCGTGGAGCACTGGAACGAAGAGCCGGGTGCCATTTGGTTGGAGCGTTTGCGCTCGACCTATGAGAAGTGCGTCTGGCTCAATCCTGTGCCTGAGGACGAGTGGCAATACACTCAGTCCATCTCCATTACTCACCAGCTCATGGAAGAGAAAATGTATCCCTTAACCTTAGGCGGATTAGAGGATGCGATGGGTGCCCTCGCCAAGTAACTGTGGTTCCACACAGGCGCGACATTGGCTAAACTTTGACAAATAACAATTAAAACTCTGAGGATTTGAAATGTCGTATAACAAAGTTGTGTCAAGTTTGGTCGCGGTTGCCCTCTTGTCATCTTGCTCTGATTCTGACGTTCCTGCGGAGAAGCAGGAAGAAACTTCGCCTGCAATTGCAGCTGTGGATACACAGCGCATTATGGACGCAGCGGAAGAGCCGGAAATGTGGCTGACTTATGGTGGTTCATACGATGAGACACGCCATTCATCACTCGCGTCAATTAATGGCGATACGGTCCAAAATTTAGGTGTCGATTGGGTTTACACCATGGACAAGCCTCGCGGCGCCGAAGCAACACCCATTGTTGTGGACGGCGTCATGTATGTGACCGGATCCTGGTCAGTTGTGTATGCGGTTGATGCACGCACAGGGGAAGAGCTCTGGACATACGATCCCAAGGTATCGGGCGAGGACGCAGTTAAAGGATGTTGTGACGTCGTGAACCGAGGAGTGGCGGTGCACAACGGTAAGGTCTTTGTCGGTGTATTCGATGGACGCTTGGAGGCTTTGGATGCAGAGACTGGCGAGGTGCTGTGGAGTAACGTCACTGTTGACCAGTCAAAGCCCTATACCATTACGGGCGCGCCACGGGTCTTCAAGAACAAAGTCATTATCGGGAATTCTGGGGCTGAGTTGGGTGTGCGCGGGTACGTAACTGCATACAATGTTGAAACAGGTGCACTTGAATGGCGGTTCTACACCGTGCCGAACCCCAACAAAGAGCCAGACGGTGCAGCATCAGATGCTATTTTTGCAGAGCTGGCCAACGATAGCTGGGGTGATACCGGAGCGTGGACCACAGATGGGGGTGGTGGCACGGTCTGGGATTCCATCGTGTACGACACGGTGAACGATCAAGTGCTTGTCGGCGTAGGTAATGGCTCGCCATGGAACGCCTCAATTCGAGATCCTGAGGGTGATTTCAGCGGCGCCTACGACAATTTATTCTTGTCCTCAATTCTGTCGCTCGACGCTGATACTGGAGCGTACCGCTGGCATTATCAGACAACGCCTCGAGATCAGTGGGATTATACGGCGACGCAACAAATGTTACTGGCAGACCTGCCACTGGGTCCAAACGGTGAGGATCGCCGGGTAGTCATGCAGGCGCCAAAGAATGGTTTTTTCTACGTCCTTGACGCTGCTGATGGTGAGCTTCTTTCAGCCACTCCGTTCTCCGAGCAAAACTGGACCACTGGCGAGGTCGACGAAAATGGACGACCTATCATTACAGACGAGGCGATTGCGCTCGATAACATGGTGGTAATTCCTGGACCTACGGGGGCTCACAATTGGCATCCCATGTCGTTTAACCCCGATACGGGTCTAGTGTACATCCCTACTAATTTGCCGTTGCCCTACGTGTATGCGGACAACGAGGCATCGCGGAGTGCAAAAAGCATTTGGAACACTGGTTACGACGCGGCATCAGCCTGGGCGTACGAGTACCCTAAAGGTACCATCGCCTACACTCAAACACTCGATGGCGGCAGTCTTGTCGCGTGGGACCCAGTTGCAGGAGAGCCTGCTTGGATGGTGCCGTTCCCACAGGCGTTTAATGGCGGAACTCTCAGCACCGATGGTGGTCTCGTTTTCCAGGGTAACAAGCGCGGTGAGTTCGTAGCCTACGATGCGGCCACAGGTGAGCGAGTATGGGCTCAACGTCTCGTTGGCGATGCGGCGGCCGCGCCCATGACTTACGAGCTAGATGGCGAGCAATATGTGTCGGTGCTATCTGGTTGGGGAAACGTTTCGATGATGATTTATGGTGCTGCTTTAGAGAAACCAGTGACACCAGAGCCAGGTCGGATTGTGACTTTCAAACTAGGCGGAAATGCCGAGCTACCATCCCCACTCGACTATCTGGTCGTGGAGTCACCGAAGGCGCCGCTTTCAGGCGATCATGAAACTTGGCTGGTCGGAATGCAGCGTTTTGCCGAAAACTGCCAATTTTGCCACGGCGCCTACGCCATTAGCTCTGGCGTTATTCCCGATCTGAGGTGGTCTGCAATTTCGGCTAGTGAGGATTCGTGGGCAGCTGTAGTTCGCGATGGAGCGCTAACGGCAAATGGCATGGTAGGATTTTCTGACATCATCAATGATGACGAGATCGAAGCCATCAGACTGTACGTCCTGCGGCAGGCGTGGCTGGCAGTGGAAAATGGCACAGCCGATGAACCTGAGCTCGCGGCAGCGGTGAATCAGTAGAATTGTTTTTCGCTAGTTCGCGTAAAACGCCACTAGCGCCGCAGTGGCAGCAACGTTGAGAGACTCAACGTTGTTTCTCATAGGAATTCGCAGCGAGACATTCGCTGCGTTTTTGATTTCCTTATCTACACCTATCGTTTCACCACCGAGAACATACACCGTGGGTTTTATTGGTGCGAAGTCAAACAATGATTTCCGCGCGTGACTGTCCAAAACAGCAATATCGAATCCACGTTCTTGCAATGACTGAGCGGTTAGGCGGGCATCCTCGCACTGAACAATGGGTGCATTGAAAAGTATTCCAGCAGAACTTTTAATGACGAGTGGTCCGAGAGTAGCAACCGAACGTTTTGGATAAAAAATGGCGTTGACTCCTGCTGCGCAGCAAGAGCGAATGATCATTCCAACGTTTTGAGGATTTGTAATGCCATTAAGTAGGACAGCCCTGAATCCATTGCTCAAGTGCATTCCCGCGTCAATGAAATGTTCGAACGAGTCGAACTCAGGGCAAAAAAGATCGAGTGCCACGCCCTGATCCTGCTTCCCATTCTTCGATATGCGCGACAAGGCCTGCCGCGCGTGAATCTGAACATCGATAGCGCGCACTTTTGCTAAGTCTTCAATCTGACCTACAATTCCGCCCCGTTTATTACTGTCAGCAAGATGCAGACGAGAGGGAGACAAGCGGTCGTCCTGGAGTGCTTCCAAGACGGTCTTTCTTCCGTAGATTGTGAGGATTTTAGATAAATTCATCGGTGGTCAACTCTAGTACGCTGCAACGGGCTAGAGCCCGCTAAGATAGGGGATTATTAGCCATGTCACTAATGCTGTTAAGTAGTCCGGGATGCCATCTTTGTGATCAGGCAGAGGAAATTGTCGATCACGTTGGTGTTTCCTTTGAGGTGGTTGATATTTCATTAAATGTTGACCTGGTGCGACTGTATGGTGTCCGCATTCCCGTACTAAAGCGCAGTGATGGTGCTGAGCTAGGCTGGCCCTTCGATGTGCTAGACGTGGAGCGTTTCACTGCATGAGTTGCTTACTTCGCTCTGTCTACCCGCACCGCTAGAACGTCACAGTCTGCTGCACTGACAACGCCATCGGTCGTGGTTCCCAACAGAAGTTCCAACCCCCATCGGCCGTGGCTGCCCAACACAATGAGGTCGGCGCCTATCTCCCTTGCCACGGTTGGAATCTCCTTTTCCGGCCGACCACTGGCGAGATGACAATGTTGCTTTGGAATACCGAGGTTTTCCGCCAGGTCTGATAAGTGAACTTCGGCTTGCTCGTTGATTTCCTCCTGTAGTGCCGATGTATCGAGATGAAGGTCAGCACCGTAGGTCAGCGACAGTGGTTCAACGATATGCAAAATGTGGATTTCAGCTTGCTGGTTACGGGCCATCGTCGCCGCTTTAACAGCGATTTTGTCTGATGCGGCGCCAAGGTCAATTGCGACAAGAAGGCGTTTATAAGCCATATCCACTCCAACGTTGACTTATCATGCGATGAGCATACCTTTACTGCTTCTGATGAACTAGAGGTGGATTCCGTGTCGATTCTTTGGATTATTGTCATTATCGCTGTGGCCGCAGCACCCTTGGTGGCAGCACTTCCGAGCGAAGCACAGCGGTATGAGGCAAGGATCCGTGAGCACGCAATGCAGTCCGGATTACTGGTAAAGTTGGTGACCCCACCGGATGTACCAGCCCGTTTTAGGGTTTGCCGCGACACCAACCTGGTGGCCTATCGATTACGGCGCCCAAAGCCCGAGCCTTTTTTTACAGAAAGCGTGCTTGCCGTAAAAAGCGATTCAAGATGGATTTCCGTGCCGCTCGAGAAAGATCTGGCCGATCTCATGCCGACCGTGCCCCATGGTGCTCACATCGCTGAGTTATCTGAATTTACAGTTGCGCTTTATTGGGATGAGAAAGGTGACACTGAAGCGGTTGATTGTGTGGCTGATGCATTAGGTTCGTTACTCGACTACCGAGGTTTTGAATAGCTTTCGTTCGAACCTGTTCACATTTATCGCTTGACCTTTGCCCATTACTGTCCCGTACACTCCGCCGTCTGCGCTGTCTCGGACGGCGCGTCGCGGATACAAAACTGAGTAGATGTAGCGTCTATGGGTAAGTCACTAGTCATTGTCGAGTCACCTGCAAAGGCAAAGACGATTAATAAATACTTAGGCTCGGATTTCATTGTGAAGTCCAGTGTTGGGCATGTGCGTGATCTGCCCACCGCAGGTAGCGCGCCTGCCTCGGATCCGAAAGAGCGCGCGGCCCAAGCGGCGATCACACGTAAAATGGCGCCGGATGAAAAAGTTCGCTATCAGGCGAAAAAGAAGCGCCAGCAGCTCGTACGACGTATGGGTGTTGATCCGAAAAATGGTTGGGCTGCTCGTTACGAAGTGTTGCCAGGCAAGGAGAAGGTGGTTGACGAGCTCAAGAAGTTGGCTAAATCAGCTGATGCCATTTATCTGGCGACAGACTTGGATCGCGAGGGTGAAGCGATCGCCTGGCACTTAAAAGAAATTATCGGTGGCGACGAATCCCGCTATCAGCGTGTGGTCTTCAACGAGATTACCGAGCGCGCGATTCAGGAGTCGTTTGCCTCACCAACACAGCTAGACACCAATCGAGTTCAAGCGCAACAAGCGCGCCGGTTTCTAGATAGGGTCGTTGGCTTCGAGGTCTCGCCGCTACTGTGGGCTAAGATTGCACGCGGCCTTTCTGCGGGACGGGTTCAATCCGTAGCCGTGCGCCTCGTCGTCGAGCGTGAGCGAGAAATACGTGCCTTTGTACCCGAAGAGTATTGGGACCTTCATGCTCATTTAGCGCTAGGTGAGCAGCCCCCAGTTCGTTTTGAAGTGACAAAATACATGGGTAGTGCGTTCGACCCAAAGACAGAGCAGCAGGCGTTAGAAGCGGTCAAGCATCTTTCAGATGCTGAGTATTCGGTTTCCAACCTTGAGGCAAGGAAGACAAGTTCGAAGCCGCCTGCTCCCTTTATTACGTCCACATTGCAACAGGCAGCCAGTACTCGTCTCGGGTTCAGTGTCAAGAAGACCATGACGCTAGCACAACGCTTGTATGAAGCGGGCTACATTACCTACATGCGGACTGATTCAACAAATCTTGGCGGTGAGTCTGTTGCTGCGTGTAGAGTGTTTATTGAGGAAAACTTCAGTAAAGCCTACCTGCCGGAATCAGCGATTCGATACGGTGCTCGAGAGGGCGCTCAGGAAGCCCACGAGGCGATTCGTCCGTCTAACGTTGAGCTGCGTTCAGAATCCCTGAAAGACGCTGAGAGAGATGCTCAGAGGCTCTACGAGCTTATTTGGCGCCAGTTTGTGGCGTGCCAGATGACGCCAGCGCGATATTTGAGCACGACGGTGACCGTCAGTGCCGTAGGTTACGATATGACGGCTAGAGGCCGCGTGGTAGAATTCGATGGTTATACGCGGGTGCAGACGCCCGTGGTTAAGAAGGGCGACGATGCCATTCTTCCTGATTTTCAATTGAATGAACGTTTGTCGTTAAATGAGCTCCTGCCAACGCAGCACTTCACCAAACCACCCACACGTTACGGAGAGGCGAGCCTAGTTCGAGAGCTGGAAAAGCGCGGTATTGGGCGCCCATCTACTTATGCGGCGATTATCTCTACTATCCAGGACAGGGGTTACGTGAAGCTTGAAAATCGCCGTTTTTACGCCGAGAAGATGGGCGATATTGTAACTCAGCGGCTTCAGGAGAGTTTCGACGACCTGCTCGATTACGGCTTTACCGCATCGATGGAAAAGAATCTTGATGACGTTGCCGAGGGTCGGAAGGACTGGCGTGATGTTCTGGACGCGTTTTATGACGATTTTCGATCGAAACTTGATCTTGCGGAGCAGCCTGGCGATGGCGGTATGCAAGCGAATGAGCCCACGCCTACAGGTATTGCTTGTGGCTCATGCAGCCGTTCCATGCACGTTCGCACAGCGAGCACGGGAGTATTTCTGGGCTGCTCTGGCTACAACCTTCCGCCAAAGGAGCGTTGTAAGAGCACGGTCAATCTTATTCCAGGGGATGAAGTCGTGTCGGCGGATGCAGACGATGAGGCTGAGTCGAGGCTGCTCTTAACAAAAGAGCGGTGTCCTAAATGCAATGCCGCCATGGATAGTTATCTTATTGATGAGACACAGAAGCTACATGTCTGCGGTAACAACCCAGATTGCGATGGGTACATGGTCGAGGCGGGCCAATTCAAGATTAAGGGATACGATGGTCCAACGCTCGAGTGTGATAAGTGCGCCGCGGAGATGCAGCTAAAGACCGGGCGATTTGGTAAATACTTCGGTTGCACGAACGATACTTGCTCGAATACACGCAAACTATTGCGTAACGGTGAGGCCGCACCACCCAAAATGGATCCCGTTCCGATGCCAGAGCTTAGGTGCGCCAAGGTTGAGGACCATTATATTCTCCGAGACGGGGCCGCAGGCTTGTTTCTGGCGGCTAGTCAGTTCCCCAAACATCGCGAAACGCGGGCTCCTTATGTGGATGAGTTAATACCGCATCAAGCTGAGCTTGATCCCAAGTACCACTTCATTCTCGATGCGCCTGTGACTGACGATGCCGCTAATCGAGCACAAATTCGCTTCAGTCGAAAGACCAAGGAGCAGTTCGTTATGACTGAGGTAGATGGTAAGGCGACGGGTTGGAAGGCATTCTTCGACAGTGGGAAATGGGTATCTGATGGATCAGGTAAATCAGCGCCTAAAAAGAGAAAAGCGAGGCCGAAAGCAAAATCAAAGTCCAAACGGAGCTAGTCTCGCGTGAGTCAGGCGCAGTCGTTTGCGAATCACAGCATGTACATGGCTTCAGTCGTCCTTGAAAGCTGGCGCAGCGCTATTGCGGAAGACAGTAAACCGTTATCGGTTCTGACGGCATCCTTCGGTCCAGCCGTCCGCCTGCATTTACTCGACGCCTATGGTTGGCAGCTGCTCGCCTGTAACCGTGTCCCATCGATACCTACTAAGCCCCCCCACCGAGCCGTGGACACTCCGCCACTGGCAACCGGCATCGCACAATCGCCCGAGGTAAGTGAGATGGCTATGCTTGAGCGATCAGGTTGGTTAGCCGATCTTCAAAGAGAGATTCCTCCGGGTCTTGCTCCGCAGGCCTCGAGGAGTTTTATTGCGGTTTCCAGCAATGTGTTTGATTTTGACACTGCGCGTCGTTGTTTCGCGGAACTCGAGTCACTAATGGCTCGTGTTGCCGATGCGATAGACGAGTCGTAAACGGATTTCATGGATTGTGGTAAAACCCGATCTATAGTGTTAATGTCGGGAACACGACACGATATATTGTGAGGTTGGACCATGTCTACATCGCTTTTGGAAATCGTTGACCTAGGAGATGGAGAGGTAATTCTGCAGCGCGCAGACGACGATTCAGAGCCTTTAGTGAGCATTCAGTTTTCTGAAGAGGCTTGCGCGTACCTCATGGAAAACAATCTGGAAGTCGCCAAGGTGATGATTCAGGCGGGTATCCAAGCCGCGGCTAAGATCGCTGAAATGTCTGGACTCGAAATGGAAAGCAGCCAAAGCGTTAAAAAAGCTGAGCAGCGCACCCTTCATTAGCGTGCCTTACTAGCTCAGCGTCGGATGACTCCTACGCTAACACCCTCAATGAAAACGTTTTGTTCAAGGAGATCGAGTTTGATTGTGGCGTAGTCGTCATTTTCCGCAACTAGATCGACGCGTGTGTTACTAATTCGCTTCCAGCGCTTAACCGTCACTTCATCATCAATTCTTACAACAGCAATCTGACCCTCATTGACCTCTGTCGTGCTGTGAACGGCAAGTAGATCACCGTCGAATATTCCGACGTTAATCATGCTGTCACCACAGACTTGAAGCAGGTAGTGCGCGGGTGGTGCAAAGAAACTTGCACGCAGGTCACAATAATCTTCGATGTGCTCTTGCGCTAGCAGCGGCGCGCCCGCAGCAACGCGACCAATAATCGGTAAGCCGTGTTGCTCTGTGAGTCGAATGCCTCGTGATGCGCCCGCAACAAGCTCGATGACACCTTTTTTCGCCAGTGCCTTCAGGTGCTCTTCAGCGGCGTTAGCCGATTTGAAGCCCAGCACCCGGGCGATATCTGCGCGAGTGGGGGGCATACCTGTTGCCTCGATACTCGATTTGATGACGTCCATCACTTGTTGTTGTCTAGCAGTTAACTTAATCACGCCCTGACCCCCATACGTTTTCCTGACTATATATCCAGTATGTTTGAATGTACAGTATTGGCCGAAGCGTGGTGGATGGTTAGCTTATGCACCTTAATTATGGTTTGGATATCTCATGGATTTCTTTCTGAATCTTGTCACTCCATTGAGTGAAGCGACCGGCATTCCGGTTGTTATCGCTGCGCTACTCTCCCTGTTCGCAATGGGTCTATTCGGCCATTTCATCATCCGACGATCCGTACAGCGCCTTGGGGTCTTTGCCGATACGACAACCACACGATGGGACGATGTTGTCTACTATTCGATTTCACCGCCTGCAGAATGGGCGATGTGGGTTTGTATCGTTTACGGCTCTTTAAGCTTATTTGAGGAAGCTGAGGCGATTCGAGTCAGTTTACTGCACTTAGCAGACACCTTATTGATATTGCTTCTTGGGTGGCTCCTGCATCGCGTTTCCACGGGTATTGAACGAGAATTGCTTTCCGAGCACCGAGGGCCTCGAGATTCCGATGACCGGGCGACTATCAGTGCTGTAGCTCGACTGGCAAGAATTACGGTGTGGGTTCTTGCGGCCCTCATGGTTTTACAGTCCCTAGGTGTTTCAGTTTCGGGTCTTCTTGCCTTTGGCGGCATTGGAGGCATTGCTGTCGGCTTTGCCGCAAAAGACATGCTGGCGAACTTTTTGGGTGGTCTAAGTATCTATCTAGATCGGCCCTTCGCCGTCGGAGACTGGATTCGATCGCCTGATCGCAGTATCGAGGGGACTGTTGAGGACATTGGTTTGCGCGTAACCCGCATTCGGACTTTCGATCAGCGTCCCTTGTACGTTCCCAACTCGACCTTTTCCAACGTTGCGCTGGAAAATCCGTCGCGCATGACAAACCGAAGGATCTACGAAATCATTGGTGTGCGCTACGAGGATGCCGGACGAGTAGCGAAGATTGTCAATGATGTTCAGATCATGCTGAAAGAGCATGAAGACATTGCACAGGACCGGACAATGATTGTGAATTTCAATCATATGGGTCCTTCCTCGCTAGATTTCTTTGTCTATGCGTTTACCAAGACCACGAACTGGGTCGAGTACCACGCGATTAAGGAAAATGTGCTGCTACAGATTTTAGATATCGTAGAGCTAAATGATGCCGAGATTGCATTCCCGACCCATACGATCCATCACGCGCCGGTGGAACCTATGGAGCATTAGTATCTGAAAGCCTAGGGTTCGCCTTTGGTCGCGGACCCCCTGGGGTTGGCGCAGCGGTCAGTGTTCGCGTCAAGCTATCGATGTCGCGTCTAAGGCGCTGTGACTCACCGAGTTCGTAGACCTCCCTGAATGATAATTCGCGCCAAGTTGCGACAATCTGAAGTGTTGGATGGTCAATGTAGCGGACATAACCCTCCCGAATGTCTCGTTGCTCCGAGACAGCGATGGCGTGCCGGTAGGGGCTGGACGTTTGTACTGCAGAGTCAACAGTCGCATCCACGCTGGACGCGGAGCCATCGGTATTCAGACCGGTTCGTAAGTCAATAAATTCGGGCAATTCAGAATTTTGCACCGGTTCTTGATCGGCTGGGATTGTTTCTATTACCAGTATTCGCTCGGGCGCGGAGGGTGTCTCTATCGCTGTAAAACGCGGCGGTAGGTAGTCTCCGATCGTGTTTAACCAAAGATCGACCGTGATGGCCGATTCGTCGTCACGCGTGAAAGTCAGAGTGCCTTGTATGATAGGGAAGTCACTCGCTTGCTGCCAGGTATCCGCAACAACGGGAGAGCCCTGATCACCGGGGGCTTGCAGCCAGGCCAGAGCCGTTACCGGGGCTCTTTCAGTCTGCTGTTGGAGTTTGTCCAGACCTTGTTTGAGCATCTCCACCGTGAGTGCTTGATACGGTGTTGGCAGTGCAGCTGGCGCCTCCTCGGGAGCGATCGTTTTGGTGTCCCGGACGTCCTCTTCATCAACTGCGTAACCGTCTAACCAGTCTATGTCGGAGCCAGGAAAGTTACTGTCATCAGGTAAGGAGCCGGTTGTACTGCCTAACCGAGCGCTCGCATCCGTCAGTTCGCCGGTGTTGAAGATATCAACGGCATCAATCGCCGCGGTGTCGACGTTATCTTGAAAAACTTCTCTATTGGTTGCTATCACAGGGTCGCGTTCTACGATTTCATCGGTAGTGGCGATGTGCTCGCTCGGCTCCCTATTGGTTCCGGTCCGCAACTCCTCCATGGACACTTGAGACCTATCGGGCGATGCGCCTGGGGAGACGCTGTGTGGCGCGATATCCGCGTTTTCAGTGAGCTCCAGTGCGTCCTGTGGCAAGGACTTGACCAGTTTAGCGAGGTCAGCTCTATCTAACTCGGACGAGAGGCTGGTGTCAGCGCCAGTGGGCGTCTCGAGTCCATCAATGCTGAGCGTTGAGTCTACGACAAGGTCAGTTTCCAAGGAGGTGTCGCCCGTATTTTCCTCCACGGATGCTACAGCTAGCTCGCCATCGATACGCGGCTTGCTACTATTCTGTGCGGTCTCGATCAACGGCTCCGTAACGGGTTCTGGTATAACGTCAACAGAACCATCAGCGTTCACTGTGACAGCGGATTCTCCCCACTCATCCATTAGGGCTTTGATCTCCCCATATCGGGTAAGCCAACGCCTGTTCTCGGGGTATCGCAGTGTGGGGGCGTGCTCCCAAGTTTCGGCGCTCAGTACAGCCGCGTCTGAATTTGTAAATATGGCAACTTCAATGCGGACCCAGCCTGACGCGTCATCGCTGTACCCGGGCACTGTGGCGAGTGCCGATCCACGCTCCTGGCCGAGTGCGGCGCTACCAAGCGATGACGCCAGTAGCAATACCGATACCTGTTTGGTCAGCTGCTTTTGCATGCCTCTTCCCACTGTGTCATGAGCGTATCAACGTAGTTACGACGTGCTTCACCTGATTCCAGTTCTCGAATAAACCGCAATGTGTCAGAGCCCGCTAACTTAAACTCTTTCGGATTGCGCTGCAGCAGGCCTATTAGTGCATTCACCGGTACAGGGGTCGTCGACTCAAACTTGACGCTACCACCTGCATCGCCCACGTCAACTTCCGATATCCCAAGGGCCTGAGCCCGAAGCCGAACTTCGGCTTGGATAAACAGCTGTTTGGTTGCATCAGGCAAGAGGCCAAAGCGATCGATCATCTCGACCTGAATATCATTCAAGGCCTCCTTGTCTTTTGCTTGTGCGATTCGTTTATACAACACGAGGCGTGTGGAGATATTGGGAAGATAGTCGTCGGGGATCAGTGCTGGTAGATGCATCTTGATCTCAGTTCCGGTTTCCAGAGGTGCATCGATGTCCGGAATTTCACCTTTGCGGAGTGATTCAACTGCACGATTAAGCATTTCAAGGTAGAGTGAAAACCCTACCTGCTCAATCTGTCCCGACTGTTCATCACCGAGTAGTTCGCCGGCACCGCGGATCTCAAGGTCATGCGACGCGAGCATGAATCCGGCACCCAAGGCACCGGCTGACTCAATAGCTTCCAGGCGCTTTTCCGCATCCGATGTCAGTACCGAGCGGGGAGGGGAGAGTAAATAGGCATAAGCTTGGTGGTGTGATCGCCCGACGCGGCCACGTAATTGATGAAGTTGTGCCAGCCCAAATTTATCGGCTCTATCGATGATAATGGTGTTTGCATTGGGGATATCTATCCCCGTCTCGATGATGGTCGAGCATACGAGAACGTTGTGACGTTGATGATAGAAGTCAGTCATCACGCGCTCTAGCTCCTGCTCTCTCAACTGACCGTGCGCAACGCCAAACGATAGTTCAGGCACTAGCTCCGATAGTTTGCGTGCGGTTTCTGGAATGGTTTTGACCTCGTTGTGCAGGTAATACACCTGCCCCCCGCGCAAGGTCTCCCGCAAGATGGCCTCTTTTACTAAGCCGACATTGTGCTCGCGAATAAATGTTTTGATAGATAAACGTTTGGCAGGCGGCGTCGCAATGACCGATAGGTCTCGTAAGCCTCCTAAGGCCATATTGAGCGTTCGAGGTATCGGTGTCGCTGTCATCGTAAGAATGTCGACTTCGGCGCGCAGTGCTTTAATAGCTTCCTTCTGTTTTACTCCGAACCGGTGCTCCTCATCAATGATAAGTAGGCCCAGATCCTTGAAGCCGAAATCGATCTGCAAAAGCTTATGTGTGCCGACCAGAATATCAATCTCACCGGCTTGCAATCGCTTACTCACGGCAGCGATATCTTTCGCAGTTTTGAAGCGTGACACCACCTCAACTGTAATGGGCCAGTCTGCAAAACGATCGTTGAAATTATTGAAGTGCTGCTGAGCGAGTAAAGTAGTGGGAACAAGAACCGCAACTTGTTTATGGTTCTGCGCGGCTATGAACGCCGCACGCATGGCCACCTCTGTCTTGCCGAAACCAACATCACCGCAGATAAGCCGATCCATCACCTTTTCAGCACACATATCTTTACGGACAGCTTCAATGGCAGCTGCTTGATCGGGTGTTTCTTCAAACGTGAAGCTGGAGCAGAAAACTTCCCACGACTCTTCATCTAAGCTATGGGCAAAGCCTTTTCGCGCCTCGCGCTTTGCGTACACTTCTAATAGCTGTACGGCAACGTCAGAGGCACGTTGGGAGGCTCTCTTACGCGCCTTGGACCATTGCTCGGTACCTAATCGGTGAAGCGGTGCCGTATCTTGATCACCGCCAGCATAGCGGCTGATGAGATTTAGCGATCCAACTGGTACGTACAACTTATCGCTGTTCGCGTACTCGAGAAGCAGGAATTCAGCATGATGACCTTCGATGGTTAGCTTTTCGAGACCTATGTATCGTCCGACACCGTGCTCAAGGTGCACGACAGGCATCCCTTCACGGAGCTCGGTCAGGTCCCTAATAATGGCTTGCGTATCGGTCTCTTCTGTTGTCTTGCGGCGACGCTTTTGCGCTACACGCTGACCGAATAGTTGATCTTCGGAAATCAGTGCTGGCGCCTTGGGCGAGGTGAAGAGAGGACGAGTTATGTCAGTGACGCTAATGCCAAGAGTCGCTCCGCTGGCTTGGAATTTCTCCCAGCTCTCAACGTGTTTTGCTTGTAATCCCTCTTTTGCAAGTGACTCCAGGATGATCTCTCGTCTACCGGCACTTTCAACGCTTAGTAGCACGGGTGATTGGTGAGCTTTTAGCAGAACAGAAAGCTTTCCGACTCCCGACACATTGCTGAATTCATCTCCGGAAGAAAAAGGCTCTGGTGTGTAAGTATCAAGCGTGAAGTGCAGTGGGGCCTCAGCCGAGTCGCGGAATTCCAAAACGCAATGTTTGCCGATTGATTCATAGAGTTCCTCCACCGAAATGAAGCCTCTGTAAGGCTCAACCAAGGGGCGCCGCGGGTCGACACCATATTCGTCGAAACGCCTGTTTACCTCAGTCCAAAAGCGTTTGGCTGAACTGAAGTTGTTGCCCACCATAACCACAGGCGTGTCGACCGGTAGGTAGTCGAACATCGAGTGACATTCATCGAAGAACAGCGGTAAATAATATTCGGCGCCTTGTGGTGCTCTTCCCTGACTCACTTCATTGAAGACACTGCATCGCTCAGGATCACCATCAAAAGTGCGGTACCAATCGATTTTGAAACGCTCAATAGCATCGGTGTGCAGGGGGAATTCTCTGGCAGGAAGTAGGTCGATTCGCTGGAGCCGCTTTGTTGTGCGCTGGGTTTCGGGGTTAAATGTGCGCAGCGATTCAATTTCGCCATCAAACAGATCAATACGGAGTGGCTCGTCGCTACCCATGGGAAAGACATCTAACAGTGAGCCGCGCGTTGCGAACTCTCCATGTTCGTAAACGGTGTCGACGCTTCGATAACCGTTTCGAGTCAAATTTCTTACAAATTGCTCTGCGTTCAGTGTCTCTCCCATCTGGAGACTGAGAACACCGGCATCGATGAAGTGTCTCGGTGCCAAGCGATGCATCAATGTTGTGACGGAGACAATAACAACAGCGGTCGTTAGGGTAGGTAGTTGAGACAGTGCTTTCAGTCGATCGGAGACGATGTCTTCGTGGGGAGAGAAGTTATCGTATGGCAGTGTTTCCCAGTCGGGCATAAGCAGGATTTCCCGATCATCGCTGAGAAAGAAGGGAAGTTCAGAGACTAGGTTGTGCGCCGCCGCAGTTGTGGCTGTAATAACTAGAATTAGTGGCGTCGTTTTTGCCAGTTCACTGATGGCCTCGGACTCTGCGGAACCCACGAGTGGGCCTATCGCAGTTCGCTTACCTATCGCATTCGGCCAGGGCAATGTCGATGTGATGTCTAAAAATGAAGTCATTAGCTCCCCCCGCGAGGTGCGCGAGTTTACTCGTCACAACAGTCGCATGCTAGGTCTGAACGGTTGCTGTTCACCTGCTCTCGGAGCGATAATCCGCAAACACTCACACACTGAGACTTCACAGGGAGTCCGCAAGCGGGAAACAACCATGGCGCCACAGAGAAAGCGCCAGCGTCCTGATGATTATTTCGTGGATTGGAAGGAGCGCGAGGCGCTTGCTGAATCCATGATTCCTATCGTCGGTACACTGGCGCGTGAAAAGAACGTTAAGTGTTACATCTACGGAAATTCGTTGGTTAATCTCAGCGTTCTGGACATAATGAAAACTCACCGCTGGGTTCGGCAGATCGAAAATAACGAGTTGTCCGAGTTCGAAACCATCCGTGTCATCGAGTCGATGGCAAAGCTTAATTTGGGCCCCTCGCATATTGATATAGGTCGCCTATCGGTCGAGTACTTTGATAAACATCAAGGCGAAGATTTATCATTAGATGATTTCGTTGCTGATCGCCTCTCACATCTTGTCGACTCAACTCATCGTCCCAAGGGGCCGGTTGATGTGGTTCTCTTTGGATTCGGCCGCATTGGACGCCTCATGGCGCGTATTTTGGTCGCTAAAACAGACGGTGGCGACAATCTGCGACTGCGGGCTATAGTGGTTCGGAAGGGTAGCGCTCCCGATGACTTGTTGAAGCGGGCAAGCCTCCTGCGTCGAGACTCGGTTCACGGTGTATTTCAGGGCACGATTCGCGTTGATGAGGAGCGCCAGTCATTTGTGGCGAATGGCAACGAGATTAAAGTCATTTATGCGAATGCTCCTGAAGACGTGGACTACGAGGCCCACGGTATTAGCGACTGCCTTGTAGTCGATAACACGGGTGTGTGGCGGGACCGTGATGGACTGTCGCGTCATCTCAAAGCAAAGGGGGTCAGGAAGGTCATCCTGACTGCTCCGGGTAAGGGCGATATCAAAAACATTGTGGCGGGTATTAATCACGATGAGATCACTGAGGGTGACACTGTTCTGTCCGCGGCGTCGTGCACCACGAATGCGATCGTTCCTCCGCTAAAAGTAATTCAGGACGCGTTTGGTATTGAATCCGGTCACGTCGAAACGGTTCACGCGTTCACCAATGACCAGAACCTTATCGATAACTACCACAAGGCGGATCGCAGAGGTCGAAGTGCACCGCTGAATCTTGTGTTGACCGAAACTGGTGCTGCAAAGGCTGTGGAAAAAGTCCTGCCGGACTTGACGGGTAAGTTAACCGGGAATGCTATTCGCGTACCGACACCTAACGTGTCTATGGCCATCCTAAATGTGACCCTTGGAAAAGAGACGTCTAAGGATGAACTGAACGAATTCATGCGTCAGGTCGCGCTTCACAGTCCAAACAGAAAACAAATAGATTTCTCTAACTCACCCGAGGTGGTATCGACCGATTTCGTGGGTTCACGCGCAGCTTGCGTATTTGACGCGCAGGCCACTATTGTAAATGGGAGGCATGCTGTTCTGTACCTTTGGTACGATAACGAATACGGCTACAGCTGTCAGGTTTACAGGGTTTTGGAGAGGATGGCAGGAATAAAATATCTCACCTATCCCCCTACAGATACCGGTGGCCTCTGATTTGCAGAGAAATGTGGTAACTCGGCGTCAGCTTCGTTAGAATTCGCGGCGCTGGAGCAGTCGATAAATGAGATGAAAATCAGCCGCCGGCAAAGCTGTAGTTCACTTCACTGGGGGGAGTGGCCAGGCTCAAATCAGACATAGTCTGAGCGACTTCGGTGCAAGCTGACTACGCGACAGCCATCACGAACGCGTGCGCGTTTTGCGAACGTAGATAGGGACAGGCATGATTAAAATTCGCCGCGGATTGGATATTCCACTGGCAGGGGCGCCCGAGCAAACGATCGCTCGAGAATTATCACCCCGTCACGTAGCGCTCGTAGGAGCCGACTACGTTGGCATGAAGCCCACGATGGCGGTTGCCGAAGGCGATACTGTTGCCAAAGGCGATACCATTTTTACAGATAAGAAGTGTGAAGGCGTTGTATACACAGCGCCCGCGTCAGGCCGTGTTTCTGCGATTAATCGTGGGGCACGCCGCGTGTTCCAGTCTCTAGTTATTGAGGTTGATGATGGTGTTGCAGCACGCAACTGGGGCGCTTCAAGCGTAGACGAGGTGACACAGCTAAGCGCTGACGACATTAAAGTTCGCTTAATCGAATCAGGTGAGTGGACAGCTATTCGGGTTAGGCCGTTCAGCAAGGTGGCCGATCCAGCAACAAGCCCAAGCGGTTTATTTATCACAGCGATCGACACTCGTCCTCACGCGGTTGACCCCGAAATTGTGATCGCCGAGCAGCGCGAGGCGTTTGAGTTAGGTCAGTCACTTTTGGCTAACATGGTCGATTGCAGTGTATATGTTTGCGTCATACCGGGTAGCAATGCACCCCTAGCTGCGCACGCTCGAGTACAAAGCGCGGTCTTTGATGGGCCTCATCCTGCAGGACTGGTGGGTACGCATGTTCACTTCCTCCAGGGAGCGTCTCTTAACAAGCTCGCTTGGACGGTTGACTATCAAGATGTGATTGCGGTTGGGCGCCTCTTCCTTGATGGTGAGGTTTATAGTGATCGCGTTGTTTCTGTTTCAGGACCCGCGGCGGAGACACCGCAGATTGTTCGCACCCGCCGCGGAGCCGATATCGAAGCGCTCGTTGCCGGCAATCAGGCAGCCGGAGAAAATCGGCTCATTAGCGGGTCTGTCTTGGGTGGTCGGCGGGTTCAGGCGCACTCTGCATATCTTGGGCGGTTCCATAATCAGGTGGCCGTCCTTGCAGAGGGACGCGACAGGATCTTCATGGGCTGGCTGGCTCCCGGTACCAAAAAGCATTCAGCGATGGGCATTTACCTCAGTAGTTTGTTTGGTCGTAAGCCGCTCGAAATGACGACAACAACAAACGGTTCAGAGCGTGCGATGGTGCCCGTGGGTGCCTACGAGCGCATTATGCCCTTGGATATTTTACCTACACAATTGTTACGTGCGCTGTTGGTTGGCGATACAGAGACAGCTCAGGCTTTGGGTTGTCTTGAGCTAGATGAAGAAGACTTGGCGCTCTGCACTTACGTTTGCCCAGGCAAATACGAGTACGGGCCGGTGTTGCGCGACAATCTGGCACGCATTGAGAAGGAGGGATAAGTAGTGGGATTGCGAAGTACCTTAGATAATCTCGAACCCCATTTTAAGCCAGGTGGTAAGTACGAATCGTGGTATGCGCTTTACGAAGCGGTAGACACCATCTTCTATAGCCCCTCAAGTGTTACTAAGTCATCAGCACACGTTCGCGACGGTATTGACCTGAAGCGCATCATGATTACGGTGTGGTTCTGTACCTTCCCAGCCATGTTTTATGGCATGTATAACATTGGCTACCAGGCAAATGAAGTGATTGCTGCTGGAGGTTATTCCCTTGAAGGCTGGCGCGGTGCGATTGTCGCGAGCCTTGGCGGTTATGATGCCAATAGCTTATGGGACAACTTTCTATACGGTGCGGTTCATTTCCTCCCCTTGTATGCCGTAACGTTCATTGTGGGTGGTTTCTGGGAAGTGTTATTCGCCATGAAGCGTGGACACGAGATCAATGAGGGATTTTTCGTAACGTCAATTTTGTTCACGCTGACATTGCCGCCCGATTTGCCTCTCTGGCAAGCGGCTATGGGTATCTCGTTCGGCATAGTTGTTGCCAAGGAAGTATTCGGTGGCACGGGCAAAAACTTCCTGAACCCAGCATTGACCGGTCGTGCTTTCCTTTACTTCGCCTATCCGGCGCAGTTGTCTGGTGACACTGTTTGGACGGCAGTTGATGGCTATTCCGGTGCTACGGCGCTAAGCGTTGTAGCAACCGATGGTATGGCAGGTTTGACCACTGCTTACACGTGGTGGGATGCCTTCGTGGGCGCCATGCCAGGGTCTATCGGTGAAACCTCAGCGCTATCCATCATGATCGGTGGTGGCATCTTGTTGATTATGGGTATTGCCTCATGGCGCGTCGTCGCAGGCTGCTTTGCCGGTATGATTGCGTTCTCATTACTGCTTAACGTGATTGGCTCAGATAGCAACCCCATGTTTGCCATGCCGTGGTACTGGCATATGGTCATTGGAAGCTTCGCTTTCGGTGCGTTCTTCATGGCCACTGACCCCGTATCGGCGGCCATGACTAACAGCGGTCGCTGGGCCTATGGAGCACTTATTGGAGTCATGTGCGTATTGATCCGTGTTGTAAACCCTGCATTCCCTGAGGGCATGATGCTCGCAATCTTGTTCGCAAATCTGTTTGCTCCGCTTTTCGATAATTTCGCGGTGCAAGCCAACATTAAGAGGAGACTAGCTCGTGTCAGCTAATAACGAGACATTGTCTCGCGTACTCGCGGTCGCGCTTGGCCTCTGTATTGTCTGCTCGGTCGTCGTCTCTACAGCTGCGGTGGCCTTGAAGCCGCAGCAGGAAGCGAACAAGGCGCGAGACTTAAAGCGCAATATTTTAATGGCGGGTGGATTGTACGACCCCGAACGATCGGTGGAAGAGCAGTTTGAAACGATTGAAGCGCGCGTAGTTGATTTAGATACGGGCTTGTTTGTCGACGACGTTGACCCGGCAGCGTTTGATCAGCGCAAATCATCGAAAGATCCGTCGCAGTCGCGCGCATTAAGTGGTGATCAAGATCCAGCGAAGATTATTCGTCGTGAGCATCGAGCTGTGGTTTATCTCGTGAACGACGGAGACGGTAGTCTTGATCGCATCATTCTGCCAATTCATGGCTACGGTCTGTGGTCGACGCTCTATGGCTTCGTTGCGCTTGAGTCTGACGCAAATACTATTGTTGGCCTCGGCTTCTACGAGCACGGAGAAACACCAGGACTTGGCGGTGAGGTCGATAATCCAAGCTGGAAAGCAAAGTGGTCGGGCAAGCTTGCTTACAAAGACGGTGACGTTGGTATTACTGTACTCAAAGGGACCGTAAACCCTGCGTCCGCAGATGCGCAATGGCAGGTCGATGGGCTGTCAGGAGCAACACTGACGACGAAAGGCGTAAGCAACTTAGTTCAATACTGGCTCGGGGACGACGGTTTCGCGCCGCTTCTTGGCAACCTGCGTGGAGGTAATGCCTAATGAGCGTTCGCGAGACCTTATTTTCTCCGGTCATTCAGAACAACCCGATCGCACTTCAGATCCTTGGTGTTTGCTCTGCGTTGGCAGTCACATCATCACTTCAGGTAAGCCTAGTAATGTCAGTTGCTTTGACGGCCGTGACAGCGTTCTCATCGTTCTTTATTTCCTGTATCCGGAGCTACATTCCGTCGAGTATTCGAATCATCGTCCAGATGACCATTATTGCGTCATTGGTAATTGTGGTTGACCAGATTCTAAAGGCCGTCGCCTACGACATCTCAAAGCAATTGAGTGTATTCGTAGGACTGATTATCACGAATTGTATTGTGATGGGTCGTGCCGAGGCTTTTGCGATGAAGAACCCACCGATACCTAGTTTTTTTGATGGTTTGGGGAACGGGCTGGGCTACTCATTCGTACTCATTGTTGTCGGTATCGTTCGTGAGCTCTTCGGTGCGGGATCTTTAATGGGTATCGAGATCCTTCCTGTTGTTACGGAAGGTGGCTGGTATAACCCGAACGGTCTGTTGTTACTGCCACCCAGTGCTTTCTTCCTCATTGGCTTCCTTATCTGGGCAATTCGAGCAATGCAAACCGAGCAAGTCGAAGAGCCTGAGTTCAAGATTGCTAAGCACACGGTTGCGGAGGAGGGCGCGTAATGGAATATTATTTGAGTCTCTTTGTGCGGGCGGTCTTCATTGAGAATATGGCGCTGGCTTGGTTCCTTGGCATGTGCACCTTTCTCGCGGTATCCAAAAAAATTTCCGCCGCCTTTGGCCTGGGTATCGCTGTGGTGGTGGTTCTCACAATCACTGTGCCGGTTAATAACCTGATTTACCAAAATCTTTTGGCGGAGGGCGCTTTGGCGTGGGCAGGCTATCCAGATCTTGATCTGAGCTTCTTGGGATTGCTTTCGTACATCGGCGTGATCGCAGCGATGGTTCAGATTTTAGAGATGTTCCTTGATCGCTATGTACCAGCCCTGTACTCCGCGCTTGGTGTTTTTTTGCCGCTCATAACGGTGAACTGCGCGATTCTGGGTGCATCACTCTTGATGGTTGAGCGAAGCCTTGATTTTGGCGAGAGCGCCGTCTTCGGATTTGGTGCGGGCGTCGGTTGGGCACTGGCTATTGTTGCGCTTGCAGGCATACGTGAGAAGTTGAAGTACAGCGACATTCCCGATGGGTTGCAGGGACTTGGTATAACCTTTATCACTGTGGGCTTAATGTCGCTTGGCTTTATGTCCTTTGGTGGCATCGATATTTAATTGGCTACATAAGCTCTAGGAGAGATCTGTGTATACAACTATTTTTTTTGGTGTTGCGATGTTTACTGCCGTAGTTGTTGCCTTGGTAATGGTGATTCTGGCGGCGCGTAGCAAGCTGGTTGCGAGCGGTAACATCAACATCGAGATAAACGGTGAGAAGACTATTCAGGTGCCAGCCGGTGGCAAGCTGCTGCAGACTCTTGCCGATGCTGATTTGTTTTTGGCCAGTGCCTGTGGTGGCGGTGGTACGTGCGCCCAGTGTAAGTGTGTGGTCTCTGAAGGGGGCGGCTCGTTGCTTCCGACAGAGGAAAGCCACTTTACGCGTCGTGAGGCCAACGAGGGCTGGAGGCTGTCCTGTCAGACT
Organism: uncultured Halieaceae bacterium; assembly: GCA_913031575.1. Taxonomy (GTDB): domain Bacteria; phylum Pseudomonadota; class Gammaproteobacteria; order Pseudomonadales; family Halieaceae; genus Luminiphilus. The sequence continues at coordinate 8,493 of CAJWEV010000003.1, read as the reverse complement.
CCAGTCAAGCAGGATCTAAAGATTGAGATCCCGGAAGAGGTGTTTGGTGTTAAACAGTGGGAGTGCACCGTAGAGAGCAACGACAACGTGGCTACGTTCATCAAGGAGTTGGTGTTGAAGCTGCCTGAGGGCGAGACTTGTGACTTCCGAGCTGGTGGCTACGTGCAGCTAGAGTGTCCACCGCACGAGGTAACGTTCTCAGATTTCGATATTGGTGAGGAGTACAGAGGCGATTGGGAGCATTTTGGTTTTTTTAAGCTGGAGTCTTCTTGCCCAGATACAACGATTCGAGCCTATTCGATGGCGAATTATCCTGAAGAAAAGGGTGTGGTTAAGTTCAATATTCGTGTGGCGACGCCCCCGCCTCGCACCGAAGGGCTGCCCCCCGGCATCATGTCGAGTTGGGTGTTTAATCTGAAGCCTGGTGATAAGGTTAATGTTTACGGTCCGTTCGGTGAGTTCTTCGCTAAGGAAACCGACGCAGAGATGGTGTTTATTGGTGGTGGTGCGGGGATGGCGCCGATGCGATCGCATCTCTTCGATCAGCTGCGTCGAATCAAGACAGACCGCAAAATCAGCTTTTGGTATGGCGCACGTTCGCTTCGCGAGATGTTCTATGTCGAGGATTACGACACTCTTGCCGCCGAGAATGACAACTTCGACTGGCATGTGGCGTTATCTGACCCTCAGCCCGAGGATAACTGGAGCGGCCTCACTGGATTTATACACAACGTGTTGTTTGAGCAGTACTTGAAGGATCATCCAGCTCCTGAGGATTGCGAGTACTACATGTGTGGGCCGCCCATGATGAACAAGGCGTGCATTGATATGCTTTTGGATTTGGGCGTTGAGCGCGAGAATATTTTCCTCGATGACTTTGGCGGCTAACCCTCCTCTGTTTTTGTCCCGAGGGCCAGCCATCGCGCTGGCCTTTTTGCTTTGGTTGAGCGGCTGCCACAAGGCTCCTGGGGGTATACAGCTTTCTGGGCCTATATTCGGGACTCAATGGAGCTTGATCTACCATGGTGTGGAAGGATCCGTCACCGAAGAAACAGTCAAAGACGCCGTTCTGGAAGCCTTCTCGGCGGTTGATGACAGCATGAACCACTATCTATCGTCTTCGACGCTGAGTGAACTGAATCGGCTACCGGCCGAGGAGGCCATTGAAGTCGATTGGGACTTGGTATTGGTGTTCAAGACGGCGCTCGATATCTATTATGCAACGGACGGCGCATACGACCCGTCGGTCTCGCCCCTGATCAATCTTTGGGGTTTTGGTCCCGAGGGTGTTACGAAGCGTCCTACGGACACAGAGATTGCTGCCGTTGAGCCCTTTGTAGGTTTAGACAAGTTCGCATGGGATCTATCGACGCGTTGGTTTGTTAAGCGTGACAACAAAGTTACGCTGGATTTTTCGTCAATTGCCAAGGGGTATGCCGTTGATATTGCCGCGGATTCGCTGGATGACCTCGGTTTAAATCACTTCATGCTGGAAGTAGGTGGAGAGATTCAGGTCCGCGGTACGAGCCCTCGAGGCGATGCCTGGCGCCTGGCCGTTGAGCGTCCAGCGCCGGGTAGTCGTGGACAGATTTTCACAGCTATAGAAGTAAAAAATGTCGGAGTTGCCACCTCCGGTGATTACAGAAACTTTTTTGAAGATGGGGGACGCCGCTTCTCTCATTTGATTGACCCACGAACCGGTTATCCAATAGAGCATGATCTTGTATCTGCGACAGTTGTGCATCCTTCAACCATGATTGCGGATGCATGGGCTACGGCTCTCATGATAGTCGGTACTAAGGAAGCTCTTAGGTTAGCGGATGTACACGAGCTAGCGGTTTTTCTCATTTCGCGTGAGGACGGCCAGCTGGTAAGCTCATATAGCGACGCTATGACTCAGTGGCTAACGGAGTCTAAAGTGGGGGAAAAGGCCGAGTGATCTTCGTATTAACATTTTTAGCTTTCGCGCTGATTGTCGCGGCCATGTCAGTGGGTGTGATGGCAGGACGGGAGCCTATAAAGGGATCCTGTGGTGGTATGGGCGCAGCGGGTATAGATCAGTCCTGCGAGATCTGTGGTGGCGATCCACAACGTTGTGAAACCGAAACACGCTCTAATAGCTTAATACCGGGTGCTGTCGAATTCGATCCCACCGAGCGCTAATGTCCTTCCGTTTGAACCTCATAATCGCAAGGCGACTGAGTTTCAGTAAAGAACAACGCGCTTTTACACGCGGCGTGACGATTTTCGCCGCGCTGGGCATGGCACTGGGCGTCTCGAGCCTAATCGTTGTCTTATCTGTAATGAATGGTCTGGCAGGTGAGCTCACTGGCCGATTGTTGAAGGCGGTTCCACATCTTGAAGTGAACGATGTATCGACTGCTTCTGGCGTAATCGAGCTCACAGAGCTGGAAGGACTAACCTTTAGTCATACACCCTTCATTCGTCGACAGCTGATGCTGCGCGGCGAGTTTTCGTCCGCCGGGGCCCAGCTTACGGGCGTCGGTTCAGTTAACCCGGAGGTCCTCTCGATGACGGTTATAGAGGGTGATCTCTCACGTATCACGTCCGAGAGCTTTCAGGTGGCGTTGGGGGAGGTGCTTGCGCGTAATCTAGGCGTAGGTGTGGGTGATTCGATTGACGCGGTCCTTCCTCATGTCGCGATAACACCGTTCGGTGTATTACCTCGGTACCGAAAGCTAACAGTGGGGGCCGTGGTTGCCGTTGGGGCCAGTCCCGACGCAATACTAGCGCTGACATCTCTTGACACAGCTCGTAAGCTTAGTCGGGTAGCGCGCGCGGACGGCATCCGACTGCAGCTATCAGACCCTTATCGTGCGGGCGAACTGGCTAGACTCATTAGTTTAGAGAGTGAGGGCGTATTGACACCGATAACTTGGGCCGAAAAATATCAATCACTATTTGCTGCCATCCGAATGGAAAAGCTCATGGTAAGTGTTCTGTTGTCAGCGCTGATAGCAGTTGCGGCGTTCAGTATTATTTCATCGCTCACGATGTCGGTGGCTGAGAAGAGGTCAGATATTGCCTCTTTGCGGGTGCTGGGCTTAACTCCCGCTGAAATTCGTGTCGTGTTTATGCTCCATGGGCTGTTTCTCGCACTACTCGGAATTGCTGTTGGTCTAGTGCTAGGGCTCATGGTGACCGCTAATCTTGAAGCGTTCATGCGTGTGCTGGAGACGGTATTTGGGTGGACGCTGTTTGACCCCAGTGTTTATTACATCGGCGGGCTGCCCACGGATCTGCAGTGGCGTGACGTTGCCTACATCATCTTGGGTTCTGTAGTCCTGAGTGTAATGGCAGCGGTGTATCCCGCGCATCGTGCAAGTAAGATTTCACCTGTGCTGGCGTTGGAGGGATTGGAGGCTGCATGAGCGTTTTATCTGCTGTCGATATTTCAAAACGGTACGATTCAGGCGCCGGCAGTGTTTCTGTGCTCAATGACCTCAATTTCGAGCTCAGTGCCGGCGAACGAATCGCCATCGTTGGTGCTTCGGGTGCAGGTAAGTCGACCCTTTTGAACGTACTGGGTGGTCTAGATAGAGTGACATCGGGGAAAGTGCTTCTCGGTAATAAGGATCTCACTAGCCTTGACGAACGCGCCTTGTGCAGCTGGAGAAATAAAAACCTTGGTTTCGTTTTTCAATTCCATCACTTAATACCTGAGTTTTCGGCGCTCGAAGCCGTGGCGATGCCCGCTCAGATCGCGGGACAAACCGCTAGAGAGGCACTTTTAATGGCAGAGGAGCTGCTAGTTGAGCTTGGTCTGTCAGATCGGCTACATCACCGGCCTAGCCGTCTCTCGGGAGGCGAGAAACAGCGTGTTGCGATTGGTAGGGCGCTGATCAATCGGCCCCTATGCCTCCTAATGGATGAACCTACTGGTAATTTGGACCCTAAGACAGCTGAGTCGGTTATGGCGTTGATAGGTGATGTCGTCTTCGAGGGCACGGGATTTGTCATTGTCACTCACGACCCAGTAGTCGCTGCGGGAACGGACAGGCAGTATGAGTTGGCCAACGGTCAGTTAATCGGTGCGTCTGACTGATGCGCCGTCTCCATTGGGACATCGCGCTCCGTCAAGCAAATGATCCGGGACGTGGCTTGTCCGCTTTTTTATCGCGACTGTCCATTTTCGGTATGGTCATTGCCATTTCGCTACTTCTCGCTGCGCTATCGGTTATGAATGGTTTTGAACGCGAGATGCGCGTTCGGATACTTAATCTGGTACCGCACGTCACCATTCGGGGTTTTGCCTCTGCGGAAGACTGGGCCACAGTTCAGAGCGACGTAGACCCAATGGTGAGCGTAATTCGACGAAACCGCTTCGAAGACATCGACGCTCTATTGGTTGCTCAGGGCAATGCTCAAGTCACTCGCTTAACCATTGCTGAAAACGCCGCGCTCGAGCCTTATAAGGATCATTTACGACCAGAGGTGGATTCACTAGCCACCGGGGAGCTTGTCATTGGCTCTCACCTAGCAGCCACACTAGGACTAACAGTTGGGGACAGCGTATCAACGTTACTCTCTGCAGGTGGTTACCAGAACAGGCTGCGCTCTGGAACACTGAAGATCGTCTCTTTGCTCGCATCTGATACGGAAATAGACCATGTCTTTTCAATGACAGGCCGTGGATTAATTGAAGATGGATCGTCTAAGAGTAGCGCTCTTGCGCTAAATATAGCTGATCCCCTCGAGGCACCTCAGCTTGCGAGATATCTTCGGCAGATGCTCCCGTCCGCCTTTTGGGTGACGGATTGGACGGCAACGCAGGGTAATTTATATCAGGCCATCCAGTTGTCACGACAGATAGTTGCTCTCATGTTGGCCTCTTTATTGATCATCGCCATCTTTAATGTAGTCACTTCCCTTGTACTCGTGGTCTCAGACCGACGTGCACCGTCGTCTATACTACGAGCGATCGGCTTTAGCTCGATCGATATTGCTCAGATATTTATCATTCAGGGCACCATGATCGGTGTCGGTGGTGCGGTGTTGGGGGCGGGATTGGGCCTGGTGCTGTCGCTAGTCATGCCCTCGCTTGTGCAAATCATTGAGTTGGTAACGGGCAGTCCGTTACTGGACACTGCGGTTTATCCGCTGGCCTATGTGCCAGTCCACATTCGATTAGAAGACTTCCTGCTTGTCCCTGGAGTAGCGTTGGTGCTCTCGATCGTGTCCTGTACTCTGCCGGCATTTGTTGCTGCGAACTTGCCAATTACCGAAGGGTTGAGAGAGTCGCGTTAGTGTGAATTGCTGCCTCTATCTCTTTTTTCCTTTGCTTTTCTTTCACGACGCCGGCGTGTTCTCTCAGAGATCCGCTGTGCGATTCGTAAACGCCATAAGCCATCGGCAATGAAATAACCAAAAAATGCCACGATAACACCCATAACAAAACACCCTAACAAGAAGGAGGGCCAGATACTGAGGAGTTCTGGGCTCGTGGGATCAAGCCAGTCGATGGCGTTGACATCAATAACAGGTACGTTTAGCAAAGCGCTACCTAAGAGGTAGGCCGAAAGGTAGATTACCGGCATGGTTAGCGGGTTCGTGATAAAAATGAGCGAAAAGGCCAAAGGAACATTAGCGCCGATCCTAATTGCCACAAAGACTGCCACAATCATCTGACCTGGAAGCGGCACCATAGAGCAGAAGAGGCCAATCGCAGTAGCACGTGCGATAGAGGTCCGACTGATATGCCAAAGCTCATGTCGGTCGAATAGATCTTTAAACATGCCAAGCCCCCTTACATCCTTGAGGCGTGCGGGAGTAGGCAGGAATTTTCTGAGTGACCGCTTGGGCATAGTTACCGCTAACTTATTTGTATCCACATCTTTGTGCGCTTTTGTCAGCTTTAAAAGTCCGCTTTTCTTTTACCTTACAACATCTCGTTATAGCTAACAGATATCAGAATTATGGAGGGTATGAGACAACTCCACCACGCTCGAGCGAGTGAAATTTTATTATTTTTGCTAATGAATTCCGGGTGACGCGGAAAATTTACGTGAGATTGTCATTGAAAAAGTTGGTAGTAAACGCGATATACCTACAACTAATGTCTCAGTCGGTGATTCGCCACATGCTATGGTGGTGTTGTCGATGGATACATCAAGTCAATTAAGGTCTAAGCGACTGCCAATCAGCACGCAACGACCTGCAGCCGGTGAATAGTTTGGTAGATCAGTCAGCTAAGACAGTCTCAGATTCCAAGTTGTATGGACGGCTACTCACTTACGCCCTCGCTTACAAATGGTCCTTATTTCTAAGTTTCCTCGGCTATGTCGTGTACAGCCTTGGAAACGTGCTGTTGGCCGATTTGACCCAGTTTCTGCTTGATTCGTTGGGTGGTCAGCCAATGGCTGGGCTGGGTTTTGTGTCGCAGGCCTCACAATGGATTTGGGCTCCAGGAGACAAAACCCCGACGGACTATGCGCGTATCGCGATTCCTGTCGCGGCAGTTGTCCTCTCGCTGGGACGGGCACTTGGCTTCTTTGCCGGTAGTTATTTCATGAACAAAGTGGCGCGCTCGGTGGTTCACGTGCTGCGGACAGAGCTGTTCGATGTCCTTGTAAGGGCGCCGAAAGCCCACATTGACAGGTACTCCACCGGAGAGCTTCTCTCGAAGGTCACGTTCAACGTAGAGCAGGTGAGCGGTGCCGCATCAGATGCGCTGAAGACGATGCTTCGTGAGGGCTTGACCATCATCGCCCTGGTGTCCTACATGCTGTACCTCAACTGGGAACTCACGGCCGTATTCTTCATCGTCGCACCAGCCATAGGCTTGGTCGTGCATATCGTTGGAAAGCATTTCCGTCGCTACAGTAAGCGCATCCAGGAGTCTATGGGCTCCGTCACCGAGGTCACAGCGGAAAGTCTGTCTGGGCTCGATGATGTACGTATCTATGGTGCGACAGAGCAGATTAGCGAACGATTTGAGTCGGTCAGCCTATTTAACAAACAGCAGAGCTTGAAACTCGCTTTCGTGCAGGCCGTTTCAACACCCATCATTCAGACGTTATTGGCGCTAGCACTCGGCGCGCTATTTTGGTTTGCCCTCGATCCTGCGGTGCTAAAGGAATTTAGTGCAGGCTCATTGGTTGCCTTCATAACGGCTGCGGCGCAGTTGGGTAAGCCAATCAGAACGCTGAGTAATATTCAGAGCATTATTCAACGAGGCTTGGCGGCTGCCGAGGATATCTTTGAGCAGCTCGACACAGAGCTCGAGCAGAATACCGGTGGCAGTACCTTGAGTAAGGTCAACGGCAATGTGGAGTTTCACAATATTGCTTTTCGTTACCCCGGGGCACAGAGCGACGCCATATCTGATGTTAGCTTTGCCGTCGAGGCGGGGCAAACAGTTGCCGTGGTAGGCCGCTCCGGAAGCGGCAAGAGTACGCTTGTAAAGCTGCTAGCACGGTTTTATACCCCAACTGGGGGGCGTATCACCCTCGATGGGCAGGATATACAAGGCATTGAACTGAGTAGTTACCGCGAGCATCTCGCGTTTGTTCCTCAAGCCATCAATTTGTTCAGTGACACCGTCGCGGGAAATATCGCTCTGGGTAGCATGTCCGATAGCGCCCGGGAGGCCGTGATCACGGCGGCCACACAGGCGCAAGCCGACAGCTTCGTTTCAGAGCTCGAGTCCGATTATGACACTCTTATTGGTGAGCAAGGTGTGGGTCTATCCGGTGGTCAGCAGCAGCGTGTGGCTATTGCACGCGCATTGTTGAAAGCGGCACCAGTTCTCATTCTGGATGAAGCAACATCAGCGCTGGACAACGAATCAGAGTCACTGATACAGAAGGCGCTTGATGCCTCACGGTCGGGTCGGACAACCTTTGTGGTTGCACACCGTCTGTCCACGATAGAAAACGCTGACACGGTTCTGGTCATGAACGAAGGGCGTGTTGTGGCCGCAGGTAATCATGTGGCCCTGCTGGAGCAGGACCCAATCTATCGATCCTTGCATCAGCAAGGTTTCAACGACACATGATATCTTGCCGAGATGGACTGGAGAGGGCGTTTAACAACGCGTGGTATCACGGTGCTAGGTGGACGTTAGTCTTCCTCCCTCTGATCCCGCTAGTGATGTTGGCGACTTATCTTCGCCGAAGCTTACGTCCAAAAAATGACTTTGCCGCCTTGGGTGCGCCGGTAGTGGTCATTGGGGGGTTAACGGCGGGAGGTACGGGTAAAACCCCCACGCTGATTGCCTTGGCGCGTTATCTGTCCGGTAGAGGATTTAAAGTCGGTATTGTGAGTCGTGGTTATGGCAGAACAACCGACGACAGTATGCTGCTGGTCAGCGAGGAGCATACCCATGACGAGGTGGGGGATGAGCCCATGCTTATTAAGCGATCTGCCCCTAAAGTGACAGTAATTGTCGGTAAATCACGCAAAAAGGCGGCAAAAAGTCTTATTCGTGAATTTGGCACGAATGTCATTCTTTCGGATGATGGTTTGCAGCAC
>CAJWEV010000002.1 GCA_913031575.1 uncultured Halieaceae bacterium | reverse complement strand
TGCGGAAGAGCCTGCTGAAGAGGAGGCACCTGCGGAAGAGCCTGCTGAAGAGGAGGCACCTGCGGAAGAGCCTGCTGAAGAGGAGACACCTGCGGAAGAGTCTGCTGATGACGAGGAATCTAAATGAGCAGCGCAGACCGTTTGAAGAGAAGCCGGCTTACGCCGGCTTTTTTATGACGGGACCTGCTATAGAGATATATCAGAGGGGTATGCACTACCAACTCAGTTTGAGCAAGAGAGCTTTGCACGAGGCCACGGTTAATGCGCGTATCCTGCTTGAGAATGGTTTTCGTAACATGTCACTTGGTAGGGGCGTTCAACTTGGGATATTTGCTACAGTCATTAGATGAAAACATCTGATTTTCACTTTGATTTACCTGCGCATCTGATTGCCCAGGCGCCTCTTTATGACCGCAGTGGCTCTCGCCTGCTAGTGCTCGACGGGCCGACAGGCAATGTAGCTCATCGCCAGTTTTTGGAGCTTGAAGCACTTGTTCACCCCGGCGACCTACTTGTTTTCAACAATACCCGCGTCATACCCGCCAGACTGTATGGGCAAAAGCAAACCGGTGGCAGAGTAGAGATACTGATTGAGCGATTGAAGGGTGATGGCTCGGTAATGGCTCATGTGAGAGCGAGCAAAAGTCCAAAAGAAGGCTGTTTGATTTATATCACGCCTGATGCAGATGGCGATATTTCAGATTTTAGTCTTCGAGTGGCAGGCCGCTCTGGAGCACTTTTTGAGCTAGAGTCTGAGACGGGAAGCGTGTCTCAGATGATGCGGCTACATGGCCACATGCCGCTCCCGCCTTATATTAATCGTCAGGATACGGCGGAGGATAGAGATCGCTATCAGACGGTTTACGCCAAACGTGATGGTGCAGTAGCGGCTCCAACCGCAGGTCTCCATTTTGACGAGCCATTAATTGAACTGCTCCGTCTCAAGCGCGTGGAAACTGCCTATGTCACTTTGCACGTAGGTGCAGGCACCTTCCAACCTGTGCGAGTGGATGACATTAACAACCACAAAATGCATAGCGAGTGGCTTGAGGTTGATGAATCCTGCGTTGCTGCGATTCGCGCCTGTCGCGAGCGCGGCGGGCGTGTGATTGCCGTGGGAACGACGTCGGTGCGATCACTCGAAACGGCCGCAGCGGCAGGTGAATTAGCGGTTGGATGCCCGGCTCCGTTTGAGGGTGATAGTGATATCTTCCTGTATCCCGGCTGCGATTTTCGTGTGGTCGATGCCATGGTCACGAATTTTCACTTACCTGCAAGTACGCTCATCATGCTGGTTTCCGCTTTTGCAGGCTATGAGGGAACGATGGCCGCGTATAAGACCGCGGTACAAAAAGAATACCGATTTTTTAGTTACGGTGATGCGATGTTCGTTACGCGACGAGGAGGCAGGTAAAGGTGGAGTTCGCAGTTAATGCAACCGATGGTCTGGCGCGACGCGGCGCCATTGCATTTGACCGAGGCAACGTGCAGACACCCGCCTTCATGCCAGTGGGCACCTACGGCACGGTCAAAGGTATGACGCCGGAGGATGTGCGTGCCACGGGTGCGCATATTTTGTTGGGCAATACATTCCACCTTTGGTTGCGTCCCGGCACCGACATTATTGGTTTGCATGGCGATCTGCATGATTTCATGGGCTGGCAAGGGCCCATTTTGACCGACTCTGGTGGTTTTCAGGTGTTTAGCTTGGGTGACGTTCGCAAGGTTGAGGAGTCGGGGGTCACATTCAAGTCCCCGGTCAATGGCGACACGGTATTTCTTGATCCTGAGACCTCGATGCAAATCCAGCGAGATCTCGGCAGTGACATCGTTATGATTTTCGATGAATGTACTCCATACCCCGCGACAGAAGAGGAAGCACGCGTCTCAATGGAGCTATCGCTGAGGTGGGCCGATCGAAGTAAGTCAGCCCATGGTGATAATCCTTCAGCTTTGTTTGGCATCGTGCAGGGTGGCATGTACAAACACTTGCGTGAGCAATCGCTGGAAGGGCTGGTAAATATTGGCTTCGATGGTTACGCCATTGGCGGTCTCTCCGTAGGCGAGCCTAAAGAGGAGATGATCAAGGTCCTCGATGATATTGCGCATCAGCTCCCTGAGGACAGACCGCGTTACCTAATGGGCGTTGGCACACCCTCTGATCTGATTGAAGCTGTGCGTCGAGGCGTCGATATGTTCGACTGCGTGATGCCAACACGTAATGCACGAAACGGGCATTTGTTTACCAGTCACGGCGTCGTTAAGCTTCGTAATGCTCGACACAAGACGAGCACTCGGTCACTGGATGACAACTGCACTTGTTATACTTGCCAGAATTTCAGCCGCGCTTACTTACATCATCTGGACCGCTGCAATGAGATTTTGGGCTCGCAGCTGTGCACGATTCATAACCTGACCTACTATCAGACGCATATGCGCGGCATTCGAGAGGCAATTGAGTCTAGGACCTTAGATGAGTTTGCGTCCGAGTTTTACGACACACAAGCGACAGGAGACCCTCATGAGTAATTCACCCGAGTCGCCCTGTATCTCGATATGTGCGCTGGATCAAAACGATGTGTGTGAGGGCTGTTTTCGCACCGGCAATGAAATTGTTGATTGGTTCACCGCTGATGACGATAGAAAGCGAGAAATCCTTGAGGCCTCAACACAGCGCCGCAAAGATGCTGGAGTCACAATTTTTTGAGGAGTTAGTCGTCCTCGGCGGTCATGAGCAATAGTGGAGTGACCTTCACCCGCGTGATGGCGTTGCCTTCGATAGCTTCAACATCTAGTTGATAGTCAGCAACTCTTACGGAGGCGGGACCCATTGGAAACGCCTCAAGCGCCTCGAGTGCAAGACCACTGATGGTCTTGGGACCATCTGTCGGCAACTCCCAACCAAATTGTCGATTGATGTCTCGGATAGGGATACTGCCAGTGCATGATGCGCCGCCATCTAAGGTTGTAGCGATCTCCTCCTGATCTTCTATGAGATTCGACGTGAAGTTGCCAACAATCTCCTCGAGGATGTCCTCGAGAGCCACAAGGCCAAGAATATCGCCATACTCATCTACAATCATGCCAAGTCGGATTTTTCGCTGTTGGAAGTGTCGAAGCTGAATGTGAAGCGCCGTGTTTTCAGGCGTGAAGTAGGGCTCTTGTAGTTCGCGCAGCAGCGCAACACGATCGAGCTTACCATCGCTGAGGCACCGGCCAATGTGGCGTAGATGCAAAATGCCCTCGATCTTATTGATATCACCTGTAAACACGGGCACCAGCGTATGGGTGCTGCCCGTCAGGCGGCTCAGAATAATCTCGTCATCATCGTCAAGGTCAACACCATAGATCTCATTTCTTGGCACCATGATGTCGTTAACGGTGACTTGCTCCAGATCAAGAATATTGACCAGCATATTGCGGTGTCTGCGTGGTATGAGGCCACTTGACTCGTTTACGATGGTACGGAGTTCTTCCTGTGTCAGCGCATCCTCGCTAGACGCATCAGCTTTGAATCCAAACAACGACAGCAAACTATTGGTAATTGTATTAATAGCCCATACCAACGGCATAATAAGTTTCATGAGCGGTAGCAAAATCCAGCTGGCAGGAAAAGCCACTTTTTCTGGATGCAGGGCCGCAATGGTTTTAGGTGTGATCTCAGCAAAAATCAAAATTACAATCGTCAGCGAGATCGTTGCAATGACGATGCCTGCGTCGCCGTAAAGACGAATGGCAACGACAGTTGCAATCGCAGATGCCAGAATATTAACCAGATTGTTACCAATCAGGATGAGACCAATCAATCGGTCCGGCCGTGCGAGCAATTTACCGGCGCGCAGTGCACCCTTGTGACCTTGCTGTTGCAAGTGCTTAAGGCGGTAACGGTTGAGTGCCATCATGCCCGTCTCGGAGCTGGAGAAGAAACCAGAGAGAAGGATTAGGCCAGCCAAGATGGCAAAGAGGAGTCCCAGCGGGGCGTCGTTCAAACTTTAAGAATAGACGTGAGCATGTTCAGTGATTGTTGAGAAAAAACGGATCGGTAGCAACCCTGTTTTTTAGCTCAGTACTAATTCCAATACGAGCTTTGAGCCATAGAAACCGAGGGTTAGAAGCGTGAAACCGCTGGCACATAACATGACTGCTGTATTGACGCGCCAGCCGTGCCTAAAATGTCCAGTTGTCAAAATACCGTAAACAATCCAAGCGATTACCGTAAGGACTGTTTTGTGGATCAAATGTTGCGCAAACAAGTCTTCTACATAGTAGATCCCGGCGACGATAGAGACACTGAGAATGACGGTGGCCGTCAGTATGAGTTCGAACATCAGTTGCTCGGTGGCATCTAGTGGTGGCAGTCGGCGGATCAAGCCCCGGGTCTTGTGCTGTCGAAGAAGGCGACTTTGCTGCAGCACCAGCAGTCCCTGCAGCATCCCCAGACCAAATAGCGCGTAGGCAATGATGGAAGTTGAAATGTGGAGCAGCAGTCCACGTGGTGTTTCCGTCATGGGTCTCGCTGTCTCCGGAGTGAGGGTTGCAACCAGGATCGAAATCGCCGCTAGCGGGAAGATGGCGATAAGTAAGGTTTGCAGCGGCCGAGCAATAACAATCAGCACGCTCAGTACACCCATTAGCCAAAAAGTGATAGAGGCGACCTTATAGAAGCCAAAGCTTGCGCTGACCGAGGTGGCGCCGGAATAGATAACGTAGCCGTGGAGCGCCAAGGCAATGAGACCAGGTACCAGAACCGCCTTGGGAAGATTTTCCTCTCGCTTTTCCAGTCGAAGAAGCTGACGCACGGCCGTGTATAAATACAGCGCTGCCGCACCGGTGGCCGTAAGCGCAAGTAGCTGACTGACCTCACTCTCTGGCATCGCGATTGTCCTATTCTCCTGATTATTTTCTTAACCTCGGCTTATAATACGCGGTTCCAGCGTCTGCGGCACTGTTATTCAATATAGGTATAGACATGTTTGAAAGCTTGAGTGAGCGTCTGTCAGCCAGCCTTAAGGCAATGGCGGGCAAATCCCGCCTTACAGAAGACAATATTCGAGAAACCCTTCGGGAAGTGCGCATGGCGCTTTTAGAGGCCGATGTTGCACTGTCAGTAGTAAGGGATTTTACTGATCGCGTCAAAGAACGCGCGGTCGGTACTCAGGTCTCTTCGAGTCTCTCTCCTGGCCAGGAGTTTCTTAAGATTGTTCAGGCCGAACTTCAAACGGTCATGGGAGAAGCTAACGAGCAACTCAACCTGGCAGCCCAACCGCCAGCCGTTGTCATGGTGGCCGGTCTTCAGGGTGCGGGTAAGACAACCTCGGTCGCCAAACTGGCTCGCTACCTCATGGAGCGAGAAAAGAAAAAGGTCACTGTGGTCAGTTCTGATGTTTACCGTCCTGCGGCCATTAAGCAGCTCGAAACTCTGGCCGAAGAGGTCGGCGCGCGCTTTGAGCCATCGACAGTGGATGAACGTCCGGTTGATATCGTTAACCGAGCACTCAAGAACGCCAAGACAGCATTCAGCGATGTTCTGCTGGTCGATACGGCAGGCCGACTGGCCATCGACGAAGAAATGATGACTGAAATTAGTGTGCTTCATAAGGCGATCAACCCAGTAGAGACACTATTTGTCATCGACGCTATGACCGGTCAGGACGCTGTGAATACGGCGACTGCCTTCGATCGAGCCCTGGCACTCACCGGTGTGATCTTGACCAAAGTTGATGCCGACACCCGCGGTGGTGCAGCGCTGTCAGTGCGATCGGTGACGGGTAAGCCCATCAAGTTCATGGGTGTAGGTGAAAAGACCGAGGCACTCGAGCCGTTTTATCCTGACCGCTTGGCCTCGCGTATTTTGGGTATGGGTGATTTGCTCTCTCTCATTGAGGATGCAGAGCGAAAAGTTGATAAGAAAAAGGCCCAGCGTCTCGCAAAGAAAGTTGAGAAGGGGGGCCGTTTTGATCTCGAAGACTTCCGGGATCAGCTCCAGCAGATGAAAAACATGGGCGGTCTTGGTGCCATGCTCGAAAAGATGCCAGGTATGGGCGGCATGGCACAGGCAGCACAGTCTCAATTGGATACGAAGCAGTTCGATCGCATGGAGGCAATAATTAATTCCATGACACCTAAAGAACGTAAAAACCCAGATCTCATTAACCCATCTCGCAAACGCCGTATATCTGCGGGATCGGGTACAGGGGTGCCTGACCTCAACCGTCTGCTGAAACAGCACAAGCAAATGCAGAAAATGATGAAGAAGATGAAGGGCGGTGGCATGCAGCGCATGATGCGCGGCATGGGCGGCATGATGGGTGGCGGTGGGGGTATGCCCCCGGCCGGCGGCTTACCTCCTGGTTTCCCCCGGCGTTAATTAATCCTTTTTTGGGGCCTTTAAACCTGAGCGGACTTCATGTAGTCTTCGCCACCTTAAATTTTGCTGTGGGATACACCCCAGCGGTAAAGAACTAGGACATAGTCATGGTTACAATTCGTCTCTCACGAGGTGGTTCTAAAAAGCGCCCCTTTTATCACGTGACTGTTACGGACAGCCGGAACGCGCGCGACGGACGCTTTATTGAGCGCGTCGGATTCTTTAATCCCATTGCGCGGGGTCAGGAAGAGCGCCTTCGTATGGACACTGATCGTATTCATGCATGGGTTGCTAAGGGTGCTCAACTTTCACCTCGCGTTGCTCGTTTGATCAAAGAAGCGGCAACCGAAGCAGCCGCTGCAGCCTAATAGGTCGATCGTGGCGCCTTCAGACGCCACATCACATCTTATTTCCATCGCCACTATCGTCGGCGTCTATGGAATCAAGGGCTGGGTCAAGGTTCGCATTTATCTTGAAGATCCAGCCTCGCTTAGCTCTATTTCACCCAAGCAACTGACTGACTCATGTGGCAAGCTTGTTCGATTGGTGGATATCACGGCCGTGCGATCGCAAGGCAAAGGATTCATCGCGAAGTTTGTAGGCGTCGATGATCGAAATGCAGCGGAGTCGCTCCGCGGTCATTCCATTGAAATACCTATGTCTTCGCTTCCCAGCCTAAACGACGGCGAGTTTTATTGGCGTGATCTGATAGGTTGTCGCGTCGAGCTCAGCGTTGACGACGAAAGCCTTAGTTTGGGTCGTGTCGATCACCTCATTGAAACCGGCGCGAACGATGTACTGGTGGTCCGACCCACGGAGGAAAGCATCGATGATCGAGAACGTTTGATCCCATGGCTTGAAGACGATGTAATTGTGGGGGTAGATATCGAAGCACAGCGAATTTCTGTCAGGTGGCACCCAGATGACTAACGAGGTCATGCTGTCCAAATTAGGCTTAGTTAGCATCTTCCCGGAGATGATCACCGCTGTAACCGATTGGGGTGTCACGGGTAGAGCGCTGCGGGATGGTCGATGCAGTGTTGAAGTCATCGATCCACGTGAGTTTGCCACCGACAAACATGGGACGGTCGATGAAAGACCTTATGGCGGCGGGCCCGGTATGGTGATGACTGCGCCAATCATGACAGCCGCGGTGGATAGCGCTAAAAACCTCCTGGGTGATCAGGCACCTGTTATTGCCATGAGTCCGCAAGGGCAGATTGTCGATGAGCAGTTGTTGACAACCTTGTTGCAGCAAGAGTCGCTGATTTTTGTCGCGGGACGTTACGAAGGTTTCGATGAGCGATTTGTTTCGCGATCCGTGGATATAGAGTTATCGGTTGGCGATATCGTGGTCAGTGGCGGCGAATTACCGGCCATGTTGGTTATGGATTCGTTAATTCGTCGCATTCCGGGTGTTTTAGGTGATGAATTGTCTGCAGAACAGGACTCTTTTGTTGACGGATTGCTCGACTGTCCGCACTATACGCGCCCTGAGATTTTTGAGGGTGAGGCAGTGCCGTCAGTGCTGCTCAGCGGCGACCACGCACGCATTGCCGATTGGCGAGCAGCGCAATCGCTGCAAAGGACCCTAGAGCGGAGGCCAGACTTAATTGTAGAGTGTGACCTTAGCGACGAACAGCGGAGCTTGTTAGCGCGTTGGGAGATGCGGTAAGAACTTTTAGAAAATCCAGCATCTAGATTTAGTAACATCTCACTGTAGGTGTTGGCGTAAAAAGCGACTGCTAGAAAAACGAGTTTACGAGATTAACGTGTGCAGCTGCTCGCCGAAGTGCAGTAAGCCAAGGAGATAGCCATGAGTGCCAACAAAATTATTGCGGAGCTTGATGCTGAGCAAATGACAAAAGACGTTCCTGCGTTTGCGCCAGGAGACACTGTTGTTGTTCAAGTAAAGGTGAAGGAAGGTAACCGCGAGCGTCTTCAGGCATTTGAAGGTGTCTGCATCGGCAAGCGTAACCGGGGCCTAAACTCGGCCTTCACGGTCCGAAAGATTTCACACGGTGTCGGGGTCGAGCGTACTTTTCAGACGTACAGCCCTCTGGTTGATTCGATTTCAGTCAAGCGTCGCGGTGATGTGAGACAGGCCAAACTTTACTACCTGCGTGAGCTGTCCGGTAAGGCTGCTCGCATCAAGGAAAAGCTTTCTTAAGACCCCTCTGCGGGCGAGATCAGCAATGAGTCGCCTGATTTCCTCAGAACTCGATCGTTTTGTTACGGCACTCTGGCTGGAGAAAGGTCTGAGCGAGAATACCTGCCAAGCTTACCGGCGCGATGTGCAGGGACTCGACCGCTGGCTCTACGAGCAGCGTAAGAGTGATGCCTTAGTAGCCTCAGAAGCGGACATACAGGCCTACCTGGGTGCGAGACTATCCGAGGGTAGTTCGCATCGGTCTATTTCACGATTACTCTCGAGTTTGCGAAGTTTTTATCAGTACCTCGTGCGAGAGGGCGATATTCCAGCAGACCCGACCCAGCACCTTGAGCGACCAAAACCGTCCCGCCCCTTGCCAAAGTCCCTATCGGAAGCGGAGGTGGACCGGCTATTGGCCGCACCTGACACAGCTGTCGCTGTGGAACATCGTGATTTAGCGATGCTAGAGGTCTCATACGCCTGTGGTCTCCGCGTTACCGAGTTGGTCGAACTGACGTTACCGCAACTCAGCCTGAATCAAGGTGTGGTGCGTGTACTTGGCAAAGGTGGAAAAGAGCGGTTGGTGCCACTGGGTGAGGCCGCGATTGACACGGTTAGCGACTATATTCGGTCTTCTCGTCATGATTTGCTGGGTGGAAAACAGAGCGATGTGCTGTTTCCCTCGACGCGCGGGACAAGGATGACTCGCCAGACCTTTTGGTATCGTATTAAACTCTACGCGGAGCGAGCCAGCATCGAGGCTAGTTTATCGCCTCACACCTTGCGTCATGCATTCGCCACGCACTTGATTAACCACGGTGCGGATTTGCGTGTCGTTCAAATGTTGCTTGGTCACAGTGATCTGACTACAACACAGATATATACGCATGTAGCGCGTAGTAGAATGCAAGCGCTGCACGAAAAGCACCATCCGAGAGGCTAAAGTGGTAAAACGAAAGCTTACAAAATGGTTTTTGACTGCGATCAGCATGTGTATCGGCACTATCGCCACCGCAGCCGTCGCTCTAGCCAGTGAAGATGAGCGCTTCGCTGCGGCGAAATCGCGCCTCGAGGCAGGCCTGTCGACCATGGTTGGCAGTGCTATTACGATTGACCGAATATCCCTGACTGAATCCGATGACCTTGTTGAAGTGACGATCGTCGATGGTCCCGTCCTTTATGCCACGCGCGACGGCGACTTTCTTTTACTCAACGGTGATTTGCTAAAGGTCACGTCATCATCGGTCTCTAATCTGTCGGAGGAGCGCCGAATTTCGGATCGTCTCTCGCTGATTGGTGACTTAGATACGAATGACATGATTGTCTTTTCACCTTTGGAACCTCCCAAGGCGTACATCACTATCTTTACCGATATCACATGTGGCTTTTGTCGGAAGTTGCACCTGGAAATGGATGACTTCAATCGACGGGGTATTGAGGTTAGATATTTGGCCTTTCCGAGGGGCGGTATGGCGTCACAGGGTGCAAAACAGTTAGCAACAGCCTGGTGTGCCAGGAATCGTGAGGCGACGCTGACGTCGCTCAAGTCGGGCGTTGAAATGCCGCTCAATGACTGCGAGGGAAACCCAGTAGCCGAACATTACGCTTTGGGTAACCGTTTAGGAGTCCGAGGAACGCCTGCCATCGTAACCAGTAATGGTCAGATGATACCGGGGTACCGATCAGCTGCAGATATCGCGAGTCTATTGGGTATCGAGTAAGCCCGTCACAACAGTGACAGTCAGGAAAGATGAATGAATCAGCAGTTTCAACGTATTGAACGGTTACCGCCGAACGTCTTCAATATCATTGGCGAGTTGAAGCAGGCTGCGCGCGCGTGGCGTTGTCGTCAGGACTTGGTTTTGGTGAACATGGCTAGGCATGCGTGCGATTAGGTTTTATAGAGAACGAGCATCGGACGCGTCAGGCACTAAGAGGTAATAACAAAGTGTTACGCGCTGGGCTTCCCAGTGACTGGAAAGCAGAATGACAACGCAGACAATAAAAGTTGGTATCTGTGGGCTCGGTACTGTTGGTCAAGGCGTGATCGCCTTGCTATCCGAGGGTGGCGATGTATTGAGTAATCGTGTGGGCGGCACGATTGAGCTTGTTCACGTCGCGACGAGAACACCCAAGCCCCAGGTGGATACACTGGGAGCGAGAGCTTCGCGCGATGTCTTTGATGTGGCTCGCGATCCTAATGTTGATGTTCTGATCGAGCTTATCGGTGGCACAACTGTTGCCAAGGATCTTGTTGTCGAGGCACTGAACGAGGGCAAGCACGTGGTAACGGCAAATAAGGCGCTGCTGGCAGACCATGGTAATGAGCTTTTTGCATTGGCGGAGTCAAAGGGCGTCGCATTGCGTTTTGAAGCGGCCGTCGCGGGTGGTATCCCCGTTATTGAAGCGGTGAAGACCAGCCTCGCGGGCAATCATGTCTCATCGGTTGCCGGCATTATTAACGGCACTGGTAATTTTATTCTCACCGAGATGGCGGCCGAGGGCCGAGAGTTTGCTGATGTTCTAGCCGAGGCACAAGCACGGGGCTACGCGGAAGCAGATCCGACGTTTGATATCGATGGCACCGATGCAGCGCAAAAGCTTGTGTTGCTGGCTTCACTCGCATTTGGTGCGCGCATCGACGCAAATGCGCCATTTAAGCAAGGTGTAGATAGCGTAGCGCCGGCGGATATTGAGTTCGCGCGCGAGTTAGGCTATCGCATCAAGCATTTGGGTATAGCGAAACGCGAAAATGATCTGCTGCAATTGAGAGTACACCCCACGCTAATCCCTGAGGTCAAGGCCATTGCTCAAGTGGACGGTGTCCTCAATGCCGTCATGATCAATGCGTCTGGGGTAGGCGAGCTGTTGTTGGTGGGGCCGGGTGCAGGATCACGCCCAACCGCAAGTGCTGTGATGGCCGATGTTGTATCAGTTGCGCGTTCGCTCGCCAGCAATGAGCAACCGAGTATCCACAGCATGGGGGTAGGTGTCAGTGCTATGTCTGAACCCGCTATTACCGATATCAACGAGGTTTCATCGGCTTGGTATCTTCGCCTCGATGCCGAGGATAAGCCCGGAGTTATGGCGGCGCTGACGCAATGTCTGAGTCAACATGGTATTGGCATCGAATCCCTAATGCAGAAACCCGAGAGCGCAGCGCTCGCGAAGGTGCCGGTCATTCTGTTGACTGATGAGGCGCCCACAAGCGCTATCGAACAGGCAATTACCGACATTGAGGCTCTTCCCTCAGTAGGCGGTTCTGTTACCTGCCTTCGCGTCGAAAACTTTTAGTCCGAGGACTTCTTTACTATGTCGATACGCTATGTGAGTACCCGAGGCCATGCGCCCGAACTCAATTTTGAAGACGTATTATTAGCGGGTCTAGCCTCGGATGGTGGACTGTACGTTCCGACCTCATTGCCAACGTTTAGTTATGAACAGCTCCTAGCCATGCAGGGTATGAGCTATCCCGATCTCGCGTATGAGATTGTCTCGCCATTTGTAGGTGAGTGTATTAATGAGGCTGACCTTCGCGCGATCTTGAATGACACCTATGCCGAGTTCAGACACCCTGCGGTAGCGCCTCTAGTTCAGCTCGATCACAACCAGTGGGTACTGGAACTGTTTCAGGGGCCAACCCTGGCCTTTAAAGATTTCGCTCTCCAATTGTTGGGGCGACTTCTCGATCATGTGCTGGAGCGTCGCGGCGAGAAGGTGGTCATTATGGGCGCCACCTCGGGTGATACCGGAAGTGCGGCAATCGAAGGTTGTCGACGATGCCAGAACATCGATATTTTCATTCTGCACCCACACGAGCGCGTGTCAGAAGTCCAGCGTCGACAGATGACTACGATGATTGTGCCCAATATTCATAATCTGGCGGTTCAGGGTAACTTCGATGATTGTCAGAAGATGGTGAAAGCGAGCTTTGTTGCGAAGCCCTTTCTTCCTGAGGGCCGGCGTCTCGTCGCTGTTAATTCGATCAATTGGGCTCGCATCATGGCTCAGATTGTTTACTACTTTTACTCGGCGCTCGCCTTGGGTCGCTTGGATGCGCCCACGAGTTTTTCAGTACCGACCGGAAACTTCGGAGATATTTTTGCAGGCTATCTCGCCAAGAAAATGGGTTTGCCTGTCGAGAAGTTGGTCATCGCAACAAATAAAAACGACGTGCTTCACCGCGTACTGACAGAAGGCGTTTATTCTCGTCTGTCATTAGAGCCGACGTTATCGCCCAGTATGGATATTACAGTTTCATCCAATTTTGAGCGTTTGTTGTTTGATCTGGCTGGCCGGGACGGCGAGGAGCTCAGTCGATGGATGGCTACCTTTGCCGAGGGGGGCTTGGCGCTCTCTGAGGAGGCGCTCGAGCAAACCAAAGCCATGTTCGACAGCCACCGCTGTTCGGATGACGAAACTTGCGAAGAGATTGCGAGGGTTTGGTCCGACAATGCCTACCTCATTGACCCACACACTGCGATTGGTACTAAAGCCGCGAGGGTTTGTCATGGCAATAGTCAGGCGGCGATGGTTACCTTGGCAACGGCGCATCCCGCTAAATTCCCCGCCGCTATTGAAGCCTCGGGTGTTGGCATCAAGGCTCAATTGCCACGTCACCTCGCTGATCTGTTTGAGCGTCCGGAGGCATTTCATGTACTTCCCAATGATCTCGCTGAAGTTCAGACCTTCATGGCCGCTAATTGCCGCGTCTGATGAGTGAGGTTATAGAGCGCCGTCAAGGCGTTATTTCGCCTGCCCTAAGTGATGCGTCTCTACCAAAAGCTTTGAAACAGATCTACGCAAACCGTGGTGTGGACAATCTCGACGATATTTCATTGCCGCTTAATCAGCTTTTGTCCCCAAATGCCCTTAAGGGTGCTCAAGAGGCGGCTGAGATGTTGGCGGATGCCATAGAGTTCCGGGCCAGCGTTGTCATCGTGGGTGATTTTGATGCTGACGGTGCCACGAGCTGTGCACTAGCGGTATCACTTCTGAAACAGATGGGTCTCGAGGAAGTCACTTACTTAGTCCCAAACCGCTTCGAATACGGCTACGGTCTCACACCCGAAATTGTCGGTATTGCGGCGCAGTACCAGCCTGACGTTTTGATGACGGTTGATAATGGTATCGCCAGCATCGATGGAGTCATGGCGGCGCGTATGCTGGGGATGAGTGTCATCGTGACCGACCACCATCTGCCGGGTGCTGAGCTTCCTGAGGCAGACATCATTGTTAACCCAAATCAGCCCGGGTGCTCGTTTCCAAGCAAGGCCCTGGCTGGTGTTGGTGTTATTTTCTACGTACTCACGGCGCTTCGTGCTGAATTACGGCAACGGGGTTGGTTCGAGACCATGGGCATCGAGATGCCTAATTTGGCGGATGCTCTTGATTTGGTGGCTCTTGGGACGGTCGCAGACGTTGTGCCACTCGACAAAAACAACCGGACCTTAGTGGCGGCGGGTATTGCACGTATGCGAGCTGGTAGAGCGAGACCCGGCATCGAGGCACTATTCGAGGTAGCTGGACGCGATGTCAGGTCGGTCTCATCAAGTGACCTTGGCTTCATTGCTGGGCCGCGGATTAATGCGGCGGGACGTCTGGACGACATGTCTGTTGGCATCGAATGCTTACTATCTGAGTCGTCCTTTGCTGCGCGTGAGTTGGCGACCCAACTCAATGATTACAATCGGGAGCGCAGAGATATCGAGAGTGCAATGCAGGCAGATGCGCTAGCCCTGTTGGAAGATGGTACTTTTTCGGTCTCAGACACCGACTTTGGGTTATCACTTTATCAATCGGAATGGCACCAGGGCGTTATCGGTATCTTGGCATCGCGTATCCGTGAGCGTTTCCATCGACCCACCATAATTTTCGCGCAGGCAGGTGATGGCGAGTTAAAGGGATCTGGACGCTCCATTGCTGGGTTTCATCTACGTGATGCATTAGACCGTGTCGCCACTCTCAACCCGGGGCTTATAACCAAATTTGGTGGTCATGCCATGGCTTCAGGGCTCAGCCTCGCCGAAAGCAATTTACCTCAATTCCGAGACGCGTTTAATCGTGCGGCGTCAGAGGCAATGAACGGCACCCTTCCTGACCAAGTTCATTTGACGGACGGAGCGCTTGAGGCCGGCGATATTACGCTGCAGCTGGCGGAAGCGATCGAGTCTGGCGGACCTTGGGGCCAGGCTTTTGAGGTGCCAACCTTTGATGGTGTTTTTGGGATTGCCAACATGCGCGTAGTAGGCGAAAAGCACCTCAAGTTCCGCTTGATCACTGATGTGGGTACGCTGGATGCTATTGCTTTTAACGCAGATGTCGACAGCTGGATGGCTGATCGGCCTTCAGCAGTTCGATGTGTCTATCGGCCAGCGGTCAATGATTACAGAGGTGAGCGTACGCTTCAGTTTCAGCTCGATGCCATTTGGCCGGCTCAATCCCATTGATCTTGTGGAACTCGTAGGCCGGCTCAGATAAAATCGGCGCCGCATCAAGATACCGGAATATTTCGTGGAAATTGCTCCCCTCATAAACCGACTGAAAGATATTCGCGCCCGAACGGACGTGCTTCGGGGGTACCTTTGACTTTCCAAACAAAAAGGACCGTTTGGCTGAGGTCGAGCTCGAATTAGCCGAGCCTAGTATCTGGGATAATCCCGACAAAGCACAAAGTCTCGGCCGTGAACGCGCTTCACTTGAGCTGGTGGTTAACACCATCGAAACACTGGCTGCGGGTCACGAGGACGGCGTTGCGCTACTCGAGCTAGCGCAAGCCGAGGACGATCAGGAAACCGCAGACGAAGTCGCCAGTGACATTGAAAAGCTCATTGCACAGCTTGAGACCCTTGAGTTTCGTCGCATGTTTGCGGGTGAAATGGACCCTAATAATGCCTTCCTAGATATTCAAGCAGGATCAGGTGGTACCGAGGCGCAGGATTGGGCAGAGATGCTTTTGCGCATGTACCTCAGGTGGGGTGAGAGCAAGGGCTTTACGACGACGTTGACTGAAGTCTCTGCGGGCGAAGTTGCAGGAATTAAAAGCGCCACGGTTCACTTTGAGGGCGAGTATGCCTTCGGATGGTTACGAACCGAGACGGGCGTTCATCGCTTGGTACGCAAATCACCATTTGATAGTGGTGGACGACGGCATACCTCATTTTCATCGGTGTTCGTTTCCCCTGAGATTGATGACAACATAGAAATCGATATAAATCCTGCGGATCTCCGAATTGATACCTACCGCTCTTCAGGAGCGGGCGGACAGCACGTAAATACGACAGATTCGGCGGTGCGAATTACCCATGAGCCATCGGGAATTGTCACCAGTTGCCAAACGGAGCGCTCCCAACATCAGAACAAAGACAACGCGATGAAGCAGCTTAGGGCGAAGCTTTATGAAATGGAGATGCTGAAGCGAAGCGCAGAGAAGCAGGCCATGGAAGACAGCAAAGCCGATATTGGCTGGGGAAGTCAGATTCGATCATACGTACTGGACGATTCGCGCATAAAAGATTTACGAACAGGTGTGGAGAACCGCAACACGCAGGTAGTGTTGGATGGTGCGCTTGACCCCTTTATCGAGGCTTCCCTGAAAAAGGGCCTGTAACTTAGGACAGCTTATGACTGACCCAACTTCAACAGACGATAACAAGCTCATCGCCGAGCGTCGTGCCAAGCTCGCGAAGTTGCGCGAGGCCGGGAATGCATTTCCAAATGATTTTCGTCGCACGGCCATGGCTGGTGATCTGCAGACACAATTTGGTGCCGAGACCAAAGAGGCGCTTGCTGCGAAACATCGCTCCTTTGCTGTTGCTGGGCGGCTGATCCGCAATCGTGGTGCGTTTTTATTGATTCAGGACGCATCGGACACCATTCAGCTTTATATCGACCGCAAGGGCTTGGGCGAGGACACGCTCGAGGATATTAAAAGTTGGGATCTAGGCGATATCGTCGCGTCCTCGGGAGTTTTGTGTAAGAGCGGTAAAGGCGATCTATACATCAATATGGAGGCAGCGCAACTGCTCACAAAGGCTTTGAGGCCGCTCCCTGATAAGTATCATGGTCTCGCGGATCAAGAGCTACGATATCGTCAGCGTTATGTCGATCTGATCGTAAGCTCGGAAGTTCGCGAGACGTTCCAGATACGATCTCGCGTTATCGCGTTTGTGCGCTCATTTTTGGATCGCCATGGATTTATGGAGGTGGAGACGCCGATGCTTCACCCGATTCCTGGTGGTGCGACTGCGCGTCCCTTTGCGACTCATCACAATGCGCTCGACATGCCAATGTTCATGCGGATCGCTCCTGAGTTGTATTTGAAACGCTTAACGGTCGGTGGTTTTGAAAAGGTCTATGAGATTAATCGCAACTTCCGCAATGAGGGACTCTCGACGCGTCATAACCCCGAGTTCACCATGCTTGAATTTTACTGGGCCTATGCGGACTACCAAGACGCGATGGATCTCACGGAAGAGTTACTGCGCGAGCTATCTCAAGATGTGCTTGGAACCACCGTGGTGCCCTGCGGTGATGACAGTATTGATTTTAGCCAAACGTTTGACCGTATGACGGTCATCGAGGCCATACTTGCACACAGTGCGACCATAACGCCTGATCAGCTGGCGTCTCGCGAATCGGCGTTCGCTGTATTGTCAGGGCTCGGTGTCGACGTCAAAGCCGGTTGGGGACTGGGCCGCATCCTAATGGAGATATTCGAGGAGACCGCTGAGCATCAATTAATACAACCGACCTTTATCACTGAATATCCGACCGAAGTATCGCCACTGGCGCGTCGTAACGATGAGAATCCAGACGTCACCGATCGATTTGAGTTCTTTGTAGGGGGGCGTGAATTAGCTAACGGCTTCAGCGAATTGAATGATGCCGAGGATCAGGCAGAGCGATTCAGGGCGCAAGTAGCTGCTAAAGATGCGGGCGACGATGAAGCGATGCATTTTGACCAGGACTACATCCGAGCCCTGGAGTATGGCTTGCCGCCAACTGCAGGGGAGGGCATTGGTATTGATCGTTTGGTGATGCTACTTACTAACTCGCCCTCTATCCGTGATGTTATTCTTTTTCCTCACATGCGACCTGAGTGAATTAGTCACTACGTAACGCTAAAAGACTGCTATTCTCCAGCCATGAAAAAATTCATTCAAAAGCGATGGCTGACTTCGGTGGCACTGATGATAAGTGTCTTGCTGGTCGGTTGTCAGACCGCTCCTGTCGCGGAAGAAGACGCGTCTGCAACCGTTGAGACGATCCCCGTGGTATTTAGTGAAACCTTGCCAGAGCTCAATATCCCGAGGTCAATGGTCGATGCAAGTTGCGATTGTTCCCAAATGGTGGCCGAACCGGAGGAAACTGACTTCGATCGTGGCGTGAGGGCGTTAGCTGCTCGGGACTATGCTCAAGCTCTTAGCTATTTTGAGCGTCATGCAGGTGCTGAATCAGGCAATGCGCAACCAGAAGCCAAAATTGGGCTGGCCTTCATCGCTGTTCTACGCGCATACCGCAACGATGATAATTCGTCGCAAGCACTTGATGATCGTGCTGAAATCATGTCTTTGGCGCTTGCCGTACTGACTCAGCTTGAGGACAGCGTGTCTGAGATGGGCGAGAAAAACTCGAAGTTAGCGAGTGATCTGATGAAGCGGGAGGCTGTTCTGAAACGTCTTCGCGAGCTTACATTAGGGCAATTGGAAGACTAACGTCGAACCGAGATCCTTCATCGGGTGTGGAGGAGAGTTTTACCGACCCGCCCAGCATGTCGCAAAAGTTGCTGACGATAGCCAAGCCCAGTCCTGTGCCACCGTAGTTAACACTGGTTTTGCTGTCAGCTTGCACAAAGGCTTGGAAGACTTTCGCTTGCTGCTCCTCGGTCATACCGATACCGCTGTCTGCCACACTGAGATGCAAGTGGTCATCGCGGATATCTGCGGTCACCGTGATGACTCCATTTTTCGTGAATTTGCAGGCGTTTGAAAAGAGATTGGTGAGTATCTGCTGAACTTTTGCAGGATCGCTCTCGATATCCGAATGCTGCGCACCACTAATATCGAGTTCGAGTCTGTTATTGTTTTGTGCGAGCAGAGGCGACAGCGCATCACAGACCTGAACGACCAATCCTGCAGCATTGAAGGGCTCAACACTGACAGACATCTTGCCCGTCTCGATTTTCGAAAGATCTAAGATGTCATTGATTAGCGCCAATAACTGTCGGCCCGAGAAAATAATAGTCGTGAGGTCGTGATGGAATTGATCGCGATCGACCGTTTCACCGTCTCCCAGCTCGTCTTGCAGCATTTCGGAATAGCCAATGATGGCGTTCAGTGGTGTTCTTAATTCATGCGAGACGTTGGCGAGGAACATACTCTTTGCCTCGTTTGCCGCCTCTGCATCCGCGCGAGCCTCGTTGAGGTCTGACATGGCGGTCTGCAGCGAGGCTGACATCTCATTGAATGTTTGAGCGAGGTTGGCAATCTCTCCCGCA
The DNA here is from genome assembly GCA_913031575.1 of uncultured Halieaceae bacterium. Lineage (GTDB taxonomy): Bacteria > Pseudomonadota > Gammaproteobacteria > Pseudomonadales > Halieaceae > Luminiphilus. The sequence continues at coordinate 93,848 of CAJWEV010000002.1, read as the reverse complement.
TCACGATTTTCGTCAATTCTGTGGGTTAAATCGCCCGCCCCAAAACGCTCTACACCTACGCGCAATCTAAAAAGCGAGGCGTTCGTTGTCCGAATCAGTGTCAATATTAGGACCAAGGTGATGGTGATCGAACTGACGAAGGCAATGATGGTGATGCGATCTGTTAGCTGAATGGTGTTGTCAATCACCGTAGACCGTTCCAACGCCACCGCATTTTGCTGATCGGCCAACGTGCTCAAGCTATCGATAGCTGTGTCGTAGGCATCCACCGTTAGGCGGGTGGGTATGGCCGAGTTGTTGTAATTGCGATAAAACTGAACCCACTCGTTAAGCAAGTCGGATGCCGCTTTGTAAAAATCACGGAACGCTGTTTCAGTTTGTATGTCATTAAGACCACCTAAGGCACGAAGCTGGTCAGAAATCGAGGTGAGTTCAGCATTCGCCTGATCCCGCTGCGTCGCTCGAATAGGGGCATTGGTCTCCCGGAGGGCTGCCAGAACCTGAACGCGTTGGTGCTCCGTCGCGAGACCCTGCTGAATCCCCCGAACCAGACCTGTTGCCTCTGTCGCAATACGATACGCCATAACACTCTCGCTTCTCGCATAGCTGCCCCAGAGGTGAGTAGCGACGTTGAATGCGAACAGCATCAACACTGAAGCTGAAGCAAGGTAGAGTCTGGCTCGGAGCCCGAGGCGCGCAGTGATCATGCGTCGCCGCCCTCTAAGAACTGATAGATCTTTGCCAGCAGGGCAGGAAAATCGATGGGTTTAGTTTCGTATTCACTGCAGCCGGCCTCCATGGCGCGCTCTTTATCCGCCGCCATTGCATGTGCCGTCAGCGCAATGATAGGTATCTCTGCAATATCAGGATCTTGTTTTGCCTGTTGCGTGGCTCCCCAGCCGTCAAGGATAGGTAGTGTCATATCCATGAGCACAACACCTGGCTTATGCTCACGCATCATTTCCAGTGAAGAGACGCCATCAGTGGCAGTTATCACCGTCAGGCCTGCTCGCGTTAATCGTCGCGTCAGCATATCGCGATTGATATCGTTGTCTTCCACCAGTAAGACAGCGGAGCTACCCATCCACTGCACCTTCAATGGGATAGACAGTCAAGGTGCCAGCCATACCCTTGGCATGAATGGCCCTGCCATCGCCTACGATGAATTGGCTCTGATCAGAAGACAATAATGTCTGCTCGGAGACCAATATTTCATTTGGACGCGCGTCATCTTCTATTCGCGATGTCACGTTGACCTGATGCCCTACAAAACCATATTTGGATCGGCGCTCCGAGCCAATGTTGCCCGCGACGACCCATCCGGTATTAAGCGCAATGGCCATTTCCACTTCGGGGAGTCCATCAGCCCTGTTTTCTGCGTTGACCTCCGCCATGGCCGCTTGCATTTCGATGGCACAGGTAAGGGCTTGTGTCGCGTGTTGTTCACATTCTGTGGGCGCGCCAAAGGCAGCCAGTACGGCATCACCCAAAAATTCGTCAATAGTGCCGCCATGGCGCAGGATGATGTCGGTCATCTTGCCAAGGTAGCGATTCAATAACGCAACAACTTGCTCGGGTGGCAGGTGTTCAACCAGTGTTGTGAAACTTCGGATATCGCTCATCATCAACGTTACATTCCGCAGGTCACCACCGAGCTGAAGACCCTCGGGTTTTTCCAGAATTTCTTCAACGATCGCATCTGAAATATAGCGGCCAAAAGTCTGTCGGATGAACTGCTCTCGCTTCTCAAGCTGCTCACGGTACAGCTCTTCTTTGTCGTGCCAGCGCTTTCGTTCGATGCCTGATTTTATGCGCGCATTGAGCAGCACTGAATTCACCGGTTTTAGCAGATAATCGTCGGCACCAACCTGAATACAGTCAATAATTTGTTCCATATCCTGACGACCTGAAATCATGATGACCGGGAGTACGCGTAAGTGCTCGTCGGCTTTGATCTGCGCCAAGACAGCTCGGCCATCGATATCTGGCATGACAAGGTCGAGTAGCACAATATCGATCTCGGTATCTTTCAATCGATTTAAAGCCTCACGACCTGACTTGGCGGTTATCACCCCACACTGCATTTTCCCAAGCAGGCGCGACATGAGATCAAGATTCTCGGGCAAGTCATCGACCACGAGAATGGTGCAACCTTCAAAGGTGTCCAACGAACGGGTCGCCTGAGTCAAACTTTCGGGCGTTTTCGGCGCCCCCGTGCTCGCTGTCAACTCATCGGTCATCTCTTTGATCGCTGGGCGTATCGCTCCCATGACCGCGTCATCCGAGTCCAGCAGCATTTCGGAATAACCCTTTACTGCCGCAACTGCATTGAGCACGTCATGCCGGTTAGATTCGCCACGTGACACCATGGCATTTAGTCGCTCGATGGCGACTGAGAGAGCAGAGAGATCATCGGTCAGCTCGGCATTGCTCTGCTTTTTGATCTCGCCCAATTGCGGAATCAGCTTTATTCCGAGCCTGGATGCGTGTTTTAAGTCAGTTTCCGACACTTATATTGAGCCAATTCGTGAGTTTCTTCGAGGTAAAGTATATCGCGCTTAAGACTTTGCACTAGTGGGGATAGGCGAGAGCGAAAGCTTCAGTTAGAATTGTAAATATTGCACAAAGAGTAAGTTGTCATGCTAGACCAAGTCGAAATATTCCACGGCCTGAGTAGAGAAGAGTTGGCAGCGCTCGAGGATTCGAGCTCGTCCGAAAATTACCCCAAGAATACGGTGGTCATTCAAGAGAATGAACCCGCTGACGCGCTGTACGTCATTGAGTCGGGCCGAGTGAAAGTCTATTGCAGCGATAAGAATGGCAAAGAATTCATCATGAATTCTTTGGGTGTCGGCGATTACTTTGGTGAGCTTGCTCTGCTAGACGATTCTGCACGATCAGCGTCGGTAAGAACAGTAGAGCCGTGTCAGTTTCGGATTGTTAAAAAAGCGGACTTCTCAAACGTACTTTCAGAAAATCCCGGCATCACACAGCAGTTGCTCGGCAATCTTGCGGCCCGAGTCCGCAAGCTGACTACCGATGTTAAGAACCTTGCCCTGCAGGACGTCTACGGACGGGTAGCAAACGTTTTGATGGATCTATCCCACGAGCGTGGCGACGGGACATTGTTTGTGCCGGAGAAGCTGACTCAGCAGGACATTGCTGATCGAGTCGGTGCGTCACGCGAGATGGTCGCTCGAATACTGAAAGATCTCACAATCGGTGAGTACATCCGTTTTGAGGGACGCCATATCGTCATCAATACTCGGTTGCCTGCAAAGTACTAAGCAGGCCGTTGCGACACTTTAGGTTTTATTCCTGAGTTTCCGATACGACGGTTGTTAGTTCACCGCGATGTAGGCGCACGGATAACGTATCTCCTACATTTGCTGCACTGCTGTTGTTTACCACTTGACCCTGTTCGTTGCTGACAATGGCGTAGCCACGCTCGAGCGTTGCCAGAGGGCTGAGGCTTGTTAGTAATGTTTTGAGGTGAACAACGCGCTGAGAGTCCCGTCGAATCACTTTCTCTATTTGGGATGGGAGGCGTTCAATCATTGTACTGACCGCCTCCTTGCGTTGTTTGATAATCATCTGCGGTGAGGCTGCAAAGAGTGACAGGAGGGCCTGATTAACCCGTTGCTTGTCCCTCGTTAGGTGTTGCTTGATCAGCAAGGTCGCACGCTCTTTTGAACGACTCAGTCGCTCCTGAATTAACGTTAAGCGTTGTTGTGGGTGAGTGAGCCGTGCTTGCAGGTTTGCCAAAGTGGCGCAGCGCTCGTTCAGTTTTTGCTTAGTCAGTAGTTTCATTCGAGCGGTATGACTATCGATAAGCTGTAACCATTCTAGGCTGTCGCGCGTTACCAGTTCAGCTGCGTGCGAGGGGGTTGCGGCTCTTACATCCGCTACCAAATCCGACAAGGTGAAATCGATTTCATGCCCCACCGCGGAAACGATGGGTATGCTCGACCTTGCGATCGCTCGAGCTACGATTTCTTCATTAAAACACCAAAGATCTTCGAGCGATCCACCGCCTCGGCCAACGATTAAGATATCGACTACACGTTGTTGTGTCCTTACCAGCGCGTTGGCCTGATCAATCGCGTCCGCAATCTGCTGCACTGCAAGTGATCCTTGAACTTGCACGGGAAATAACGCGATATGGCTGGAGGGCGAGCGGCGGTTAAGTACGCTGATGATATCCTCGATGGCAGCGCCCGTTGGTGAGGTTATAACGCCGATTCGCTCACAGTGTTCCGGTACGGGTAGTTTGCGGGAAGAGTCGAATAGCCCCTCGGCCTGCAATTTTTGCTTAAGGGCCTCTAGTTGGCGTTGAAGCGCCCCGTCACCCGACACCTCCATTTGATCGACTATGAGTTGATAATCGCCGCGGGCTTCGTAAATGGATAACAGACCGCGCACGATGACGGAGTCGCCCACTTTAGGTTGAAATTTCACCGATTGATTGGCACGTCTGAACATCGCGCATCTCAGTTGAGAGCGTCCATCTTTCAGTGAAAAGTACCAGTGTCCCGAATTGGGTTTTGACAAATCACCAATCTCGGCTTCGACGCAGACTTCGCCGAGGTGATTCTCTAAAAGTGACTTCGCTTTTCGATTCAGTTCACTGACGCTGACAGGGGTTGGTTTGGGCAGAGGCATGCGTGTTTTTCGAGCTCGGCGCGATTGTTCAGGATAAGCCTTAAGCGTACAATATAGGGTTTACTAAATGCGACTGCTAAGAGGTATTGATGTTACGTATCGCTGAAGAAGCGCTCACGTTTGACGACGTACTCCTTCTCCCGGGTTACTCCGATGTAACTGCGAAGGACGTTTCGCTCGTCACAAAACTGAGTCGGAACATCGCTCTAAACTTGCCACTGGTTTCAGCGGCCATGGACACTGTGACAGAAGCGGGCCTTGCCATCGCACTCGCTCAGGAGGGCGGTATTGGTATCGTTCACAAGAATCTCACGGTACAAGAGCAGGCCGAGCAGGTCCGACGCGTTAAAAAGTTCGAGAGTGGCGTTGTGAAAGATCCAATTACCATCGATCACACGGCCACAATTGCAGAGCTCATTGAATTGACAAGAGCGAACGGTATCTCGGGTGTTCCCGTCATGAAAAACGGTGACCTTGCAGGTATTGTTACCCGACGAGATCTACGATTCGAAACGGATACTTCGCAGTCGATTTCGGCGATTATGACGCCCAGAAATCAGCTTGTAACGGTGACAGAGGGTGCCAGTTCGGATGAAGTGCAGCGGCTCTTGCATCAACACCGTATCGAAAAAATTCTAGTGGTAGATGGCGCTGGGATGTTGAAGGGCCTGATCACAGTCAAGGATTTCGACAAGGCAGAGTCGTTTCCTGACGCTTGTAAAGACCAGTACGGACAGTTGCGAGTAGGTGCATCCGTGGGCACTAGTGCTGACACTGATGAGCGTGTGGATGCTTTAGTGACAGCTGGGGCTGATGTGCTGGTGGTCGACACGGCTCACGGCCATTCTATGAATGTTCTGAGCCGTGTTCGTTGGATAAAAGATAACTACCCGACTGTCGATGTGATTGGTGGCAATATTGCGACTGGGGACGCGGCGCTCGCGCTGGCTGATGCTGGTGCTGACGGTGTCAAAGTGGGTATTGGTCCTGGCTCAATTTGCACCACGCGAATTGTCACCGGCATGGGTGTGCCGCAAATCAGCGCCGTGTCGAATGTGGCGGATGCGCTGGCAAGCGCGGACATACCCTTGATTGCCGATGGTGGCATTCGTTTCTCAGGGGACATTTCTAAAGCGCTGGTAGCTGGTGCCCACTCGGTCATGCTGGGTGGCATGTTTGCGGGCACCGAAGAGGCGCCAGGCGAGGTGGAACTGTTTCAGGGGCGGACCTATAAATCCTATCGTGGCATGGGTTCGATTGGCGCTATGGCGCAAAAGCAAGGCTCGTCGGATCGTTACTTCCAGGACTCTAGTGCTGGTTCTGAGAAGTTGGTGCCCGAGGGTATCGAGGGACGTGTTCCCTACAAAGGGCCTGTTTCAGCGATTATCCATCAGCTAATGGGTGGCGTACGTTCGTCAATGGGTTATGCCGGATGTGTGAGCATTCCAGAAATGCGGACTAAGCCGCAATTTGTGAGAGTGACATCTGCGGGCATGTCAGAATCGCATGTGCACGATGTCTCAATTACCAAAGAAGCACCCAATTACCCGGTTCGCTGATTCGCGCTGCGAGTCAGTCCATATAATTCAACCGTGAGGACACGATGAGCCAGGATATCCATCGGCATCGCATTCTTATTCTCGATTTTGGCTCCCAATATACACAGCTCATAGCGCGCCGCGTGCGAGAAATTGGCGTTTACTGTGAGATCTATGCCTGGGATGTCACTGAGGCCGACATACGTGCCTTTGAGGCTTCGGGCATTATCCTCTCCGGCGGTCCTGAGTCGGTTACCGAGCAGAATTCACCTCGTGCCGCCGATGTCATTTTTGAACTCGACCTTCCTGTCTTGGGTATTTGCTACGGGATGCAGACCATGGCCGTCCAAATGGGTGGTGCGGTGGAGGGCTCAGATACATCTGAATTTGGCTATGCCGAAATTCAAAGCGTGACAGAGGATCGACTTTTTTCAGGTCTAGCCGATCGAACTGACGAGCATGGTCAAGGGATACTCGATGTTTGGATGAGCCACGGAGACAAAGTGACTCAACTCCCCGACGGATTTCTTCGCTCGGCAGAAACCGAGAGTTGTCCTATTGCCGCTATGGCTCACGTTGAGAGGCCCTGGTTTGGTATCCAATTTCACCCTGAGGTGACACATACCTCATTGGGTAAAGAGATCATGACGCGGTTTGTCATCGATATCTGCCGGTGTGAGGCGTTATGGACCCCCGCCAATATTGTTGAAGACGCGATCCAGACAGTCCGAGCGAAGGTGGGTTCGGACAAAGTGCTTCTGGGCCTGTCAGGAGGCGTCGATTCTTCCGTAGTTGCAGCACTGCTCCATAAGGCTATCGGTGATCAGCTGACCTGTGTCTTCGTTGATAATGGCTTATTGCGCCTAAACGAGGGCGATCAGGTCATGGAAATGTTTACCTCCAATATGGGTGTAAAGGTTATTCGCGCCGACGCACAGGAGCGATTCCTATCGCGACTAGCTGGCGTGTCTGAACCTGAGGCAAAGCGAAAGATTATTGGGAACACGTTTATCGACGTCTTCGACGAGGAGGCTGCCGAGCTGACCGAAGTCAAATGGCTGGCGCAGGGCACCATCTACCCCGACGTGATTGAGTCTGCCGGCTCCAAAACAGGTAAGGCGCACGTGATCAAGTCGCACCACAATGTGGGAGGTCTGCCGAAAGACATGATACTTAAGTTGGTAGAGCCACTGCGTGAACTCTTCAAAGATGAGGTACGTCAGATAGGTTTAGAGCTTGGATTGCCAGAGTCTATGGTCTTTCGCCATCCGTTTCCTGGACCTGGTCTAGGTGTGCGTATTTTGGGCGAAGTGAAGCACGAATACGCTGAGCTGCTTCGTCGTGCCGATGATATTTTTATTACTGAGCTTAGGAAGACGGGTTGGTACGATAAAACGAGCCAGGCATTTGCCGTTTTCCTCCCAGTTAAGTCGGTAGGCGTAGTGGGAGATGGTCGGCGTTATGAGTATGTGATTGCGCTGCGCGCCGTGCAAACCATCGACTTTATGACCGCGAAGTGGGCACACTTGCCTTACGAACTCTTGGAGACGGTCTCCAATCGCATCATCAATGAGATTTCGGGGATCTCGCGCGTTGCTTACGATATTTCGGGGAAGCCGCCGGCGACGATCGAGTGGGAATGAACCTAATTCCCTCTCAACATAGCCCCCAGTTGCTCGAATCGTTCTGAGTCTGCGCTGCGACGTGCGATCCAAGTAACGTGCTGGTCGACAGTCGCGTCTGGATCTACGCGAATACCCCACAAGCCCTTTATCTCGTTGGGTAAATGCGAATATCGCATATCGACAACAAGTAAAGGGTCGTCTCGATCTAACGCTAAATAGTCATTTGAAAACCACCTGAAGCGTTCCAAATCTTTCGCTTGCTGTGAATCTGGGTCGAGCCATGGAAATGCCGCTGTTAGATCAAGACGCTTCACACGGTCGCCCTCGATGATCTCAGCGCTACTCCCTGCTCGCACGGCGTCTACCCAGAATTGATCGTCGTATTCATAGATCGTCTTCCAGAGAAGCAAGTTACCGAAACTGGGTTTTGCCGAGACAACAGCGTGAATATGTCCTCTCTCAGCTGCGAGCGTTTCACCTGCAGCGATTGCTCTTTCTTCTTGGATAACACCAATCGTCAAATAAAAAGCCACCCAAGCCATGCCTAAGCGGCCTGTGAGCTGGGATTTTTTAAATCCGGCCACAATTACAAGCCCTAGCAGGGGGAGAGTGAGCAGCGGATCCACAACTGAAATGGTGTTCCAGGCAATTCGTGCATCGGAAAACGGCCATAGCAGCAAAGTTCCGTAGGTCGTGCAGGCGTCGAGAAGGCCGTGTGTTGCATAACCCGCTAGTGCAGCCAGCCAGATAGTTTTGAAGCTCATATAACGCCGTGCGAAGGGCCAAAAAGCGATAGAGCACAAGAGTGCACCCAAAGGGATAAAGGCTAAAGAGTGCGTGAATTGGCGGTGATACTCTAACTGCAGGAGCGGATCCGTTGACGACTGAATGAGCACGTCTAGGTCAGGTGCCATGCCTGCCACCGCGCCGATCAATCCGATTCGAGCCAGATCTGACTTATTGGTAAGTGATTGAGCGGCTGCAGCACCTACGGTCGCTTGACTAAGAGGGTCCATTATCGATCCAGGAATCCAGACTTAAAAAGTTTTGAGTTTTCGTCGTTAGAGCAGGCAGTCTCTAGGGTCAGTGGCTCGAGTGGATCAACCTGCTCTGCAGCTGTATGCAGTATACCAACCGATGATCCCAGTTGATGCAGTACTATGACATGATCAAGTATTTGAAATGGGCATAGGTGGGATTCGATGGCGATTTCTTCAAAACAACCACTCTCTGACGCTGTCCAAAAATGGCAACCCCGAGATAAAGCGCTTCGTTTTTCGGTAAAGAGCTTCGCAGGTTCACTTTTTTTTTTCATCTGCATGTTAACTTCGCTTGAGGTAATGGCTGACCGTTATCTCTACCCAGTGGGTGATATCAGTCAAGCGGAGCTCTTAGAGCGTCACGATGCGTTTAGGCGGAACTATGAGAATTACGAGGTCCTTACAGAAATCGACGGATTACCGACAGATTTAGAGGTAAAGATTCTATTTGGCACTTGGTGTCATGACAGCGAGCGCGAGGTGCCCCGCATGTTGAAGTTACTGGCCGCGTCAGGTGTGAAAGAGAAGAATGTCAGTCTCATCTCACTGGACTTTCGGAAACAGGAGCCAGGGGGCAGGGCAAAGGCTTTGCGCGTGAGATTCACACCAACGTTCGTATTCTTCAGCGATGGTAAAGAACTTGGTCGTATTGTCGAGCAGCCTCACAAGAGTCTAGAGACCGACCTGGCAGCAATCGTTAAGGTTTCTGAATAGGTCTCAAGGGTCAATCGACCCTCCATGTAGTGAGCCAGCGGATTACTGGCTCCCGCGGAGGGGTTTTATCCTGATGGGGCTCCCAGGTGTGGCTGCTAAGCGGCTATGCCAGCCAACCCCTATTCTAAAGATCAGCGGAACTCCACAGTACTGGCCAAGGAAGCGTCATTAGCTTGCAGACCGCAGTCATTTTCTAGGAACTCAAGCATGCTTTCGTACAAACTTACCTTATGGTGATAGAAAAGCGTGTTAGAGAAGTGATCTGCGTCTTCGAGTATGAGCTTCTTGTAATCAATACTGGCACGATCTAATGCATCGATGTATTTATCAAAATGCTCTGGCGGCACTCTTTGATCGTTATCGCCATGGACGATCAGCATTGGCACATTAATCTTGTCGACTTCCTTGATTGGCGATACCGCACCGTCCCAAGTCGTGAGCTGCTCAATTTTCGCCGAGCCTCTTATGCGATAGCGGTAATAGTCCATCTGCATATCAGGATCAGTAACGGCCGCTCCTGCAATAACACATTGATAAATCTGATCCTCTCGGGAAGCAGCAATCAAGGCGGCATAACCGCCGTAGGACCATCCAAACATTGCGATACGATTAGGATCTACGCGGCCCTGTTCTGCAAGATACAGAGCACCGTCGTCCTTGTCGTCTTGCATCGCCCTACCAGCCTCTGACCCCTCGATGAAGGCAGACTTGTAGAACTCCAAGCCATACTTTTGTGAACCGCGATACTGCGGCTGGAGCACCATATATCCATTGTTCGCCAACATCTGTGACCATTCGTCAAAGCGGTCGACTGTCTCGCTAACATACGGACCCCCATGCGGCATAACAACAAGTGGGAACGGTCCTTCGCCCTTTGGCACGGTCACGTAGCCGCTAATTTTGCGGCCATCTCTAGCGGCGTAAGTGATGTACTCAACATCAGCGAGCTCCTCGTGCTCGAGGTAGGGTTTACGGCCACTGATTTTGGAGACTTTGCCGTTTCTAATCAGGTAATAGGTCCCAGGATCCCGTGGAGACGAATTAGCAACAATGAGCGTATTCCCATCTTTTGATCGCCCGGTAATGCTCACAAACCCAGCATTAGGCACGATTTTTTCTAGCTGTCGATAAAGCGCTGCTTCATTGGCATCAAAAAATTCGCGGTGGCACCTGTCCTTGCACCAATAAACACCCGCAATGTCGTCTGAGTTTGAAAGGGAGTTGCTGTGGCCGAAGGGACGGCCTGAATCTACATCGTTGCGCCTGTAAAGCACCTCACTAAATTTCTGGTTTTCCGCATCGAAAGACCAAAGTCCCTCTTTATCAAAACCATTGTGGGCGAGAACAAGAAAATGATTCTCTGCGACCGGATCGGGGGCAATAGGGAAAAAGTTCTCAAAGCTGTCTTCATGAAGCCTAAACATCTCCCGCCACTCCGTGGTGCCTTCGGGACGCCAGTGGTAGGTGTACTCATCAGTACGAATATCGTAGCCAAACGCGTGAGTAGCATTACCATCTTTATCAAACTGAATATTGCCGAGTGCTATTTTTCCGCGCATCAGTAGCTTCTTACGATTCCGCTTGATGTCGTATTCCCAATATGAACGAGGACGAATCGTAGAAGCACCGGCCTGCATTCCGTCGGGTACACCTTCTTGCACAGAGATTAAAATCTTATTTTTTTTGTCTGGAAGTAAGCCTTCTACACTGAAAAAGTCCTGCCTGATGCGGCCGATCGGATTTTTAGCTGAGCCGTCGTACTTAACATTTTGGTACTCGTAAACTCCTTGATTGAATCCTTCGATTTGATCTCTCACTTGCTGTCGTGCCGTGAATAGAAAAACGTCGTCATCGATCCATCGGATGCCTGGCATAATTTCCATTGGGCTGGAGTCAATGCGGATAGGATCTGCTTCGAGATTGTCGGAATCATACAGCTCGATAATAGGGTTCCCACCGCGCTCAAAAATACGCGTTAAGGCAAACTGTGACCCGTCGGGGGATAGCGATACACCGGATATCGCTGAACGTCTTGCCCAATAGTCTAGTGGATATGGATCTGCAGTCACCTCAGTTGTCACTAAGCTTGCTAGTAATGCTGCACCGACAAGTCTTAACATGATAGATCTCCTATTCAGTCACCCCTATCGTAGACCAATTTGATCAAAAAAAAAGCGCACCGAAGTGCGCTTTTTGTCGTCTCGGTCTCGCTTAGAACCCGAGATCGAAGTTATAGGAAGCATTCAAGAAGAATGCTCGTCCCATCAAGTCATAACCGTATCCAATTGCGCGAGCCTTAACCCCGCTTACTTCACTCGGATCGGCCAATGGGGGAGCTTTGTCCTCGAGGTTTCGCACGCCCATGCCTAGGTACCAGTTATCCCCGTTGTAACCCAACGAGAGGCTGTGGATCATGTAGCTACCCGTCTCTCCGTAATCACGGCAGAGTTCGTCATCTGGCGGGCCCAAACATGTATCAGAGGCAGTGAACGCGTCAGAGAACTCGTCTACCGCATCGATATCTTGCGCCACTGCGCCTAGGTAGCGGGTCTGCCAGTTAAAGCGCCATCTATCCCATGACAGCACCACACCACTCTGCGCACGCCACTCAGAGAAGCCCCATTCGCCCTCATATGACTCGTAGTCAACGGTACCATCGGGATTAGTGAAGGTGAGCGAACGCTCAAGGTTGCGGTTAGCCGCCAGGACAATCTGCAAATCAACTGGAACACCAATGTCGATGGTGTCGCGGAACGTGAGGTTGTAATCAATACCGCGCGCTCGCTCAAGATCTCTGTTGAGGAACCCAAGATCCATTAGCTGAATTCTTGGATCGGTTGGATCTGAAAGATCACGCTCGATACGGTCACAGAAGACGGAGGCTCCTGTACCTGCTTCATCGTAGAGACAGTCAGAGATAATGTAGCCAGTAGATGGCTCAATCACTGTATTCTCAACCTTCACTGAGTAGTAAGTCATGCCAAGAGACAAATCAAACTTGTTAGTGAAATCCTGCTCGTATGCAAAGCCATAGGAGTAAGACTCTGACTCTTCTGGATCGAGCGTCAAACTACCGCCCGTCTGGACTTCGGTACTAAACGAGTTGAATCCGCCGTTGTTTGCCAATGTAGGATCTACACCGGTCGCTCGACAGTTGGCAAGCACCTCTGGGTCACGCTGATCCCGCTCTGGGATGTAAGCGCCCTCCACTGCGTCTCCGACGCCACCTATCGCTGACTCAGGGACATAGCAGGGGTCAAAGACCGTAGTGAAGCCAGTAGATCCTAGCAAGAACAACTCTCGGTTGTTTGGCGCGCGGAACGCAGTGCCCCAAGTAGCTCTAATCAGGAACGGCTCTGTAGGGCGATACCCCACTTTCACCGAAGACGTCTCATTTTCGCCGTAGAATTCGTGATCTGTGAGACGACCTGAAAGGTTGAATGTCAGTTCCTTCATCAGCGGCTTATTGAACTTGAAGGGTAGCTGAAGTTCAGCAAACACCTCTGAGATGTCTACCTCGCCAAAGGCCCCCTTGTCTGAGAAGAAGCCCCAAAACAAGCCTTCAGCAGCGACTTCGTCTGGGTTCGACTGAATGTCATCAATGCGGTGTTCAAAACCAACAGCCAACTGAGCCATTTCACCACCGGGTACTTCGAAGAGATCACCATCAGCTACCAAGCTAAATAGGGTTTGCTCATAGACTGTATTGAAGTCCCGAGAACCAAACAGATAATCACGCTCGGCTTGAGTTGCAAAATCACCAACAACAGAACCCACTGGGTACAAGGAGGGCGCGTACATGTTAACGGGCACACATCCCGCGGTGTCTGCCGCCAACACTGTACCACTGTCGTTCTCACAAGGTGTACTGGTAGACGAGTAGGCGCCCAGCGCTAGGTCCAACCGATCTTCGCGGACACCTAAACGTTGTGCGTCACCCTCTGACCGGGTGTAGCTGACTGATATATCTCCACGCCAATTTCCCAGAGTTCCGAAGTCGAGGAACGGAAGATCGGCTGATGTACCAAGCACGACACGAACTTGCTCCATTTCGGTGGTAACGTTGTTTCGATCACCCGCTACCGAGACGATTGGAATGGTTCCAATAGGTCCGTAACCGCCGGTTAGGAGCCCAAAGGTTGAAGGGGCACATAAGAAAGCGGGCAAACCAAAGCAGTTAGCAACTTCGAGATAATAATCGGCGAAGTTTTGTACGATGTTTGGGTTAGTCAAATATGCGTCGTATGCAAGGCCACAATCCACGCCATTCTCGGCGCCAGGGTTACAAAGGTTATATGGATTGAGCGCAGGCACATCTGGGAATAATTGCGGAGCGCGACCATTTTGAGCGTAGTCCTGTGTGTTGTACATGACTTCGAAGTAAGGCGTTACGTTCATGTCACCATCGAGCGTCATTTCCCCGTAAGCCATGACATTTAGATACTCCTGCGGAGAGATTAGATCCGCAGCAAGGTCGTTTGGAGAGCCGTTGAGGTTATAGTTAAGGAAGTTGATATCACCAACCCCATCGCCGTCACCATCAGCCGCCAGTCCTGTGTAGGGGTCACCTGATTCCGTAAAGTTGCCCCAACCGCCATTAGATGATCCGGGCGTAAAGTAAATAGAACCGAAGGGTGTTCCAGGCACAAAGGTTCGCGCTGCCAGAGATAATGATGAACACTGACCTACGTCAGGGTACCCCAAGTTTTGGTAGTAAAGATCTTGGCGGCGGATTTCTCCGCTTTCGGTGATTTCTACGTTACCCGTACACTCGTTTGTCCAAGGGCGATCCGAATATCTTGTACGCTCAATGTCAGTAAATTCAATGCCGATACCGAAAGAACTCTTGTCACTGTTGAAGCCCCAAGCTGCACCTACAGTAGTGTTATCACCACCTGCTCGGTCGTATTGGCCTGAGTAAACTTCAATTTCGAAGCCATCGAAGTCCTTCTTGGTAATGATGTTGGTAGCACCAGCGATTGCATCAGAACCATAAATTGATGAGGCAGCATCGAGTAGGTTTTCGTACCTCTGAATCATTAATCGCGGAACCAAGTTCACACTCGGGGAAGAAGGTGCACCCTCAACACCACTTGGTGCTAGACGACGACCATTCATCAACAGAAGTGTTCGATTAGCTCCTAAACCACGCAGGCTGACCGTACTGGAACCTGGGCCGTTGTCTAAAACGAAACCGTTAAATGACAGGTCAATTTGCTGACCGCCCGCATTGGTGGAGTTTTGCAGGATCTCATCAGCGTTAATAAGACCGACTTCTCGCTGGAATTCCGCATCAATGATTTGCAGTGGCGAAATACTGGTGTAGGTCGAGCTTCGTAGTCTCGAACCTGTGACAACGATTTCCTCGACCGGGCCGAGATTCGCTTCCGCGCTTTCTTCGGCTACCGCTTCTATCGTAGTGGACTCTAACTCTTCTTCCTGGGCAAATACTGTCTGGGCTGACAGCAAAGATCCCAAAATCGTCAGGGCCGCTAATGGCTTAAATCTGAACATGGTGGCTCATCTCCTTATTTTTTTGGGGAAAAAAGCGGTCGATTTACCTACCAAACTTGTCTCCCACCGTGTATTTAACAAAAGTCGATGTAAATTGAAACCTCATCCACGATTTTAGTGACTTCTTTTAGGCGTTTTATGCGCAAATTGCCTAATAGCCGTGTCGGGTTGCATGGAGTATCAAACCATCAGTTTGTATGAGGAACCTGCCGGCGGAAAAGAGGTGTGTAACACTGCATCCGTTGTGAGACTTTTAGAAACACTGGGCCCTATGGCATTGACGTTTAGTGAATAACTAAAAAATGAAGCAAGTAGTGAGTCTATGTTAAATTTGACCATTCGGGGACCATGCGGCTTTACAGGGTTGTGTCCTCTATTAAATTGATTTTTGATGCCAATCGTCGAATATGTCCGTGAGATAAATGCAAATGCTTGGGGACGCCAACAAATGGCGAAGCCGCAACCTCAGGCAACGGAACCGATTTTGCACGGCTAGCACAGAACTGCGAGCGGGCAAATAGTCTTTACGCTACTGCTCTAGCAGCTAGCGCCGTGGGCGAGCGTGCGCCAGAATTGCGCGACGTTGATTCGCATTCCTGCGTGGTTTACGTAAGAGTGCGCGATGACCGTAACTTAGCGCTTGTCTGCGACCAGGATCCCACTATCTTTTCATTTCTAAAGTTTCTGAAGGGTCGACAGAGCGTTATTTAGCTAGTCCCAAGAGGCGATAAACCTTATCCATCCATTTGTAACCAGTAACGCTCAATTCGTTTTACGGTAGGCTTGATGCACAATCGATCACACTTTGGGTTTTGGCGGGCAATGATAAGCAGCTTTCTAGGTCCATCACTTAGTACAAGAGCAGCGCTTACACTGCTCGCACTCTTGTGCCCGCTCGCGGCGCCCAACGTTGAGGCTGTTCACCCAGTGACGGTAGCTGATACGCCAGCAGCCGCACGGACCGTATTAGGCGACTTCATCTCCTGGCGCGAGCACAGGATCGATGACCAAGGCGTAAACGGTGGGGTGGCAATTCGCGGTGGAGATGGCATTGCTATCGGCGATATCGATAGGGATGGTCTCGAGGATCTGGTTACAGCTCACGAAGATTCGAACCATATCCGTGTAGCCTTCTCGAGTGATATTGCTAAGGAGTGGACGCTTCGAACCATAGCAAATGGCGCATTGGCAGGGGCTGTGGAGGACGTGGCACTCGTTGATCTTAATGACGATGGTTATCTTGATGTTGTCGCCGCGTGTGAAAATGCTCACCTCTTATATCTGCAAAATCCGGGTAAGCACGCACGTGCCGGTGAATGGAGAGCTCTGGTTCCAGACTTCAGCCTTGGCCGCGGCTCCTGGCTGCGAGTGTTTGCTGCAGATATTGATGGGGACGGGCGTGCTGAACTTACGGCTGCAAATAAAGGCACTGCCGACATTGTGCGATTGGATGCCGGTGATGTCGATAATGGCGCAACCTCTTTAATTCGCGTCCTGGGTGACCCTCTTATATCCGCAAATTGGCAAGAGACAGTGCTTTTCCAAGAGGGGGTACCTAACACGGCTTTACCAGTGGATATCGATGGAGACGGCGACGCTGATGTCATCGCTGCGAAGCGTGTCCGACAGCAAGTCGTGATTATTGAGAATCAGGGAGTGAGTGATCAGGGAGAACTGGAAACGCAACTTAGGCCAGTACGCATTCTTCCAGGTTTTGATGTGCCTGTGGGCTGGCGAGCACTGACGAATGCGTTTCACGCCGATACGGCAGATTTCAACAACGATGGCCGGCTAGACCTCCTAGTAAACGTCCTTGAGTTAGCTCAAGACCCAGCTTTTCGTCATGCGGGCTTAGGTTGGTTAATGCAAGGAGAAACCTTGGATGCGCCATGGGTGTTGCATCGCATCGGTAATATCTTGCCCGACTGGGTAATCGGTATTCATGTCACGGATATCGATGGTGATGGTGATAAGGATGTTGTTACTGGCGGTTATTCCGGGATCAACATCATTGACGGCGCATACTCGGGCGCTTCTCGCGATGTTGACGACCCAACGGTGACGTCAGCTTCATCTGTGGGACGGATTGCGTGGTTTGAAAATCGTGGTACTGGTGATAACAAATGGACCCGGCATGACATTTCACGTCGCACACGGGGCATGTACGATATGTTCGTTTCGCGTGATGTCGACGGGGATGGCGATATCGACCTAATTTCCACGCGCGGTAACTCCGGTCAATACGATGGCGTCTTTTGGCTCGAACAGGTGCGTACCAAAGTGCCAACGTCCAGTTTTACCCCGGCGCGAGCGGTCGAAAGCCGGGCTTTACCGCTGCCTCCGGCTAATTGGTTGGATTTATACGACCGCAAAAAAACTTACATTGCACCCAACAAGAAAGAGGCCAAGCCTTGATTTGGACCGAGCCGCAGACTAGTTCGCAGCTACGCCTAAGTTTGTCGCAAAATAGGTAAGCACATTGTCTAAAGCCCGTCGGGTGGGGTGTCCTGTCTCGTCAATGAAATCGAGCGTTAGCACGGAATGGCCCTTCCCCGGTATAACGATTTCCTTTACGCGCTCATGTCCATCATCATTAAAAGTGCGGTGAATGCACTCAGACTTCTCGACGGTTGAGAGAGGATCGTCCTCGAAGCGAAGGACACGCATAGGCCCTTTTGTATCCAAGGCTCGTCGACTATCAGCGATCTCCTCAGGCGACATATGGAGTGCCCCTTGTTTGAAAAAGGGCATCGCGGGTTGCGACGCGACAGCAGCTAGCACACTGTCATCGCTAATTAGGGTCATGGCGAAGTTTCCGGTAAGGCACATGCCGATAACACCCACTCCATCTACACTGCGGCTGTCTCGAACCTCTCGGCATAACAAGCGCAGCCAATCGCTGACAGGGCTCGATGCGTGAGAAGCCATCAATCTGAATTCTTTGCGCATACACATTACCCGCGCAAGGTTGCCTCCAATGGAGATTTTGCCGATAGGTCCGAAGAGGTGTGGCATGACCACTTCATGCCCAGCATCAACAAGGCTATCTGCAAGTGCTAGGGTCTCCTGCCCAATGCCAGGAAGCTCCTGAATCAGGACGACAGGGGTGCCTGAACCTCGATGATAGATGTCATGAGATACAGTATGCCCCTCGCGCGTTTCAGCGGTGAACTCAGTCTTGGTGTAATCAGCGATTTGTGTCGCAGCAGGAGTCATCGTGCGCTGTGCTGTCGCCTGTCGTTCAACGCTGCTAGGGAAAGTGCGACAGGATTTCAGTCGCGAACAATGACATTCATCTTCGTGTAACCCTTCACGAAACTTGAGATGTTTCTAGTAGGCTCATTAATTACCTCTACCCGCGAGAACCGCTTTAGCATTTCATCCCAAAGTATTTGCAATTGCAGCTCTGCCAATCGGTTACCAAAACAACGGTGAATACCGAAGCCAAATGCCATGTGGTTGCGAGCATTTTTACGCTCAAAGTCCAGAGCATTCGGATTCTCGAATTTACGTTCGTCGCGGTTGCCCGACGCATACCACATGGCGACCTTGTCTCCTTTCTTAATTGTTTTTCCATGCATCTCGACATCCTCGAGTGCAGTGCGTCGCATGTAGGCCAGCGGTGTCTGCCAGCGAATGATTTCTGCGACTGTATTGGGGATCAGGTCTCTATTTGCTTTGACCTTGGCCCACTGCTCGGGGAACAGATGTGAGCCATAAATAGATGCTGACATTGAGTTTCTGGTGGTGTCATTACCGCCAACAATTAGCAGCACCAGGTTACCCAGATACTCGGTAGGCTCCATATTCTTGGTATTTTCGCCGTTAGCGAGCATGGTGATCAGATCTTGGCCGTCTCCGCCAATACGTTGATGCCAAAGCCCCATAAAATACTCGAAGCATTCCATGAGCTCGGCGCGCCGCTGCTCTTCACTCTCTACAATCCCGGTCTCTGGGCCCGCTGTGGCGACATCGGACCATCGTGTCAGTCTGCGACGATCTTCAAAAGGGAAGTCAAAGAGAGTCGCCAACATCATGGTCGTGAGTTCAATGGAGACAGTATCAACCCAATCAAACTCCTGATTAATAGGTACACTATCGAGCACAGCTTGCGTTCGCTCGCGAATAATGACTGACATTTTTGACAAGCTGGGTGACGAGACAATGGGTGCGATAGTTTGTCGTTGAACATCGTGTTTTGGTGGGTCCATCGCTATGAACATTGGCAGAGGGAAGTCCTCGGCCGGATCCGGTAACACAATTGCAGGCTCGGATGAGAAGCGATGATGATCTGTATCAATTGCCATAATGTCCGCATAGCGCGTCACTGACCAGTAAGCGCCGATGGGCTCCATGTCATCGGGGCGTTCGCTAGACATCCAGGCTTCTTCACAAAAGTGCAGCGGGTCCTCGTCACGAAGACGTTCAAATATCGACCACATCTCTTCTTTTGGCCATAACAACGGATTTGATGGGTCTAAATCAGCCAGCGGTGTATTGTACGCATAGTCGTGGCCTGGCCGTCTCGGCGCTTTGAAGGCTTGATTCATGGATATCTCCCGATCATTTTTAGTCCTGTTGGAGCGACCTGTTTTTTTTGTTTGTGACGTCACACCAACTTGCCTTTGTAACAATAGGGCATGCGGCGCCGCAGTCAAGCCCTTAACTATCCTCTGTGGTGACACCAAGATGTATTTCTATTACCTAGCAGCCGTGGGTATGAGCTCTTCTAGCATGACGTCTATGGTAACGGTCAGCTGATCCTGATTAAGGGCGCGTTGGCGGTGCTCAGATGTTGATCGAAACATATGAGGTGTCATGAGAAGGAGGTTGTGTATGTCTTTAGACCGGAGCACAACTTCGTAGGTGATATGTTTTTCTGACACCGCCCGCAGTGTTTCTGGGTAGGGTTTTCGTTCACTCTTATCCTTGATCTTTGAGTAGATTATTTGGCGAAGTTGGATCAGGTGACTGTTGCCCGGGGTGACTCGAACTAGTCTGCCGTGGGGAGCTAGTAGTTTGGAGAAGGACGCGTAGTCCGGAAATCCAAACATATCGAAGAGCAGATCGACACTTTTATCGATCATAGGGATGTTGCGATTGCTACCCACAAACCAAGTAGCCTTGCAACGCCTCGCACTTTTTTGCATCGCCCACTTTGATATATCGAAGCCAACCAGTGACATTCGCTTTCGTAAGTCGTTGGATAGATTCTCTTGAACGTGGTGAATGAAATAGCCGTCGCCACAGCCTGCGTCCATCAGGGTGATAGCATCACGCGCAATCTGTGAGCAATACTTCCGTGTGATATCGAGGCAGGCATCAGCCAATGGCCGATAAAAATTGGCACCCAAAAAAGCCGCGCGTGCTGACACCATCTTCTTTGAGTCGCCCGGGTCCCTGGACCGCTTATCGTTTGGCCCCAAAAAATTTACGTAGCCCTGGCGGGCTATATCGAATCGATGACCGTGACTGCAGATAAGCGATGGCCCATCTAATTTGAAAGGAGCGGCTTCTATTGGACAGCGAAGAGCTGGGTGTAATAAAAAAGTCATAAGTCGCTAATGAGCTTCATCCCTAATGATCCTTACTTAGTCTTTGCTACGTATCAAATCGTCTGCGCAGGCACGGTGTCGATAACGACTCGGTTAAATCTGTTCCCAGACTTATCAAAAAAAAGCTCACTTTCCATCCAAAGGAAGTGGACTGCCCTCACAACAACATGACTTTAAGGAGAGAAGTTGTGGACAAGATTTTGATTGATATTCCTGCTGTTTTGTCACTCACTATTCAAGGCGCATTGGTGCTGGGTATGTTTTTGGTGGCAACGCTGCTCGATGGCGTAGATATTACCTTGCTTTTCGCCATTTACATCGTGTTCTGGTCCTTGCACTACACCACGACGTTTCGGTCTCACCTAAATGACCGTCAACATGCTCGAACCGAGAGTTAGTTTGGATTCGTAAAAGAGGGGGGCCTTGCCTCCCTCACTTTAAACTGACGATACCAATGGTAATTTTCATACTTTCTTGATGAGAAAAATTACATGGGTAAGCGGATTGGATTGTTGGGCGGCATGTCCCCCACATCATCGCAGCTATACTATGCCGAACTGTGTCGCCTGACCCAAGCGCGTTTTGGTGGCCTCTCGTCTCCTGATCTAATTTTACGCTCACTAGACTTCGCTCCGGTTGAGCAATGGATGCGCGAGGGGGAGTGGGACTCAATTAGAGATCTCTTGATTCGGGAAGCACAAATGCTAGAGCGTGCAGGTGCCGAAGTGATTGCTCTTGCTACAAATACAATGCATAAAGTGGCGGATAATATTCAGGATCATCTTTCCGTATCCCTCGTGCACATCGCCGAGGCCACAGCAGCTTCTCTGGTCGCAAAAGGGCATCGGCGGCCCGGTCTGATTGCCACCAAATTCACCATGGAGCAGTCTTTTTACACGGGCCGTCTTTCCGCAAATGCCCTGGAGACACTCGTTCCTGAAAGGGGCAGCCGCAGCCTACTCAATGGCATCATATTCGACGAGCTCTGCAAGGGAATTGTGACCGAAGAGAGTAGAGCCACCTACATAAAGGTAGCAGCCGATTTAGCCTTCGACGGAGCGGATAGCCTGATTTTGGGCTGCACCGAAGTTGGTCTATTACTGAATGAGAGCAATACGCCGCTTCCGGTGTTTGACACAACGACTATACACTGTGAGGCAATAATCGACGCGGCTTTCAATGAGTCGAATTAAGTAGTTTCAATTGCGACGCCATATGGCTTGGTGATTAGTAGCTTCCAACCCGCCACCAAACTGATTATCGCCACTAGCATCGATATGCCCAAAAGCGCCTCGGCCATACTGATACCAAAGCCAATCTCGGGCGTGTAAGAGCAAATGTTGCGGACCTCGAAGAGCGCTGGAAACCAGCGATCTACCGCGAACCAGTCGGGCATACCTAACGTGAACTGGCAACTGCCATCGCCCCTGAGGTTTTCAATCTCATACAAATAATACGATCGCTCGGCGAGGCCCACACTGGATATAAGTAGTAGGACGAGACCCCCAAAATGTGGGCCGATTTTATTCGGCAGGACCAGCATGAGAGCACCAATGAGAGCGATTGCGACCACCCATAGCCGGGCGTGAATACAGATCTGGCACGGGTCCTCGCCCAGCGCGTATTGCCAATATAGGGCAGCGGCAAACATGCCGGCCCCGAGCATCAATGTCGCCCACCAAAGCAACCGCATGGCAGACAACTGTGTCATCACATCAGTCCGCGCCATTACTAGTAAGTTGAGGTTCTCGTAGCTTCGCCGCCACGGCACGCATTACCTCTGCAGCCGGCTTACCATCATCCGATGAGGCCAGTTTGGCGGCCAGCCCTTCAATCGTGCGCGCAGAGCGTCGGTTCGACTCTCCAGCATCAAAGCTAAGGCGAGCAGCTTCCATCGCATCGCCGGCCGCTTTGACCGTTGAGGCATCCACTCCTCCCGTTCGCGCAAGCTGGTCGAGTAGGGCAAGGGCAACCACGGGGTGGTCGGGCCATGTCACCGGCAGCTGTTGCTGTGGATTGAGCACGTCGTCGTAATCGGCGAGCCCAGCAGCTGCGATCTCATTGGCTGTCATGTGCTCACTCGGTTCCAACGTTAGTACGTCAAGTCCACGAATGATCTCAGTGCCGTAAATGTGATTGCCATACCAATAGGTTGACCAAAAGCCTCCCGTTACCAGCTCCTCAGCGTCGATGGGTCCACGATCAAAGTAGGCAATTTCCACAGGATTACTCGAGTCGGTAAAGTCGATAACGGAGATGCCGCCTTGATACCAGGCCTGTACAAAAATATCCCTGCCAGGTACAGGCACAATCGAGCCGTTGTGTGCGACGCAGTTTTCAAACTCTCGCTGCGGCGCTGGCATTTTAAAGTGGCTGCGATACTCAAGTTTTCCATCAACGATGTCGTAGATGGCGTCAGCGCCCCAATCGAGGGGGTCGAACGCGCGACAGCGAGCACGACCACCGCCGCCCCATTCATCTGTGAACAGAATCTTGGTGCCGTCATTGTTGAAGGTCGCTGAGTGCCAATAAGCAAACCCAGCGTCGGTCACTACGTCGATTCGCTGTGGATCTCTTGGATCAGTTATATCGAATAGGATGCCGTTACCCGAGCAGGCACCCGCAGCAATGTTTTGTGAAGGGAATACCGTGATATCGTGGCACTGGTCGGTTCGACGCGTCTCCTGCGTGTCGTCACCGTGATCACCCCCACGCCATAATCCAGCAATAGCACCGGTTTCCTCATCAGCAAACACGGTGGGACTGTGAACAATTCTCGAGGCGCCGGGATCATCGACCGGTATTTCGATGACATCGATTCTGAAAAGAGCTGTTCTTGGATCACCGGGTGACGCATCGAAGCAGCTCTCCATCTCCTCGCGCTCTCGAATACTCGAGGTGCCAGAGTTGTAGACGACAATCTTGCCATCGTCGCCTGGGCCAGAAACTACAGAGTGGGTATGAGAACCACGGCAGGTTTGTACCGCGCCAACTTGAACCGGCGCCTCAAGATCGCTGATGTCAAAGATGCGCAACCCACGGAATCGCTCCTCGCTGACATCCTCTGAGATGCCCTCAAGACCGCAGTCGAGGCGTCCACGTGTTTCCTGTGCGGACATAATCAACAGATCACCTATGATGCTAACGTCGCCCTGACCACCCGGGCAAACGACAGAGCTCAATAGTTCGGGGATACCGTCTTCCTGCAAATCGTAGACATTAAAGCCGTGGTAGCTCCCGGCAACGAGCGTGTTACCGGAGAAAGCCATATCCGTATTTGAGAAGCTAAGCAGTGGAGAGCGCTTGCCAGACCCGCCCTCAATAGGGGAGGTTTTTTTATCTTTTGCACCTTCAGCTTCTTCGCCTTCTTTCTTCGCGGGGCCCTTGGCCATTTCTCCCGGATTATTGGGATCGACAAAGCCCGCAGGCTTGGGTAGTGACGCCACCAAGGTCATGTTTTTGATTGCGATGCCAGCATCTGTAAGGCCAGGCTTGAGATTGGCACGAGGGTCGTCTGAAAGTGTGACCAATAGAGCGTTCATGCGTTCTATCTCGACCATCTGATCGTTTTTAACGTCACCGACAAACTCATAAAGTAGTGGGTCGTAGGCAGAACCTGGCTTATCAAGCAGATCCTTGACCATGTCCACCGCGCCCTCGTGGTGGCGAATCATTAGTTGCAAAAACTGACGGTCGAAACCTACAGATTCGGAATCGGCCAATGCAGCCATTTGCTGATCGGTGGCCATACCCATTTCCATCTTATGATGCGCGTCAAGCATGTGATGCGCATGTGTCATCGCAGACTCGCCCCGGTCGTTCAGCCATCCCTCCATAAAACTAATCTCATCGCCTTGTGATGCTTCAATGCGTCCTGCGATCTCGACAAGCTCAGGCCGGTTAGTTCGGCCATCCACCAAATCAGCCATTTCTAGCGCCTGCTGGTGGTGCGGAATCATCATTTGCATGAAGCTAACATCCGCAGGCGAATAACTGGTGTCCGTAATCTGCACCGCTTCTTCGGCAGACAAAATGCGCCCGCTAGCGCCCGGGGCGCCGGGCTGAACAATAGGTGCCGCGCTTGCGTTGGCAATAAGAAGCGAACTGGATAGCGACAGTGCGATCGTCAACAATTTGAGTTGAGTGTGAGGCATGATATTTTTTCTCCAAACCACAGTGGATTTCTAGCTTACAAAGGTCAAAGCCTTTAACGCGCCTGTAAAATGTAACGTAAACTATCATGGGTAAACATCACGAACCGTCCTGTCATACAAAAAATAGGTTACGCGAGCACGAACCTCGCCGTGCTATTGTGCCCAAGGTTTCGACGACACTAGATCGAACAGGGCTTTCCTAAGTAGCGCACATTGATCACGCCATCTACGGCCTTGACCTTGTCGAGTACATCGGGGGTTGGCGCGGAGTTCAGGTCGACTAGGTTGTACGCAATGTCGCCACGACTCTTGTTGAGAAGGTCAGCAACATTCAAGTTAGCATCACCCAACACATTTAAGATATGGCTCAAGGTGCCGGGAGCATTACGGTTGGTGACAGTGAGCCGTGACTCAGTCGTGCGCTCTAATTCGATGGCGGGGAAGTTCACCGAGTTTTTGATATTGCCGTGATCAAGGAATGCTTTGACCTGGTCGGCTGCCATGACGGCACAGTTCTCTTCAGCTTCAGCAGTGCTTGCCCCGATATGCGGCATGAGGATGGTATCTGACCGATTTCGCAATGCCGGATGCGGAAAGTCGGTAACGTAGGTACGCAGTTGACCCTTGTCCAGCGCGTCAATCACCGCGTCGGTGCTTACAATTTGGTCGCGGGCGAAGTTGAGTAGGCAGGCGTTTTTTTTGAAATAAGATAAGGTATCCGCATTAATTAGGCCGAGCGTGCTGTCCATTACTGGAATGTGTAGAGACACGAAGTCTGACCGTGCAAACAGCGACTGCATGTTATCCATCTTCTTGACCGAGCTCGGCAAGCGCCACGCAGCTTCCACGGAGATTGCCGGATCGTAGCCAACAACTTCCATTCCTAGATCAAGCCCGAGGCGCGCAATTAAGCTTCCGATTGCCCCAAGGCCAAGAACGCCCAGCGTCTTTCCCTGAATTTCAGAGCCGGCAAATTGTTTCTTATTGGCTTCGAGTACGGGGCCCATGTCCCCGGCGGACAAGGATGGATCTAGTTCATTGATGAAACGCATGCCACCCACGATATCGCGAGAGGCGAGAAGCATCCCCGCCGCCACTAGTTCCTTGACTGCGTTGGCATTCGCACCTGGTGTATTGAATACAACGATCCCTCGTTCGGTGCAATGCTCGATAGGGATGTTATTCACGCCGACGCCAGCGCGAGCAATAGCTGATACGGAGTCGCTAATGTCGGCATCCGACAATTTGTAGCTTCGCAGTAACAGTGCATTTGGTGCGTTGATGTCGCTACTGACTTCGAAGCAGTCGCGGCTCAGTCGATCGAGCCCTTTCGAGGAAATAGCATTGTAGGTTCGAACTTTATACATACTGTTTTACGTCTGACATTGCTCCAAAACGCATACCTTGTTTCGATAGACAAGCGCTGGAGCGCCGTCGATTGGATAACCGGTAATTCTGTTGTTCAGGTACCCGAGTTACAAAGACCTTAATAGACGTGATCGCAACAACACTGCGTCCATGCCGCGAGATTAATAGCTAATTATTACGGAGACATTAATCCACTGTTTTATTCGGTGATTTCTTAGATAATGGGGCAAACAGATTGAACAAAAAAAGAGGGGCTAGGCCCCTCTTCACGGTTAATTTTGTCGATAGTTCCTGAGTCAAAGCAGTGGTGCGATAACCAGGCTTACGATTGCCATAACATTGATAAGGATATTCATCGAAGGACCCGAGGTGTCCTTGAAGGGGTCACCAACGGTGTCGCCCACAACGACGGCAGAGTGTGTGTCAGAGCCCTTACCACCCAGATTTCCTTTTTCGACATACTTCTTTGCGTTATCCCAAGCACCACCGGCGTTAGCCATCATCAATGCCATTAGAACGCACCCGAGAAGTGCACCTGCGAGCATGCCGCCCAGCGATGCCGCACCAAGCAGGAAGCCTACCATGACGGGCGATGCAACAGCGATAACGCCGGGCAATACCATGCGCTTAAGAGCTGCTGTCGTTGCAATATCAACACAACGTGCTGTGTCGGGATCTGCAGTACCTTCGAGGAGTCCAGGAATCTCCTTAAACTGCCGACGGATCTCATTGATCATGTCGAATGCAGCTTCTCCCACCGCTGTCATGGTAATGGCTGCAATCAGGAACGGAATGGTACCGCCAATGAACATGCCGACCAGTACAGTGGGGTTCGAAAGTTCTAGTGAGAAGCCAGGGTTGTTAGCTGAAACAGTCTCAACAAACGCGGCGATAATGGCCAATGCCGCCAGCGCTGCGGCGCCAATAGCAAAGCCCTTACCGATAGCAGCAGTGGTGTTGCCCACCTCGTCTAGTCCATCAGTGATGGCGCGGGTTTCTTCGCCCATACCAGCCATCTCAGCAATACCACCCGCGTTATCCGCAACAGGGCCATAGGCATCGATTGCCATCGTGATACCGACAGTAGCCAGCATACCAACGGCTGCAATACCAACACCGTAGAGACCCGCTAGCTGCGTAGAGGCAAAGATAATTGCCGCAAGTACCAAGACTGGAAGTACTACTGACTGCATGCCCACTGCGAGACCCGTGATCATGACCGTAGCAGGGCCTGTCTCACCTGAGCCAGCAATGGTCCGAACGGGCTTGCCGCCTGTGTAGTACTCAGTGATTAGGCCGATGGCTACGCCACCAATGGCGCCTGCAACCACTGCGTACCAGACCGAGGTATCAACGCCAAGCTCTTGCACCAGCATGTAGGCTAAGCCAACGAAGATAATAGGAGCCGCAAACGTACCGTAGCGAAGCGCTGTGGCTGGCTCGGAAGATGAGCGAGAACGGACGATCACAATGCCGATAATAGATGAAGCCAGACCCACACTTGCTAGAGCAAGCGGCAGGAACATCAGTCCAGCCTGGGAGTCGATGCTCATCGTTGCCGCAATCGCCATACAAGCGATCATTGATCCACAGTAGCTTTCAAAAATATCAGAGCCCATGCCCGCAATGTCGCCAACATTGTCACCTACGTTATCAGCGATGACGCCGGGGTTACGGGGGTCATCTTCAGGAATCCCAGCCTCGACCTTTCCGACTAGGTCGGCACCTACGTCAGCGCTCTTCGTGTAGATACCACCACCAACACGCGAGAACAATGCGACTACAGAAGCACCCATGCCGAATCCGTGGATAGCATGTGCGGTCTTAGGGTCACCACCAAAGTAGAAGTACAGACTGCCGAGACCAATGAGGCCTAATGAGGCGACGCAAAGACCCATGATAGAGCCACCGTAGAATGCGACAGAGAGCGCGCTAGATGCACCCTCTTCGTTTGCTGCGACGGCCGTTCTAACATTCGCCTTCGTGGCCGCGTACATGCCTAGCCAACCTGCGAGGGCTGATGAAGACGCACCAACTACGAATGAAAGGGCCGTGTCGTTACCGAGGTCTGACAGCAGGATGAGCCCAAGTAATACAGCTGCAAAAATGAGTAAATACGTGTATTCACGTTTCATGAAAACCATGGCGCCCAAGTGAATCTGTTCGCCAATTTTCTGAACTTCACCATCCGGGATTTCCCGGCGTGACATGACCGTGTATATAAAAAAAGCTATGGCGAGACCAACCAATCCCAGAATTGGTGGCGCCGAGTACAGTTGTTCTAACATCCGGTGTGTCTCCAAGTTTTTGTTCTATACCCCCCCAGAGGGCGCTTGGCAAAACAGCAAGCGCGGACGAGTATCGAGTACCGTGGGGTGGAGGTCAAGGGATTTGCCCGTGCCCTCGATGGAGATGCGATAAGCAGGTAAATGCATTTATTTAAGGCTAATAGATCTGCATAAATTTCTCCCCTGAAACTGATCGGGAAATTAGAAAAAACAGTATTTGAAGATCATTCTATTTGCCCGCTGTCAGCAGCTTGACATAGGCTCGAGAGGAGATAATTTGTCAATTAAAATTAGGTCAGCCAACCTTGCCGATGCGGCGCAGATTACCGAGTTAAACGACGTATTTGTCTCTGTCACTAGCGCTATGGATACAGAGCGATTTCTCGAACTATTTGAACTCTGTAGTTACTGCCTCGTGGTTGATGACGGAGAGCGGTTACTAGGCTTTGTAATTGCGATGCGCAATGGGGCGCCATACGACAACGGCAATTATCAGTGGTTCGAAGCGCGCTTAGGGAATATGGTTTATGTGGATCGCATTGTACTGGCCGCAGACTCGCGGGGACGTGGTCTCGGGCATCAACTCTATGACGAACTCTCTACAATGGCGTTCGCTGACGGGTGTAAGGTCATGACCGCAGAGATGGATATCGAGCCGCCCAACACGCACTCACTGAATTTTCACAGCAGACGAGGATTTGTCGAACACGGGCGACGCTATCTTGAGGGTGGCAAGCGTGTCTCGATGCAGTGTCGCAACCTGTAAATCAATACTTAACGGTAATCACTCCGACTATTACTCGCTAAAAACGACGCACTAAAAACGACTTCGGCTATGTTGACATTGATCTGCCTGCAGCCTGTTGCGTACGACTCACTAATCAATCTTGTAGGAGCTTTTTCATGCGAAAGTTCACGTTTTTTCTGAGTAGTTTCGCTGCGCTATCCGTAACTTTGTTTGTCAGTTCAACCTCGGCGATCGAAGAGCCCACTTATTCATTGGTTGCCGCATGGGACGACCTAGATGTTGAAATTCGCGATTACGACTCGCGTATTCTTGCGACGACTCGAATGACCGAGGGACAGAACTCAGGATTCCGAGTACTGGCCGGCTATATTTTTGGTGGCAACGAAAATGAGCAGGAGATTGCAATGACAGCGCCTGTTCAGCGCACAATGCCGGGGAAAGAAGATGCAGAAATGGCGTTTGTTGTTCCTCGAGAATATTCAATGGAGGAGTTGCCAGCGCCTGACGACACCCGAGTTCAATTTAGGGAAGAACCAGCTTACCGCGCCGCTGTAATCCGATTCAGTGGTTGGGTAAATGATAAAAAAGCTGAGCGTTACTGGCAGACTCTTGTCACGTTTCTGAAGGAGCAAGGCATTCAGCCACTGGGCGATCCAACTTTGAACCAATACAACCCCCCGTGGACACCACCGTTTATGCGACGTAATGAAATTATCGTGGCGGTTGCGCCCAGCTCATTGGGGGCTCAATAACCCTTACTGGCATCGAATGTTCCTTGCAGATCGTGTCCTGCAATGAAGCGGTCTAAGTTGGATGCCATTGCCTGCGCCACAAACCGCTGGAGTGTCGGAGCTGACGTGTGAGAGGTAATGTAGACGTTTGGTTGCTGCCAGTAGGGATGTGCCTTGGGTAGCGGCTCCTCGCGGAAAACGTCTAAAACGGCTGCCCCAACTACCCCATTTTTGAGTGCAGTGAGCAAGGCATCATCATCGATCGCGTTGCCTCGCCCAATGTTGACCACAATGCTGCCCGGGCTCAGTCGTTTGAGTGCGTTCGCGTCTATGACATTCTCAGTGTGAGTGGTTTTGGGTAATACGGAAACAACATAGTCAAGACCATCAAAGAAGCGATGATCACCTGCCTTGAAGCACGTTTCAAAACAATCGACCGGACGTCCATCAGAATTCAAGCCGCGGCATCGGATGCCAAGATGGTGCGCTGTTTTGGCAACGGCGCGGCCAATGCTTCCCGTTCCAAGTAATCCCATAGTTTTTCCAAATACACCCACCTCCGGCGTATCATCCCAGGTAGAGGCCAGCGCTCGGTCGAGGATGCGACGTTCCAGCGCCAGTATCCAACCCAATACGAACTCTGACATTGACTGACCAAAAACTTTTTTTAGTGGTGTTACGACAACACCTGCGGGAATGTGTCCCGACAGCGCATCAACACCAGCCCAAGTGCTCTGTATCCATCGAAGCTTAGGGCAACGGTGGATCCACGGGACAAGGTTTGTGGGACCACCAACTAATATTTCAACCGAGCTGCAGTCGATCTCAGATGTGAGTTCTTCGGAAACATCGACACGTGCAATAGATAGGCGGCGGCCTACCATCTCGATCACGCCGATTGGCCACTCGTCATCGGTGTTTGCAATGAGCAATACATCGGTGGTCATAAGGTCTCTCCAAAAACACCCTATTTCATGGTAACGCCGACACCTCGGGTAAACCATGCCCGTGCCTCATCAGATCCATTTTTGTAACGCGCGCATTCGAATCCGGCGCTGCCTCGCGCACGTACTGCTCGGCATTCAACAAAAAAGTACAGATCCATGGATACTATCCGCCAAGAGTGGTTTTCTAACACGCGAAACGACGCTTTAGCTGGACTGGTCGTTGCGCTCGCACTTATTCCAGAAGCCATTGCGTTCTCGATTATCGCAGGCGTCGATCCGAAGGTGGGTTTGTATGCCTCGTTCTCTATCGCTGTGATCATTGCTTTTACAGGCGGTCGCCCGGGGATGATATCGGCTGCGACGGGCGCTATGGCTTTACTCATGGTGACGCTGGTGAAGGAGCACGGTCTGCAGTACTTGTTTGCGGCGACTGTTCTGACAGGTGTGTTGCAGATTATCGCGGGCTGGATTCGTTTGGGTGAACTGATGCGTTTTGTTTCTCGGTCCGTGGTGACAGGGTTTGTAAACGCGCTCGCTATTTTGATTTTTATGGCGCAGCTTCCCGAGTTGACTGATGTCACCTGGGAGGTCTACGCCATGACAGCGGCGGGTTTGGGTATCATTTATGGCCTGCCGCGTTTGACCACGGCTGTGCCGTCTCCGCTGATCACTATCATTGTCCTTACCATGGTCGCAATTGCATTGGATCTAGATATCCGGACCGTGGGCGACATGGGCGAACTCCCTGACAGCCTGCCTCAATTTTTTGTACCAGACGTGCCGATGACCTGGGAAACGTTATCCATTATTTTTCCTTACTCGGCCACTTTAATGGTGGTTGGGCTTCTTGAGTCGCTTATGACTGCGACCATTGTCGATGACCTAACTGATACTTTGAGCAATAAGAACAGAGAGTGTGTCGGACAGGGCTTAGCCAATGTGGCTACGGGATTTATAGGCGGTATGGCGGGTTGTGCCATGATCGGTCAGTCGGTTATCAACGTGAAGTCGGGTGGTCGTGGCCGCCTGTCGACGTTAGTCGCAGGGCTTTTACTTTTGATCATGGTCGTCTTCGCGGGTGAGTGGGTGAGCCAGATACCGATGGCGGCGCTGGTTGCGGTCATGATCATGGTATCGATCGGCACGTTTAACTGGGAATCCATTCGTAATCTTAGGACACATCCGAAAAGCTCGAGCGTGGTGATGCTGGCGACCGTAGCAGTCACCGTGGCCACGCATGACCTAGCGCAAGGCGTACTCACCGGTGTCTTGTTATCGGGCTTTTTCTTCGCGCATAAAGTAGGCCGAATCTTGAGCGTCACATCGGCTGCCTGTGACGAGGGCAGGGCGCGTCGATATACGGTTTACGGGCAGGTATTTTTTGCGAGTGCAGATCGGTTCTCCAAGGTCTTTGATTATCAGGAGGTTATCGACAAGGTTTACATCGACGTGAGCAGAGCCCATTTTTGGGACATCACAGCTGTAAGCGCCCTCGATAAAATTGTGATCAAGTTTCGGCGCGAAGGCACCGAAGTTGAGGTCATAGGTATGAACGAAGCAAGTGCCACCTTGGTCGATAAGTTTGCGATTCACGATAAGGATGGAGCAGAAGACATGCTCCTTGATCACTAGGATCTAGCGTATGCGGCAAGAAAAAAAGGTATTAGCTTGCGTTGATAAGTCGGAATACGCCACACATGTGGCAGACTATGCCGCGTGGGCTGCGGCCCAACTATCTGCACCCATTGAGCTGCTGCATGTCATTGATCGGCATTCCGAGATTGCGGCGGATGTTGATAGAAGTGGCTCGATTGGTGTTGATGCACAAGAGAACCTGCTTGAGCGGCTGTCCCAAGAAGAGGGAGAACGCAGTAAAGTCATCAGGGAGCAAGGTCGTGTGTTCCTCAATCAGTTAAGGACACGCTGTGAGACCCACATGGGACTTCAAACCGATACGCGACAGCGTTACGGGCAACTGCTCGCGACGTTAAGGGAGCAGGAGTCGTCGGTGGCCATGTATGTTCTTGGCAGAAAAGGTGAGTCGGCATCGCATACACGACGGGATCTGGGACGCCATGTAGAAGCGATTTGTCGTCAAATTCGCCGGCCTATCATGACGGTGACCGATGATTTCAAAGCACCAAAAAGCGTGCTGGTGGCTTACGATGGTGGTCGAATGGCGCGCCGAGGTATCGAACTTTTGGCATCGAATCCCAACATGCGAGACCTGCCCATTCATGTGTTGATGTCGGGTAAGCGCGGTGCTGACTCAGCTCGCCAAATTGAGTGGGCCGAGCAGACACTGCAATCAGCTAATTTCAACGTTGATGCGTCATTTGTTCCTGGCGACCCCGAGCAGGTTGTCACCCGCGCAATTGCCGAACGAGAAGCCGATCTGCTAATCATGGGGGCTTACAGCCACTCACCCTGGCGAAGTTTGCTGCTGGGTAGTCGTACCAACGATTTATTGCGCGCATCGCAGGTCCCGACGATCACCTTGCATCTCTGAATCGCCCGTTTCTGAGGCAGTTGTTTGTTCATACCCCCCCTAGTAAGCCACATCGCTTTTTGTCCGGTATCGCGCATGCTACCGTCTCGTAGTAGAAAGGAGACTCCCATGCGTATTTTCTTAAGACTATGGATGTTGCTGTGCCTAAGCGGTACGGCATGGGCAATGGATGGTGTTCTTGCACAGGAAGAGGGCCCCTCAATCGCTGAGCGAAGCACCCTCATGTCCGGCTTCATGCCGCTGTATTGGGATGCGGATGAGGGGAGGCTTTACGGAGATATTCACGACCTTACTGGCCCGTTTATTTATTACAGCGGCCTGTCGCACGGTGTCGGCTCTAACGATTTGGGGCTGGATCGTGGGCGCTTGGGTGATACCCACCTCGTAACGCTTGATCGGGTGGGTAAAAAAGTTTTCCTGACCGCCGTCAATACAAAATATACGGCTCGATCCGATAATCCGGCCGAGCAACGCGCTGTAGACGAAGCCTTTGCGCAATCGATTATTTGGGGTTTCGAGGTCGCTGAGCAGTCCGAGGGCATGACCTTGATTGACCTCACTGAATTTGCATTGAGTGACGCGACAGATCTTTCACG
The DNA here is from genome assembly GCA_913031575.1 of uncultured Halieaceae bacterium. Lineage (GTDB taxonomy): Bacteria > Pseudomonadota > Gammaproteobacteria > Pseudomonadales > Halieaceae > Luminiphilus. The sequence continues at coordinate 59,859 of CAJWEV010000002.1, read as the reverse complement.
ACTCCTAGCAGCCAGAGGCGAGGGTAGTTATTCTATTGACAGCTCTCGGTCCGCAATCCATGCGCCAAAGACAAAATCATTTCCTGACAACACGGAAATCGATGCGAGACTAACCTACGCGGGTAACCCCAAGGGTTCAATTTTGCGAACAGTTGCTCCTGATGCGAGCGCCATTACTGTTCACAGCCATCACTCTTTCGTGCGACTCCCCGATGATGGTTACGAGCCACTTCCATTTGATCCTCGGGCTGGCTACATCGATAGCGGTGAGGATAGTTTGGTCTACGACTATGCGAGCCCTATTGATGCGCCAGTAAAATCAGCCTATGCGCGACGACATCGGCTGGAGAAAGTAGATCCCAATGCAGAGTTCAGCGAAGCGGTAAAGCCCATTATTTATTGGGTTGATCCGGGTGCGCCCGAGCCTGTTATGACCGCACTTATCGAAGGTGCGCTTTGGTGGAATCAGGCCTTCGAGGCTGCTGGCTATGTCAATGGTTTTCAGGTCAAGGTGTTGCCCGAGGATGTGGATCCTATGGATGTTCGTTACAACGTGATTCAATGGGTTCACCGATCTACCCGAGGCTGGTCTTATGGCTCTAGTGTTCGTGATCCTCGAACGCAGGAAATCCTCAAAGGTCATGTCACATTGGGTTCACTGCGGGTGAGGCAAGACTACCTAATCGCAGAGGGTCTTATTGCGCCTTACGGCGAAGACGACTCGCTTGACGAAGCCAAAGAGAAGCTCAGCGAGTTTGCGTTGGCGCGGATACGGCAACTATCTGCACATGAGGTGGGGCATACCCTAGGTATTGCTCACAATTTCGCAGCCAGCGCAGATGGCCGCGCCTCGGTGATGGATTATCCGCATCCGCTTGTCACACTAGATGACAGTGGTGAAATCGTGCTTGAGGATGCATACGACGTTGGCATCGGTGACTGGGACAAACGCGCCGTTATCTGGGGTTATCAGGACTTTCCTGATGGCTCGTCAGCGCCCGAGGGTCGCGAGGAAATCATTCGTGAAACTCTGGCGTCAGGCCTGCGCTACGTCGCCGACGAGCATGCACGCATTGGCAGTCGATCGTCTGCAGGACCTGTTCATCCAGCAAGCAGCTTATGGGATAACGGTAGCGACCCCGTCGCGGAACTAAACCGATTAATGGCCTTGCGGAAAGTTGTATTGGCGAACTTCTCCGAGCGCGCAATACAACCAGGGCGCCCCATGGCAACACTCGAAGATGTCTTGGTTCCCGCGTTTCTAATGCACCGCTACCAGGTTCAGGCGGCAGCCACAGTGCTGGGTGGCCAGACATTTACCTACGCCATGCGTGGGGACGGTCAGACGACGATGCAGCGTGTCTCAGCAAAAGAGCAGCGAGCGGCACTGTCGGCAATGCTTGCGACTCTGGAGCCTGAGGCACTGGCGGTATCTGATGCGGTGGTGTCATTGATTCCGCCACGACCCCCTCAGTCGGGGGTGAGCCGTGAACTTTTCCCCCGTCACACTGGCTATGTATTCGATCCCATGGCGGCCGCAGGAACGGCGGCTAAGATCACGCTTGCTCAGCTACTGGATCATAAGCGCGCGGCGCGTATGAATAGTCAGCAACTGGCTAACAAGGGTCTTCCAAGCTTTGCTGACATGCTCTCCATTGTAATCAATGATCGATGGCCCGAGGCGCGCGATGATCGTCTTATCGCTATCGAGCGAATGGTGCAGGTGTTGTTGGTTGACGAGCTCGCGTCTCTGCTCGCGCACAAAGCAGCAGCGCCTCAGGTACGTGCCGATGCACTCGATGCCTTGCTTAAGATTCAAAAGCGAGCTGAGCGCAGCAGGGACCGATCGCTGGCGGGTAATGCCCATATGCAATTTATCGCGCGTCGCATCGCGTCTCATCTTACAGACCCCACTGTCTTCGAGGGCGGCGATTTAACGGTACCACCCGGGTCGCCAATCTAAGGTTGCTAGTGCGATGCTCGGGTGATTGCACTAACTCGTCGAAGCATTGTTTAGACGGCTTTTGCATTGCTTCGATTGCGTGGCCTTAGGCCTTCGCTTCAGTCGAGTCCACAAACGGCAATGACTTCTCGTATGAGAGGGCATTAAACGATATTGATTGAGTAACTTGGTAAAGCGTTATTCGGCAGCGTCGGTTGGAAACTGCTCTCTCAGCACTCGCTTCAGAATCTTTCCACTCGGGTTACGTGGAATGACATCGATAAACTCGACCGTCTTGGGCTGTTTGAACTTGGCGAGTTTGCCCTGACAGAACGCGAGAATCTCTTCACCGGTCAAGGCGTCATCACTCTTTACGACCACCGCGAGCGGTGACTCTCCCCATTTTTCACTGTTCTGACCAATAACGCCGGCTTCGCTAATGCCCGGATGGCTTTGAAGCACACCCTCAATTTCCGCAGGATAAACGTTCTCGCCACCCGAAATAATCATGTCTTTAATGCGGTCCTGGATGGCAAAGAAACCCTCTTCATCCATTACACCGACGTCACCCGTGCGCAGCCAACCATTCACCAGCGTCTCGGCGGTGGCATCAGATCGATTCCAATACTCGCGCATGATGTGTTTGCCGCGTACCAGCATCTCACCGGCTACGCCAGAGGGTAACTCATTGCCGTTTTCATCAGCCACCATGACTTCGGTAAAGAAGAAGGGCTTTCCGCAGGACTCGGGCTTGCGAACCGCATTTTCTGCATCCATAAGGCAGGCAGGGCCGCAGGTCTCGGTGAGGCCATAAACCTGTGTAATGTCGATGCCCATCTCCTGGTATCGCTGTGTCAGGGCGACCGGTACTGGTGCCGCGCCTGTCATGAATGTACGCACGCTCGACCAGTCGTAATTCTCAAAGTGAGGCACCTGCACCATGAAATTCAGCATGGCAGGGACCATCAACCCGCTCGTTATTTTTTCGCGTTGGATACATTCCCATGCCGCGACTGGATCAAAGCTACGCATAACGTAAGTCGTTGCACCGTGGTAGGCATTAATGGTGAGTGGTGTGAGCGCACCCACGTGGAACATGGGTAGGCAGGCAATGTAGCGCTCCCCAGACTGATAATCTGCGGTCGCGTGAATAGTGAATACGCCCCACATGGCCGTCGTATGGGTATGAACCACGCCCTTGGGCAGGCCGGTCGTGCCTGACGTGTACATGATGTAGAGCATGTCGTCATCTTCGGCACCGCACTCTGGTTCCACAGCACTCGACGCGCCACAGTAGGCGTCGTAGGAGGTCGCAAAGGGCTGGCAGGCGTCGTCCGAAGCCCCACCAAGCACATGCAGCCACTGGTTGATATCTGTTTTATCGCCTCGGCCTTCAAGATCGGCCACAGTGGCTGCGAAGTCGTTATCGAAGATCAACGTTTTCACACCCGAGTCTTTCAAGATGAATTCAAGTTCGTCTGCGACCAAGCGCCAGTTGAGAGGAACAACCACGCCACCCACCTTGCCAATAGCAAAGAAAGATTCCATGAACTCAATCGAGTTCATCAGCAAAAGGCCAATGCGATCACCTTTTTTCAATCCTTTTGCCTTGAGTGCATTCGCCAGGCGGTTGGATCGTTCGTTCAACTCTTTGAAGGTGTAACGCCGACTGCCATCGCTTTCAACATAGGCTTCGCGATCGGGATTGAGGTGGGCTCTTTTCGTCAGTAACAGGCCGATATTGGTCTTCATAGTTATACCTCTTATGCGCTTATTATTTACCGTCTCTGCATTTTTGTTTTCATGAGACTGAAGAATTACAAAACTTTGGTCGGATTTCCCAAGAAATTCAAGCTTCCAGCCAAACTATTGGTTCTGATCAAGACCAATTATTGGTCGCAGACATCGCCCGAGCCCCAGTACAGTGAATAAGGTAGGTCAGTAACGTCAAAAGTTATCACTTTGTCGTACAACACCTACTTCTCGCCACCTGAATGTGGTAAAAAGCGCCCGCACTGCAAGGGGTGTCCGCCACACCCATTTGATTCCCCGGGTAGAAATGAGATTTTGGCGTCGTAGCAGCGCAAAAAGAAATGTGCTGTGCCGGCATGATGCGTCGACGAATAGCGACGCGTCGCTTGATTTAACGTAAACGACTGGAAGAAGAGAACAATGTCTGCAGATTTATCCACGTACCGTAACATCGGTATTTTCGCGCACGTAGACGCGGGTAAAACCACTACTACTGAGCGCATCTTGAAACTCACCGGCAAGATTCACAAAACTGGTGAAGTACACGATGGTGCGGCTACCACGGACTTCATGGAACAGGAGCAGGAGCGCGGCATTACCATTCAGTCTGCTGCGACAACATGTTTCTGGAAAGATCACCGCATGAACATCATTGATACGCCTGGACACGTCGATTTCACGGTCGAGGTTTATCGTTCTCTGAAAGTACTCGATGGTGGTGTTGGTGTTTTCTGTGGTTCCGGTGGTGTTGAGCCGCAGTCAGAAACAAACTGGCGCTACGCCAACGAGTCTGAAGTAGCTCGCTTGATCTTCGTCAACAAGCTCGACCGCCTTGGTGCGGATTTTTATCGAGTGGTTGATCAGGTGCGCGATGTGCTCGCTGCAAATCCACTGGTCATGACATTGCCTATTGGCAGAGAAGATGATTTTGTAGGCGTTGTGGACGTACTCACTAAAAAGGCTTACGTCTGGGACGATTCTGGGCTACCAGAAAATTATGAAGTTGTTGATGTGCCCGCTGACATGGCAGACGATGTTGAGAGCTACCACGAGCAGCTCATCGAAGCCGCCGTTGAGATGGACGATGATCTGATGATGGAATACATGGAAGGCGAGACGCCCTCCATCGAGGCCATCAAGCGTTGTATCCGCGAAGGTACGCGCACCATGCACTTCTTCCCCACATTTTGCGGAAGTGCATTCAAGAACAAAGGTATCCAGTTGGTACTAGACGCGGTTGTCGACTACCTACCGAGCCCAACCGAAGTTGATCCGCAGCCGCTGACCGACGAGGAGGGCGAGCCTACGGGTGATGTTGCTAAGGTTGACGTGAGCGAGCCATTGCGAGCGCTTGCATTTAAGATTATGGACGATCGCTTTGGGGCTCTTACCTTCATCCGCGTTTACTCAGGCATGATGAAGAAAGGCGACACCATTCTTAATTCGGCTACGGGCAAGACTGAGCGAATTGGCCGAATGGTGGAAATGCACGCTGATGACAGAACGGAAATTGACGTGGCGCAAGCGGGTGACATTTTCGCTTGTATCGGCATGAAGAACGTTCAGACCGGACATACACTGTGTTCTACTAATTCACCCTGCACGCTTGAAGCCATGGTCTTCCCCGATCCTGTAATTTCGATTGCAGTTGCACCCAAGGACAAGGGTGGATCTGAGAAGATGGGAATCGCGATCGGCAAGATGATTGCGGAAGATCCCTCGTTCCGTGTCGAAACTGACGAAGATTCCGGTGAGACCATCTTGAAGGGTATGGGTGAGCTTCACCTGGACATCAAGATCGATATTTTGCGCCGCACCTATGGTGTCGAGCTCGAGGTTGGTCAGCCGCAGGTAGCCTACCGGGAGACGATCACTCAGGCTATCGAAGACAGCTACACACATAAGAAGCAGTCGGGTGGTTCAGGTCAGTTCGGTAAGATCGATTACCGCATCACACCCGGACAGCCAGGTGACGGCTATGTCTTCACGTCTAGTGTTGTTGGCGGAAACGTGCCGAAGGAATTCTTCCCAGCCATTGAGAAGGGCTTCCTGGTTATGATGGAAGAAGGCCCATTAGCAGGCTTCCCCGTTTTGGATGTCGCGGTTGAACTCTACGACGGTGGCTTCCACGCGGTTGACTCATCGGCAATAGCCTTCGAGTTAGCGGCCAAGGGTGCATACCGTCAGAGTATGCCCAAAGCTGGACCGCAGCTGATCGAGCCGATCATGAAGGTTGATGTGTTTACGCCGGACGACCACGTGGGTGATGTCATCGGTGATTTGAACCGGCGCCGTGGCATGATTAAGGACCAGGAAGCAGGTACAACCGGTGTCCGCGTAAAAGCAGACGTGCCCTTGGCAGAGATGTTCGGCTACATCGGTTCGCTTCGTACAATGACATCAGGTCGTGGTCAGTTCTCTATGGAGTTCTCACACTACTTGCCCTGTCCAGCGAGTGTGGCAACTGCGGTTATCGAGGAGGCCAAAGCACGCAAGGAAGCAAAGGCCAAGTAAGCTAACCACACTGTTGAAGAAGCCCCGCCAAAGCGGGGCTTTTTTTTGCCTCGGGCTTTACATCGGCAGGTCATCCGGAGAAAGTAAACCCAATTCGAATAACAAGCTCTGGGAGTTTGATCATGTTTGCTAAGTATGGACCTGTGGTTCTCGGTATTCCGCTTTTTATTATAGGTGTGCTCTGGGTATTCGCCCCTGAGATGGCCGCGACCGCCCTCACCAGTGAACTGCTCACCGGTGCGGCACTGACAACGCAAATTGGCGACAGCACTGCTTTTTTTCTGGGTAGTGGCTTTTTGCTTATTGCGGGCGGACTCAAGCGCGACGCCACGATGATCCTGATCGGCGGGTCACTGGTGGGTCTCGTTGCTCCTGCGAGAGTCATCGCGGCCCTGATTCATGGTGGTGACATGACTATTGAGCCTATTGTTATTGAGATACTGACACTGATCGTCGCCTTTGTAGCGGCTCAGCAAATAATGAACGAAACGAGTACCTAAGTCGTGTTGATGCTGACGCAAGGTGTTTTGCTTTGGTCAGTTGCCCGCACCCACGCGTATCTTGGTTACCCGGAATACGACTAAAGCATGGTATATCAGCTTGCCAGTACGGATATTGCGCGTGCTCTCGAGGCATTGGCCAGCGATCACGAGCGTATAGCCCGTGCAGTGGCACAAGTGGGCTACCCTGAAGAGCGTCGGCGAGATCATTCGTTCGCGACATTGGCGCGGATTGTTGTCGGTCAGCAGGTGAGTGTTGCCGCTGCAGCGTCCATTACACGTAAGTTAGTCGATACTTTGGGCGGTGATCTGACTGCCGAATCAGTATTGGATTGTCCGGAAGAAGACTTGCGCGGTGCTGGCTTGTCTCGGCAAAAAGTAAGTTATTTGCGGTCCTTGGCCACTGCCGAGGCCTCTGGCCAGTTTTCGCTGGCAACACTGCCCAAGCTGGCCGATGATGATGCGATGGCTGCTATTACTGCCATCAAGGGGTTTGGTGAGTGGTCAGCTCATATGTATCTTATGTTTTCATTGGGCCGACCGGATATTTGGCCGGTGGGTGACTTGGCCGTCAGAGAGGGATTCAAACGAATCCAAGGCCTAGAGGACCGTCCCACACCCGGTCAGTTAAAGCCGCTGGGAGAACCGTTTCGTCCATACCGAAGTGCGTTGGCGATGTTGTGCTGGCGATTTTGTACAGCAGAGCCCTTGTGAACGAGTTTTCCGAATCGGACCAACAGTTTATGGCGCGTGCCATGGAGGAAGCGGAGCGAGCGGCCTCCCTCGGTGAGGTGCCTGTGGGTGCCGTGGTTGTGCTTGACGGAGAAATCATTGCACTCGAGTGTAACCGTCAGATCACCTTCAATGATCCGTCTGCGCATGCTGAAGTTCTGGCTCTGAGAAAGGCGGGACAAATGCTCGATAATTATCGGCTTCCGGATTGCGAGCTTTTCGTAACACTTGAGCCGTGCACTATGTGCTGCGGCACCCTGGTTCACGCCCGTGTGAAGCGGCTAGTGTTTGCAGCGAAGGAGCCTAAGGCTGGAGCAGTAATTAGCACAAGTTGCGTGCTGGATAATCCCGCGCTCAACCACCGCGTCATGTGGCAGCAGGGGCTGATGGCAACGGAGAGCGCGCACCTATTGCGCGACTTTTTTAAATCGCGTCGCAGCTAAATAAAGAGAAAGCTCTTCGCGACTAACCGAATTTTGCTCTTTTCTGTGCGTGGGGAGCGGAATTTGTCAGAAAGGCGAAGATTGAATATCAGATTTACTTAGTCTTCGGTGATGAAATTTGCAACTTAATTTTGCGGGACATTCCGGGCTACTTTACTGGTGGTCTCGGCTTTCCCAGAGAGGATTGCCAGTCTTATACCTTCTCACTCGCCATGTCGCTGTTGGTGGTCACTGGCATGTTCAGCTGTGAAAAGCAAAGACAAGAAGCATCGTCCGAGTAGGCCACACTGCTAGCTCAAAGACTGAGTGGATTCCAGCGGAGCAGCTCGTTGGCTTGTGCGGTCAGGATTTTTAAGTCGAGGGGCGGCGCGACGCCGTTGTCAGGAATATCTAGGAGTTGCAAGGTCACGAAGTAGTGGCGAATGTTATCTACATAGGTAACCGCTTCCTCACCGCGTGCAAAGCCATGCCGTAGCTGAGGGTAAATGTCAGGGTTTTGAAGGTCAGGTAAGTGTTTCCGCACGTCCTGCCAGAGGTGTGGGTCGCCTCCGTTGCCCTCAGTTAGACGCCGCGCTTCCTCTAAATGCGCCATGCCTACGTTATAGGCCGCTAGAGCCATCCATGTTCTATCAGGATCATCGATATCGTTGGGGAGTCGTCGAAGCAAGCTCCTTAAAAACCGTGCACCACCCCGCAGGCTTTGCTCTGGGTCCAGCCGATTTTTGACCCCCATCTCTCGCGCGGTGGGCCGTGTCAGCATCATCATGCCTCTAACGCCTGTGGGTGATTTTGCTTTGGGGTTCCAATGTGATTCCTGATAGCTGATAGCGGCGAGTAACCGCCAGTCGAGTCGGAATTCGTCGGCCACTCGGTCAATCAGCGGCTGCCATTCTGGCAGGCTGGTTTCCACGGCCCTCTGAAACGTGAATGATTCGATTCTCGATGCATTGGCAACGTTCCCAAAATAGGCTTCTCGCATTCGCTCGAGCGTGCCGTCCTCGATCACCACAGTTAGAAAGTCATCAACTTTATTGCGCCACTCACTAGAACGGGGATCACTACCGAGATACCAGACAGTCTTGAGCGTCTCCTGCAGCTCAAACGCCTCGGCGACTCTTGGATACAGTCGCTGTTGCATTGAGAACTCGCTCGAGTCCAATAGAGCGACCTGCGCCTCTTCGCTGTCAATCGCTTTTAAGACTGCGCTGGACTCTGCGGTTTCAAGAACACGCCAACGAATCTCGGGATTCAACTCCTGTAAGGAGGTGAGCCGCATTGCGTGTTGACTGCCTTGCAAGATTACGATGTCTAGATCAGACAAATCATCGATGCTTCGGGGTCGATACTGACCCGCCTTATAGACCACGACTGGGTGTTGCTCAAGGTAAGACTGTGTGGATTCAAACAGTAAATTCCGCTCGGACGATTCGGTGAGGCCTGCAGCGGCAATATGCGCCTCTCCCCGATGCAGCACTTCAAATACCTCTTCCAAGGTGAACGCGACTTTTACTCTAAGGCGCATACCCTGAGACTCGGCGAAAGCGCTCACGAGCTCATATTCAAACCCCGCAGGCTGATCAGCTCCCAGATAATAGGTGGTAGGGCCATTGCGCGTGACAACAACTAATTCACCATCAGGCTGAAGGTTCCCTAGGACCGATGGATCGGTGCAGCCAGCCAGTCCGAGTAATGCTGTGAAAAGCAGACGTCTCATAAAGCCAGTGTAGCTCAGATCCGGATGTTGAACATTCACCCAGAGGCGTTCGCACGTTATGATATGCAGGAGCTTTCTTAGGACTTACTCATGCTGCTTTTGCCCGGATCCGTCGCGCTGTCCGCGCCGCGTTTTTCCCGCTTATCTGCACAGATCACCGAACTTGATCCTTCGCTCACATTGAGTAAGGCGTTCTTTGTTTACGCGATCGATGCAGCAGACGGTGTTGATGGCAATAAGCTGGCAGCATTGCTTCAGCCAGGGACGAGTGCCGAGCCGAATGGCGATGAACTTGGGGAGCGGGAGGTTGTGGTTGTGGCGCCTCGCTTTGGTACGATCTCGCCTTGGGCGAGCAAGGCGACCAACATTGCGCAAAATTGTGGTTTCGAGGGTGTCAAGCGGATCGAGCGCGCAGTCGTTTATGTTTTGCATGACCTACACCAATCACAGCATGCGGCTCAAGCCAAGGCATTGTTACATGACCGCATGGTCGAGGTGGCATTAGATTCGATAGAGGAAGTAGAGGGCCTCTTCGAGGACATTGAACCGCGGGCGCTCTCAACGGTCCCCGTGAACGACGAAGGTCGTGCAGCACTGGTAACGGCAAACGCATCTCTGGGACTGGCACTTGCGGAAGACGAAATCGATTATTTGGTGGACGCATTTACGGATCTTGGTAGAGACCCCTCGGATACCGAGTTGATGATGTTTGCACAGGCAAACTCCGAGCATTGCCGGCACAAGATCTTCAACGCGTCATGGGCTATTGATGGTGTCGATCAGCCCTGGTCATTGTTTGGCATGATCAAGAACACCTACCAGCAAAGCGGAGAGAACGTGCTATCTGCTTATGCCGATAACGCGGCAGTGGTGTCGGGCCACACGGCTGGGCGTTTCTATCCAGAGCCCGCGTCTCAAACTTGGTCCTATCACAACGAGTCCATTGCGCTGCTGATGAAGGTGGAGACACATAATCATCCAACGGCGATCGCACCCTTTGCGGGCGCGGGCACAGGCTCGGGAGGCGAGATTCGTGATGAAGGTGCGGTCGGCCGCGGTTCTCGGCCAAAGGCCGGTCTGTGTGGATTTACCGTGTCACATCTCAATTTACCGCAATATCCCCGGCCTTGGGAGTTGGGTTACGGAAAGCCCGACCGCATTGTGACGCCGCTTCAAATCATGACGGATGGTCCGCTTGGAGCCGCGGCGTTTAATAACGAGTTTGGCCGACCCAACTTGGGTGGTTACTTCCGTACGTTCGAGGTCGCTACCAGCGAGGGTGTGCGTGGCTATCATAAGCCCATTATGGTTGCGGGGGGCTTTGGAAACATCAAAGTTGAACACGTCGACAAGCCATCTTTTGACGCCGGCGCCAAGCTGATCGTGCTAGGCGGGCCCGCAATGCTAATTGGCTTAGGTGGTGGAGCCGCTTCGTCCATGGCGAGTGGCGCCAGCACGGAGGATCTCGACTTTGCCTCGGTGCAGCGTCAAAACCCTGAAATTCAGCGTCGATGTCAGGAGGTCATTGATCGATGCTGGGAACGCGGTAATGAAAACCCCATTGCCTTCATCCACGATGTGGGTGCAGGTGGCTTGAGTAACGCTTTTCCTGAGCTCGTAAAAGATGGTGGTCGTGGAGGTGACTTCCAGATTCGCTCTGTACCTAGTGACGAAAAGGGCATGAGCCCTCTAGAAATTTGGTGCAACGAATCGCAAGAGCGTTATGTGATGGCCGTGACTCCAGAGGATCTGCCAACGTTCGAAGCAATTTGTAGGCGAGAACGCTGTCCCTTCGCTGTCGTCGGAGAGGCAACGCATGAGCAACACTTGCGTCTTGGTGACACACTGTTTAACAACAATCCTGTGGATCTTCCCCTGTCGCTGCTTTTTGGTAAGCCGCCGAAGATGCACCGGACTACGAGTCGTATTGCGCCCCCGGTCGATGATTTTTCGGGCGCTGTACCCATTGCAGATGCGCTTGAGCGGGTTCTTACCTTCCCTGCGGTTGGCAGCAAAAGTTTCTTAATTACCATTGGCGACCGCTCGGTTACCGGCATGGTAGCCAGAGATCAGATGGTGGGGCCCTGGCAGGTGCCGGTAGCCGACGTAGCCGTCACTACGGCGGCACTTGATACCCATTTGGGTGAGGCGATGAGCATGGGAGAGCGAACACCTGTAGCGACACTCAACGGCCCAGCCTCGGCGCGTCTAGCTGTTGCAGAAGCGATTACAAACTTGTTAGCAGCGCCAGTGAAGACCTTGGAAGACATCAAACTTTCGGCAAACTGGATGTGCGCCGCCGGTTATCTAGGGGACGATGCCATCCTCTATGACACGGTGAAAGCCGTTGGTCTCGAGTTCTGTCCCGAGCTTGGGATGACCATTCCCGTGGGTAAAGATTCGATGTCAATGCGAACCCAGTGGGATGAGGCCGGTGCATCAAAAAGTGTCACGGCTCCAGTATCGCTTATTGTTTCCGCGTTCGCACCGGTGGGAGATGCCCGCCAAACCTTAACGCCCGAGTTGCATCGAGATGAATTGACCACACTTTTATTGGTGGATCTGGGTCACGGAAAGAACCGACTAGGTGGATCGGTACTAGCGCAAACGTTTGGAAAAATCGGGTCGGAAGTGCCCGATGTCTCGGCGGGCGATGTTAAGGCACTGTTTAACGCGATTAACGATCTCAAAGCATCTGATGCAGTGCTGGCTTATCATGATCGCTCGGACGGTGGCACCCTCGTAACGCTTTTGGAGATGGCGTTTGCTGGCCGGTGTGGTCTAAACGTGGAAATTGAGTGCTCGCCGGAACAAGCGCCTGCGACTCTCTTCAATGAAGAGGTCGGTGTGATTTTGCAGGTGGCTGATGCGCGCCTCGATGAGGTTTGCGGTGTGCTGGCATCGCACGGACTCGACTCGGCAACATCGGTAATTGCAAAGCCTCGACTAGATGAGCGCATTGTTGTTAATAGCCCAACATTTGAGTTGATTGATAGCCGCCGTGGTCCGCTTCAGCAACTCTGGGCTCAGAACTCTCATGCGATTCAGCGCGAGCGAGATAACGCTGACTGCGCTGATCAAGAATTCGATCAGATTTGCCACGAAGATCCAGGTCTTTCTGCACAACTCAGTTTCGATATTGCGTACGATATAGCCGCACCAATGATTGCAACAGGTGTTCGACCAAAAATTGCGATTCTGCGCGAGCAGGGCGTCAATGGACAGGCCGAGATGGCCGCGGCCTTTCATAGAGCAGGCTTTGAAGCCATGGATGTCCACATGTCGGACCTCAGGGCCGGTCGACGCCACTTGAGTGAGTTTAAAGGCCTGGCTGCTTGTGGTGGGTTTTCCTTCGGTGATGTACTGGGTGCCGGCGAGGGATGGGCCAAAGGTGTGCTGTTTGACTCAGCGATGAGTGACCAATTCCAGGCCTTTTTTGAGCGCTCGGATAGCTTTGTACTGGGGGTCTGTAACGGTTGTCAGATGCTCTCTGCACTCGCGCCACTCATCCCCGGCACAGATCACTGGCCGCGTTTTGCGCGCAACCTGTCAGAGCAATACGAGGCTCGTCTCGTCCGCGTGCGCGTCGAGAAGTCAGCGTCGATGTTATTCACCGATATGGCGGGGTCGGAATTACCGATCGTTGTTGCTCATGGCGAGGGTCGGGCACAGTTTATGGCTAACGACAGCATTACAAATCTTGAGGCCTCGAATCGCGTCGCCTTGAAGTACGTTGACAATCACGGAGAGACGGCTTCTGTTTTCCCTGCCAACCCCAATGGCTCATCTAATGGCATTACGGGTTTATGCAACGCCGATGGACGCATCAACATCATGATGCCGCACCCCGAGCGCGTTTTCCGAAGTGTACAAATGTCATGGGCCCCGTCTGACTGGCCCGAGGATTCGGGCTGGATGCGCTTATTTCGTAATGCTCGGGTGTGGGTGAATTAACAAAGAATGCCAATAGCCTTGGCGGGTGCTACAAGCTACACTTCGCGGCTTTCTGGGATCTCGCCGTTGTACACTCTTCTAACGGAGCTTGAATGCTAAATCGCTACCCATTGTGGAAAAATTTGTTCATAACCCTGATTGTGGCTATGGGCTTCTACTACGCGGCCCCAAATTTGTATGCGCCTGATCCTGCTTTGCAAATTGGTGGGTCGAGCGGTGCGCAGGGCATCAATGGACCCCTTATGGACCGTGCCAGCCAGGCCCTGTCAGAAGCTGGCATTGGGTATTTTGGTGAGGAGATTCAAGCGTTAGGCAAGACGGGACTTATTCGTTTAGAGAGTAGAGAGCAGCAACTAAAGGCCCAAGCCATTTTGCAGCGAGCACTAGGAGATGGGTACATTGTTGCCCTGAACTTGGCACCCACCACACCCGATTGGCTTGTAAGTGGAAGTGCTCGGCCTATGAAGCTAGGTCTCGATTTAAGCGGCGGTGTTCACTTCAAACTCGAGGTCGATGTCGATGCGGCAACCGATCGCAAGCTTGAGCAGTACGAAAACGGTATCAAGCGACGATTGCGCGAGGAACGTATTCGCGGGCGCTTAGCGCTCGAGGGTACTCGAATCGGTATGACCTTTCGCTCCGTGGAGGACCGCGAGGCGGCGCGGTCAGCTGTTAAAGATCTTTACCCCGAACTACTCCTCGATCGTGTCGATGAAGACGTACCGCAGCTATTTGCTGAGGTGACCGAGACCACAATTGCTGAAGTGGTCGAGTATGCCGTGGCACAGAATCTCACCACACTCCGGAATCGAGTAAATGAGCTCGGTGTTTCAGAGCCCCTAGTTCAGCGGCAGGGGAAGAATCGCATCGTGGTAGAGCTGCCAGGTATTCAGGACACGGCTGAAGCCAAGCGGATCCTCGGTAAAGTGGCGAACCTGGAGTTTCGTCTTGTTGCGGAGGCAAACACCCCCATTTCTGAGCGACAGCGCTTTGACTACCGCGGTGAATCGCGACAGGGAATGACCGAGTGGCTCGAGCGCGACATCATCATTACCGGTGAGCGAGTATCGAATGCCGCGGCAAGTTTTGATCAAAATGGACAGCCTAATGTGCAGATAACCCTTGATGGTGAAGGTGGCATGCTGATGTCCCGTGCAACACGAGCGAACGTGAAGCGTCGTATGGGTGTCCTCTTCATCGAACGGAAATATCGCACGCGTTACGAGAACGACGAGAACGGTGAGACAGTGGTGATCCGTGATCCCTATGACGAAAAAAAGGTACTGACAGCGCCTGTAATCCAGTCAGCCCTAGGCGCACAATTCCAGATCACCGGGCTGGACAGCCCTGCCGAGTCGTCGGAGCTTGCTTTGATGCTGCGTGCTGGTGCGCTTGCTGCACCCATAAGCTTCGTTGAGGAGCGAACGGTGGGACCTTCGCTGGGTGCTGAAAATATAGAGCTGGGCGTAAAATCGCTGCAACTAGGACTAGCCCTGGTTGTTCTATTTATGCTGGTTTACTACCGGGTTTTCGGCGTAATTGCCGTTGTCGCATTGACCGCAAACCTGGTTCTTTTGGTGGCGGTGATGTCGCTCTTGAGCGCCACGTTGACTTTGCCAGGGATTGCCGGAATTGTTCTCACTGTGGGTATGGCCGTTGATGCGAACGTACTGATCTTCGCGCGTATTCGTGAAGAACTTGCGGCTGGGACCTCCAGTCAGCTCGCGATCCATAGTGGATTCGAGCGTGCTGTGACCACTATCTTGGACGCCAATATTACGACGCTCATCGTGGCGATCATTCTCTACGCCGTCGGGACTGGACCCATTAAGGGTTTTGCCGTCACTTTATCGGTAGGGATTATCACGTCGATGTTTACTGCGATCATGGGAACCCGAGCCTTGGTTAACATTAGCTACGGTGGTCGACGTGTGGATCGCTTGAGTATTGGTCGGGTGAGAATGAGAGCAGCGGCTGTTTCAAAGGAAGCGACGGCATGAAATCTATCGCGTTCATGAAAGGCCGCTTCGTTGCCGCGGCATTCTCCGGACTTTTACTGCTGGCCACGGTGGTTTCACTGTCTTTCCAGCAACTTAACTGGGGATTAGACTTCACGGGCGGTACGCTGATAGAGCTAAATTACGACTCGAGCGTGGACCTTGGCAATATTCGTGATCAGCTCGTAACCGGTGGCTATGAGGGTGCAATGGTGGTCAGCTTTGGTACTGATCGCGATGTGTTGGTCCGACTACCCATTAGCTACTCCGATGCTGAAGGCGCTCGAATGGTTGAGGTTTTGCGGGGTGCCGCGTCGCAAAAAGTTACCATGCAGCGTATGGAGTTTGTCGGACCACAGGTGGGTGACGAGCTACGTGAACAAGGTGGACTTGCCATGTTGCTGGCACTTGGCTTGGTGTTGATCTACGTTGGCTTTCGTTTCCAAATTAAGTTTGCCATGGGTGCCGTCATAGCGCTCGCACACGACGTGCTTATTATTCTTGGATTTTTCTCGATCACCCGACTTGAGTTCGATCTGTCTGTCTTGGCGGCCATACTTGCTGTGATCGGTTACTCGCTCAATGACACGATCGTTGTGTCGGATCGCATTCGAGAGAATCTGCGAAAGATACGCAAGATGGAGCCTCTCGGTGTAGTCGATGTATCACTCAATGAGACGCTGGGCCGTACCTTAGTCACCTCGTTAACCACAATGCTGGTACTGACGTCCCTGGCCGTTTTTGGTGGCGATATGATTTTCGGTTTTGCTATTGCCTTACTTGTCGGCGTAACGATCGGAACGTACTCGTCGATTTATGTGGCATCCACATCGCTGCTGGCCTTGGGCGTTACCAAAGAGGACGTGGCAATACCGGTTAAAGAGGGTGAAGACCAGGAAGCAGTAATACCCTAAAAGATCTAGCAAGATTTGCCGGTGAGCAGGTGTTAGCGGATAGCGGCAGCCAATTGTTTTAGCAGTCGCGGATTGGCGCAAATGACATCCCCGCCCTCGAGCACGTTGTCACTCCCCTTGAAATCAGTTACGAGTCCGCCTGACTCCCGGACCAAAAGCGTCCCAGCTGCGAGATCCCAGGGTTTGAGGCCTGCTTCCCAAAAGCCATCAAGCCTTCCGGCCGCAACATAGGCGAGATCCAGAGCAGCGGCTCCTGCGCGTCGAATGCCCATAGAGTTGCCAGCAACTTCACCCAAGCCTCTCAGGTACCAGTCCATACGATTGTCTGACTGTCCCAAAAAGGGCGTGCCGGTGCCGATGAGGCACTCTTTTAGATCGGTGCGGTCGGATACTCGGATGCGACGACCATTAAGCTGGGCACCACGACCGCGTGAGGCGGTAAATTCTTCTTGCCTGATAGGATCCAAGATAATCGCATGCTCGAGCTTACCATTGCGGACACAGGCCATGCTGACACAGTAGTGCGGGATGCCTCGCATAAAGTTACTGGTGCCATCGAGCGGGTCGATAATCCAGACAAACTCAGCTTCCTCTGGGCCAGCACGACCACCCTCTTCGCATACGAATGCATGGTCCGGATAGGTCTTCTGTAGGTTGGTAATAAGTTCCTGTTCAGACGCAAGATCAACCTCAGTAACGAAATCCGCCTTACCCTTAGCCTCAAATCGGAGCCGCGTCAGGTCATCTGATGCGCGAGCTATCAAGTTGCCGGCTTTGCGAGCTGCGCGAAGCGCGATATTGACCATAGGTTCCATGATGATGTCCGGGTATTCGGCGGGAGCGCGATCATAACAAGAAGCGCGCTAAGGCGTTAGGGTTTGATACACTCGCGGCCCTGCAAGGTGGGTGTTTTATGACTTCTTCCAACATACAGGTGGTATTGGTTAATCCATCACACCCAGGGAATATTGGTGCGGTGGCTCGCGCCATGAAAAATATGGGCTTGCGGCAGCTGGTATTAGTGGATCCTCGCAAATTTCCCGATCCCGAAGCTGAGTGGCGTGCCGCGAGCGCATTGGACATCATTCAGGCAGCGCGTGTTGTGCAGTCATTGGATGAGGCGATTGCGGATAGCCAATTCGTCGTCGGGACTAGCGCCCGAGAGCGTCGGATTCCCTGGCCTGTCCAAGATGCGCGCGTTGCGGCAAATAGGATTGTTCAACGCTCGTCGACTGATAGGGTATCGATCCTGTTTGGACGTGAGGATAGCGGGCTTAATAACGATGAGCTCCGTCGCTGTAATTTGCATTGCCACATACCAACTCACCCAGACTATGAGTCACTTAATTTGTCTATGGCTGTGCAGATCGTCTGCTACGAGATTCGTATGGCTGAACTCGAGGGTAAGTTGCTCCAAGAGCAAGATGCTCACTGGGAGAATGAATTTGCTACGTCAGAAGATATGGAATATTTCTACAAGCACCTCGAGGAAACGCTCGTAGATCTCGAATTTCTTAACCCTGCAGCGCCGCGACAGTTGATGACTAGACTGCGGCGGCTCTATAGCCGCGTCCGACTCGATGAAATGGAAGTCCAGATTTTACGAGGTATTTTGAAAGAAACCCGCCGAGTTGTGCGCGAAAATAAAGATAAATAGGCGATAGCGATGGTCAAATCCAGAATTCTTGACTAAACTAGTCGGGTATTTGAGTCATTGACGTTGTGCGCAGATGAAATTGACCACACGAGGCCGCTATGCGGTTACAGCGATGTTGGATCTAGCCATTCACGGTGGCGAGAATCCCATCACGCTGGCTGATATTTCGGCGCGTCAAGAAATCTCTCTGTCTTATCTCGAGCAACTGTTCTCCAAATTGCGACGGGAAGACTTGGTTCGAAGCATTCGAGGTCCGGGTGGTGGCTATCAGCTTTCGAGGAGGTATGACCGAATTTTTGTCGCGCAGATTATCGACGCGGTCAATGAATCGATCGACGCAACTAACTGCCAGGGACGGGGTGATTGCAACCATGGTGAAGTTTGCTTGACCCATCACCTTTGGCAGGACTTGTCAGATCAGATTCATAGCTTTCTGAGTTCCATAAGTTTGGAAGATCTGGTCAACCGTGGTGGTTATCGAAAAGGCAGTTATATGGTGGGTTTGGTTGAGTCTCAGCCACTTACACTAAGAGATATATAGACCAAGTGGTCTGAGGAAATTTTTATGGGAAAGGCGGAAGTGATCGATGTGCCAATCTATCTGGACTACCTGTCAACGACACCTGTCGACCCGCGTGTTGTTGCGGCAATGACCCAATGTCTATCGATGGATGGTGTCTTTGGTAACCCTGCATCGCGCTCGCACCAGTATGGCTGGAAGGCGGAAGAGGCGATTGAAAATGCCCGCTGTCAGGTTGCCGAGTTGATTAACGCGGATCCCCGAGAGATTGTGTGGACGTCAGGGGCGACCGAGTCAGATAACTTGGCTATCAAAGGTGCTGCCCATTTCTATCAGCGCAAAGGCAAGCACATCATTACATCAAAAATAGAGCACAAAGCGGTGCTTGATACCTGTCGACAGCTTGAGCGCGAGGGGTTTGAGGTAACTTATCTTGAGCCCAATACAGACGGCTTGACGACACCTGAAATGATTGCCGATGCGATCAGGGAGGACACCAGTGTTGTTAGTGTCATGCATGCCAACAATGAAATTGGTGTTGTGAATGACATCGCAGCGATCGGTGAGATATGTCGAAAGCGGAGCGTTATCTACCACGTCGATGCGGCGCAAAGTACTGGTAAGCTTCCGCTTGATATGGAGGCTATGAAAGTCGATTTACTCTCCATCTCAGCGCATAAAATGTACGGCCCTAAAGGCATTGGCGCCCTCTACGTGCGCCGCAAGCCACGTGTCCGAATCGAAGCTCAAATGCACGGTGGTGGCCATGAGCGCGGTATGAGATCTGGCACCCTTGCAACGCACCAAATCGTTGGTTTGGGTGAGGCGGCACGCATTGCGACAGAGGAGATGCAAGCAGAGGGTGAACGTCTGCGCGCTTTACGGCAGCGATTCTGGGATGCCATCAATGATATCCCCGAAGTGCACATCAACGGTTCCCGCGATCACCGTCTACCGGGTGCACTGAATGTCAGTTTTGCCTTTGTTGAGGGCGAGTCACTGATTATGTCACTAAAAGACTTGGCGATATCGAGTGGCTCGGCGTGTACATCGGCCAGCTTGGAACCTTCTTATGTTCTCCGAGCGCTGGGGCTAAACGACGAGCTGGCGCACAGCTCACTTCGATTCAGTTTTGGTCGTTTTACGACGGAAAACGACGTAGATCGTGCCGCAATAAGTATTCGCCATGCGGTGGATAAGCTAAGAGAACTGTCACCGCTCTGGGATATGTATCAGGACGGCATTGACCTGGACACAATTGAATGGGCAGCGCACTAGTCGGCGTTTATCGCTCAAAGGAGTAAGTTATGGCTTACAGCGAAAAAGTAATTGATCACTATGAAAATCCTCGCAACGTCGGCAAGCTTGACGCCGACAGCGACAGCGTGGGTACGGGTATGGTTGGAGCACCAGCGTGTGGCGATGTTATGCGTCTGCAAATTCAGGTGAACGACGAGGGTGTCATCGAAGACGCGAAATTTAAGACCTACGGTTGCGGCTCAGCCATCGCATCGAGCTCGCTCCTAACCGAGTGGGTCAAAGGTAAGAAGCTTGAGGAAGCCGAGGCGAT
This sequence comes from uncultured Halieaceae bacterium, assembly GCA_913031575.1. GTDB lineage: Bacteria > Pseudomonadota > Gammaproteobacteria > Pseudomonadales > Halieaceae > Luminiphilus. The sequence continues at coordinate 39,650 of CAJWEV010000002.1, read as the reverse complement.
TAAGAATACAGAGATCGCTCAGGAGTTGGCGCTTCCGCCCGTCAAAATTCACTGCTCGGTGCTAGCTGAAGATGCCATTAAGGCAGCGGTTAAAAATATCCGGGAGAAGCGGGGCGAATAATGGCTATTAGCGTCACGTCTGCGGCGGCTGAGCACGTTAGTAAACAGCTACAAGCACGAGGTCGAGGTGAAGGCATCCGAATTGGCGTAAAAACCTCCGGCTGTTCTGGGCTCGCCTACGTCTTGGAGTTTGTTGATGTTCAAGATCCGGAGGACACGCTGTTCGAAACGGATGGTTTACGGGTGTTTGTTGATCCCAAAAGCTTGGTCTATCTCGATGGAACTATTATCGATTTTGCGAAAGAGGGCCTCAACGAAGGGCTGGAGTTCAGGAATCCAAATGTCGCTGCCGAGTGTGGTTGTGGCGAGAGCTTCACTGTCTAAGACATCGTTAAAGAAGCGTTTGTGAGGTCACGTGGCCAACTATTTTCAGTCCTTTGATCTTACGCCGAGTTTTGCCCTTGACCAGGCAGCGCTCGAGGCCCGATATGAACAGCTCATGGTTCTATGCCACCCCGATAAGTTTGCAGGTGCGGCTATGTTCGAGCAGCGGGCGGCGGCCAAGCGAGCTGCTGATATTAATGAAGCCTACGGTGTCTTGCGCCATGCCGTCCGACGAGCAGGTCATTTGCTAGAGTTACGCGGGGTGGATATTCAGCAGCTAGAACGTCAGCCCGCGTCGCCCGATTTTCTATTTGAGCAAATGATGCTTCGTGAGCGGGTTCAGGATTTCGAGTCACTGACGAGTACCGAAGCAAGCACATTGGCATCTGATATCGAATCTGCCTACAGCGAGACGCAGAACGCCTTTGTTACGCACTATGACAGGGGTGATATTAGTGGTGCCTGTGCCAAGTGGGTTGAGTTCCACTTTCAGCAGAAATTGCTAGACGAGCTGGTTAGTGCGCAACGCCAAGTAGCCTAATCGTCATGTTACTTCAAATTACAGAGCCCAACAGCACAGATAACGCCGCGCGCGAGCGTAAGCGAGGGCTTGGTATCGACTTGGGTACGACCAACAGTCTAGTAGCAACGAAATCTGAGCAGGGCACGGATGTTATCGCCGACAACGCCGGCGTTAGGCTCGTGCCGTCCGTAGTTAACTTTAGCGATAGCGTCACTGTGGGCGTGGCGGCACTTGAGTTGGCTGTCTCAGATGTCAAAAACACCGTGCTCTCTGCAAAGCGCTTTATGGGGAGATCTCGTGATGACCTTAGTGAGGCGCAACTGCGTGGGTTAGCCGCCACCAATCCGCTGGCCTTTGATACAGATTATGGTCCCAAGACACCGGTCGAGGTGTCCAGTGAGATCCTGCGCGCGCTCGCAGTAAGAGCGCGGGACAGCCTCGAGGAGAAGGAAGACGGCGTGGTTATTACCGTGCCCGCTTATTTTGACGATCGGCAGCGGCAAGCGACACGGCAAGCGGCAGAGCTTGCTGGTTTAAACGTTCTTCGTCTCTTAAATGAGCCTACGGCCGCTGCCGTTGCTTACGGACTTGACGAGGCAATTGCCGAGTCGAGTGTCGTTGCCGTTTATGACCTCGGTGGCGGAACATTCGATATTTCTATTTTGCGAATGGAACACGGTCTTTTGCGTGTGTTATCAACTGGTGGCGACAGCGCTCTCGGCGGCGATGATATTGATGAGATCATTGTTCGCTGGATGGTTGATCAGTGGGGTCTTGAGGACCTGACACTAGATCAACAAAGACGACTTTCCGTGATGGCGCGAGCGATTAAAGAGCGACTTTCAGAATCATCGGAGATATCGATTGAAGCGTCAGACGACTTTGCGCATCTTGAAGACCTCTCGGTGACACGAGAAACCCTCGCATTGCTCTCGGGGGAACTGATTCAGCGGACATTGAGTGCCTGCGATCAGGCGCTTGACGATGCTGGCGTGACGGAGGTTGCACATGTGGTAGTGGTTGGCGGCTCGACACGTATGCCCGTGATTCGTGATGCCGTAGCCCAACACTTTGATCGCGAGCCCCTATGCTCGATTAACCCTGATGAGGTGGTCGCCTTAGGTGCTGCAATTCAGGCCGATATCTTAGTGGGTAATGGGGATGGTGATGAGGCCTTGTTGCTTGACGTCATACCACTTTCGCTGGGTTTGGAGACCTATGGTGGTTTGATTGAAAAAATCATCCCTCGCAATTCTGTGCTCCCACTTGCGAGGGCGCAGGAATTTACAACAGCGAAAGACGGGCAAACTGGTCTCGTCGTCCATGTGCTTCAAGGGGAGCGGGAACGCGTGGAGGATTGCCGCTCATTGGCTCGCTTTGAGCTGATGGGAATACCGCCGATGGTCGCTGGTGCGGCACGCATCTTAGTGACCTTTAAGGTGGACGCTGACGGTTTATTAGAGGTCTCTGCCCGAGAGGAAATAACCGGCACCGAGGCTGCTTTGATAGTTAAGCCCTCGTTTGGCTTGAGCGATGACGAGGTCGCTGCAATGTTGCGTGCGAGTCAAACGAATGCAGCGGAAGATATGCAGGCAAGGCAACTTAGAGAGGCTAAGGTTGAGGCGGAATCGTTGCTTCACGGCTTAGCCGGTGCGCTTGAGGCTGATGGTGACCTTCTAAGTAATGAAGAGCGAGGCGATCTAGAAAACGAGGCGGGTGAGCTGGTGAAGGCGCTTGAATATGATGATGTTGATATTATTCGTGCGGTCACTGACCAGTTAGGTCAGGCGACCCTGACGTTTGCTGAACGACGAATGGACCGCAGTATTAAAAGTGCTTTGAGCGGTGTTGCCGTGTCAGAGCTGGACGCCGAAGACTAGAGACGAGCATATGCCCCAGATAATTGTTCTTCCCCATCACGAAATCTGCCCTGACGGCGCGGTGGTAGAGGCCAGCAGTGGTGAAAGCATCTGCGAGGTATTGTTAGCCAGCGACATTGACATTGAGCACGCCTGTGAGATGTCTTGCGCTTGCACGACCTGTCATGTCGTTGTACGAGAGGGATTTGACTCTTTAAACGAGGCTGACGAACTGGAAGAGGACTATCTCGATAAGGCTTGGGGTTTGGAGCCCGAGTCACGATTGTCCTGTCAGGCCATCGTTGGTGATGAGCCGCTGGTCGTTGAAATACCCAAGTACACGATCAATCACGCTTCAGAGAAGCATTAAAAAGCACACTTTTGTTGTCATGACAGGCTGAGTTAAAGGCCTTATACTCCGCGCCCGGCAGCGGGTGGATCCCCCGAGAGGCCCGTTGCTGACTACTTATTCATCATCAGGAGACATTCATGTCGATTGAACAAACTCTTTCGATAATCAAGCCCGATGCCGTTGCAAAAAACGTCACAGGTCAAATCAACTCGCGCTTTGAAGCTGCGGGACTAAAGATCGTTGCCCAAAAAATGCTTCGATTGTCTGATGAGCTCGCCGGTGAATTCTACGCCGAACACAAAGGGCGTCCCTTCTATCACGATCTTGTTGCATTTATGACCTCAGGTCCTGTCGTTGTTCAGGTCCTCGAGGGCGAGGGCGCCATTCTTAAAAACCGTGAGCTAATGGGTGACACTAACCCAGCTGAAGCTGACGCGGGAACGATTCGTGCAGACTTTGCAAAGTCAATAGACGCTAACGCGGTCCATGGATCTGATTCCCCGGCGTCCGCGGCGCGTGAAATTGCGTATTTCTTCGCGTTTAGCGACCTTTGCGGTCGATAAGTTACAAATACTGTTACGTATGCCGGACGCGCTAATTGCAACAACCGCTCCGGCCAGCAAGATTAATCTGCTGGGCATGACCCGTGCCCAGCTAGAATCTTTTTTTACTGATATTGGTGAGAAGAAGTTTCGCGCTCAGCAGGTGTTGAAATGGATCCATCATCAGGGTGTGCGCGACTTCCAGGATATGACTAATCTTGGAAAGACCCTCCGTGATCGACTCTCTGAAACCGCAGAAATCGCGCCCCCGATTATCGATAGTCAGCAAGATTCAGCGGATGGAACTCGCAAATGGGCCATCAAAGTCGCTGGTGGTGCGCTGGTAGAAACGGTCCTGATTCCCGAGGGAGATCGAGCCACTTTGTGCGTGTCGTCGCAAGTGGGCTGCAGCCTTGATTGTAAGTTTTGCTCCACGGGCAAACAGGGGTTTCAACGTGATTTAACTGCCGCAGAAATCATTGGTCAGGTGTGGCTAGCCATTGATTCCTATGACGGCTGGCAGTCTGGAAAGGGCCGTGTGGTAACAAATGTCGTGATGATGGGCATGGGAGAGCCACTACTTAATTTCGATAACGTCGTGTCGTCGATGGAACTAATGTGTGACGATCTTGCTTATGGACTGTCCAAGCGCAAAGTAACGCTGTCCACGTCAGGTGTCGTGCCCGCGCTGGACCAGCTTGCCGACTTCTCTGATGTTAGTTTGGCAATTTCTCTGCACGCGCCCAATGATGCAATTCGCGATCAGATTATTCCTATCAATAAGCGATACCCCATTGCAAATTTGCTGTCCTCGGCACGTGCCTACATTGACGCGCAGATGGATAAAAAACGGGTCGTAACTATCGAGTACACCTTATTAGCGGGTGTAAATGATCAAGTGGAGCACGCTCAGGAGCTTGCACAGCTGCTGGATGGCTTTCCCTGTAAAATTAACCTCATTCCATTCAACGACTTCCCTCAATCTGGCTTCAAACGTCCTAGTGGTAATGCCGTGTCTCGATTTTGGAAGGTCTTGATGGAAGCGGGGTTCATCGTCACAGTACGAACGACACGCGGAGACGATATCGATGCGGCTTGTGGGCAGCTCGTTGGTGAGGTGAACGACAGAACCAAACGCGCGGCTCGATATCGTGCACAATACGAAGAAATGGATACAATCGAGGGGTAGATATCCCTGTGAAACATCTCTGCGCATTGGTGATTACTGCTATTCTGGTGAGCTGTGTTGTCGAGACCGGTGGACCTAGGCCGGCCCCAGTGGGCCCAGCACAGGCACTAGAGCAGCATGTGAGTCTTGCCCGTCAGTACATTGGTGAGGGCGACTGGGAAAATGCAGAGCGCAATCTGGAGCTGGCTGCGGTTATGGATGCTAACGATGCCGATGTGCTCGAGGCATTTGCATTACTTTATCAAAGTACGGGTGACTTTGAATTAGCCGAGTCCAATTTCAAAGAAGCGATCGAAGCAGGTGCGGGGTCGCGAGCACGCAATTCTTTTGCGGAATTTTTATACGCGCAGGGTCGCTACTTCGAGGCGGCTTCGGCTTTTCGCGAGTTGACTAGGAATACACTGTACAGCGGCCGGCTCAAAGCATTTGTCAATCTCGGGTTGGCTTTACTCAAGACTCAGGAAACCCTGGAGGCAAAGTCGGCATTTAGTCGAGCCTTGGTAATGGAGCCCCGAAACAGCATGGCACTTCTCGAGCTCACCCAAATCGAACTTACTGAGGGTGATGTAATGGCCGCGAGTGGGTATTATGAGCGTTACAGAATAGGTACACGGAGTCAGACAGCGCGTGCACTGATTCTTGGTGTGGAGATTGCGCGTCTTAATGGTGACGTGAATATGGAGACCAGTAATATGCTGGCACTGCGCAATTTACACTCCGAGACGCCGATTTATAGGGCGTGGACAGCTGCCCAAAAGGAGCAGCTTTAATACGATAAGAACAATTTAGGGGAACTCTCAATGAGTCAGGCTTCACCCATCAAGCGCCGCAAGAGCCGTCAGATTATGGTTGGCACAGTGCCAGTGGGTGGTGACGCCCCGATCAGTGTACAAAGCATGACTAATACCGAAACGCGCGATGTTGACGCGACCTTGGCGCAAATTAAGGCCATCGCTGAGGCGGGTGCGGATATCGTGAGAGTCTCGGTGCCTAGCATGGACGCGGCTGAAGCTTTCAAGTTGATCCGCCAGCGATCACCGGTACCGCTCGTTGCCGACATTCATTTTGACCACAAAATTGCGCTCAAAGTGGCTGAGCACGGCGTTGATTGCCTTCGAATCAACCCCGGCAATATCGGCAAAGAGCAAAAAGTTCGCGAAGTCATTGCCGCTTGTAAGGATAAGGGAATCCCCATTCGCATCGGTGTAAACGCGGGTTCACTTGGAAAAGAGCTGATGCGAAAATATCCCGAGCCCACCTCGGACGCTCTAATCGAATCCGCTCTGAAGAATGTGGATATTCTCGATCGTCACAATTTCCTGGACTTCAAGGTCAGCGTCAAGGCGTCCGAGGTTTTTATGGCCGTGGCAGCCTATCGTGGTCTAGCGCAACAAATTGAGCAGCCGCTGCACCTAGGCATCACTGAGGCGGGTGCCCTTCGCGGTGGCACCGTGAAGTCAGCCGTTGGTCTCGGCATGCTTCTCATGGAAGGTATCGGTGATACCATGAGGGTCTCGCTTGCTGCCGACCCAGTTGAAGAGGTCAAGGTTGGCTTTGAGATCCTAAAAAGTCTGAAATTGCGAACAAACGGTATTAATTTTGTCGCATGCCCCAGTTGTTCACGCCAAAACTTTGATGTTATCGGTACAATGAATGAACTTGAACGGCGCTTGGAGGATATTCGGACGCCGATGGATGTGGCGGTTATTGGCTGCATCGTAAATGGACCGGGAGAAGCAAAGGAAGCTGACGTCGGTTTGACAGGGGCAACTCCCAGTAATTTGATTTACCTCGATGGCGAACCTGATCACAAAATCAGTAATGCAGATTTCGTTGATCACTTGGAGTCGGTCATCCGTAAACGAGCCGAGAACCTGGAAGCCCAGCGTGCTCGAGAAGAAGCTGAGATTATTTCCAGCAGTCACTAGGAAAAACAGTCAATGAGTCAGTACCGCGCTATTCGGGGGATGGTTGATGTTCTCCCCGATGAGACACCGTTGTGGCAGATGCTTGAGCAAACTGCCCGCGATGTGTTGGTTGCACACGGATATGCCGAGATTCGCACCCCGATTGTTGAAAGCATGGAGTTATTTACTCGTTCCATTGGGGAAGAGACCGATATTGTCGAAAAAGAGATGTACTCGTTCCCCGATAGGAATGACGAGAGTTTATCTCTGAGACCCGAGGGCACTGCGAGCACGGTTAGAGCAGCTGTTCAGCATAATCTGATTCAATCACCTCAGCGCTTCTGGTACCTGGGGCCCATGTTCCGTTACGAGCGTCCGCAGAAAGGTCGACAGCGCCAGTTTCATCAGCTGGGTGTTGAAACTTTTGGGGTTGCAGGCCCGGAGCAAGATGCAGAGCTATTGCTAATGTGCCGGCAATGGTGGACGCGACTTGGCATCAATGACGTCTTAACCCTCGAGCTGAATACCATTGGAAGTCCAGAGGCGCGTTCTTGCTTCAAAGCCGCCCTAACAGACTATCTCCGTGACCAATTTAACTCCTTGGATGAGGACAGCCAGCGCCGTTTGGATACTAATCCGTTGCGGATTCTGGATAGTAAGTCGGCGACTACTCAGGCGGTATTAGACGGTGCTCCCACTATGACCGAATATTTGGATGATGAATCCCAGCGTCATCACGACCGGCTTTGTCAGTTGTTGGATATGGCAGGACTGGCGTACACCATTAATCCTCGCCTGGTTCGCGGACTCGATTACTACAATAAGACAGTCTTTGAGTGGACGACCGATAAGTTGGGAGCGCAGGCAACAGTCTGTGGTGGCGGGCGGTACGACATGATGGTGAGTAAGTTTGGTGGCAAAGCGACGCCAGCGTCAGGGTTTGCTGCGGGACTGGAGCGTCTCGTACTGCTTATGCAAACCCTCGATATTGATGCGATCTCTGTCCCCGATCTGTATATCGTGAGTTCTGACAACAATGCCTTTGGCCAAGCGATGCTAGAGGCCGACAGGATACGTTGTGAATTTCCCGGGCTAGGTGTTGTCCAACACCTGGGCGGTGGCAGCTTTAAAAGTCAATTCAAGCGAGCTGATAAAAGCGGCGCTGCGTGGGTAATGGTGTTTGGTGCGGAGGAAATGGTCTCTGGCAAGGTGACCTTGAAACCTTTACGGGCTAATGAACAGCAAATGACTCTCTCGCGAGAGGAGTTAGATACGTTTTTGAGTCAGTTGGAACAGCTGGTAAATGAGTATTGAGGAGTAGGTAGTGGCTGATCACCTTCAAGAAGAAGAACAGTTAGAAGCAATTTCCCAGTGGTGGCAGGAAAACCGTACGTCAGTCATTGCCGCGGTCGTATTGACCTTAGGAGGCACCATTGGCTGGTCGCAGTATGGGGACTACACCAGCGAGAGGGCGGTCGCCGCGGCGAATGCTTACGATAGTCTTCTACAGGAAATAGAATCAGGAGAGTCTGCAGAGGAGTTGGCACTTATTAGTGCTAGCTTACGACAGACCCATGACGGCGAGACTTTCGCGGCGTTTGCCTCGCTGCAGGTTGCGGCGGCGGCTGTCGGAGCTGGCGATTTAGTGCTGGCTCGCGCTGAGCTCGAATCGGTCATGGCGAGTGTGGAATTAGATTCAACCCTCGGGCAGCTGGTGCAGCTGAGACTGGCTCGTGTGATGGCAGCCTCGGGTGATGACACTTCGGCAATAGCAATTCTAGAGCAGGGCAGCGATTCATTTCCTGCTAGTTACGCGCAGGCGCTTGGCGATATCCATTTAGCGGCGGGACGAGAAGCGGATGCTTTGTTGGCCTATCAGTCTGCTCAGACTGAATCAATGGCGCTTGGCGGGCAGCTGGGTCTTGTGGATCTCAAAGTAAGAGGTCTATCGCTTCGCGATGCGGAAGATTCAAGTGAGGTTTCACAGTAATGAAGTTATGTCGACTACTGATAACAAGTGTCTTATTGCTGCTGCTCAGCGGATGTAGCACGTTTCAGGAGTGGTTTGGTGCTGAGGAAGAGGATGCAACTGCGCCCGTCGAGCTAGAGCCAATTGACGCGAGGGTCAAACTCAAAAAACAGTGGTCAACCAAAGTTGGCGATGGTCAGGGTACTGGTTTTTACAAAATAACGCCCACCTTAGTAGATGGCGTGCTCTACGTCGCTTCTAGCGATGGTGAGGTCGCGGCGATCAGCGCTGCCAACGGCGATCGGCTCTGGCGGGTTGAGTTGGAGCGCCCCCTTTCGGGTGGTGTTGGGTACCACGATCAAAGTCTTTATCTCGGTGGCGCTGACGGCACTGTACTGCAGCTGTCGGCAGATAATGGTGTCCTCGAGTGGGAAGCCGCTGTCTCGGGCGAGGTGCTTGCGGCACCCGCTGTCTCGGATGACTGGGTCATCGTACAGACCTATGACGGTAAATTACGCGGATTTCAGCCTGGCGGCGATGAGCCCGAATGGACATTTACTAGCGATGTACCGGTGCTCACATTGCGGGGCACTTCAACACCTATTTTAATAGGGGGTAACGCGATTGCCGGGTTCGGTGATGGCAAGGTTGTTGCTGTCGATGTCAACTCGGGTAATGTCTCATGGGAATCACGCATTGGCGTGCCGCAGGGTAGTTCGGAAATCGATCGCATTGTCGATATTGATGGTGCTATGACTCAGCAGGGTATTGAACTATTTGTCGCTAGTTATCAGGGGCGTGTCGCCGCGCTGGATAGCCGCACCGGGCGTAAGCTATGGCAGCAGAACGTTTCGTCATTCACGGGTACACACGTGGGCTTTGGTAATGTGTATGTGGCTGACGTTGATGGCACATTGAGTGCATTCCTGCGAACTGGTCAAGGTGTCAGGTGGCAAAATATTGAGCTAGGTTATCGGCAGTTATCGCGCCCGACCCCCGTCAGTAGCTATGTTGCAACAGTAGACTTTGATGGCTATCTGCATCTTCTCTCGCAAGTTGATGGGAAAATTGTCGGTCGTGCCAAGATTGGCGGCGATGCGGCGCGGGCTGATATGATTGCCGATAGTGGGCGTCTAATTATCTTTGCTGATGATGGTCAGTTGCTCGCTTACGAGCTAGAGACTCTGGACTAAATCCCATGCTTCCCGTCATTGCGTTGGTAGGGCGCCCCAATGTGGGGAAGTCCACGCTTTTCAATCAGCTCACGAAGACCCGTGATGCTCTCGTTGCGGACTACTCTGGACTCACCCGGGATCGCAAGTACGGTGAAGGTCGTTGTGGTGAACAGCGTTTCATGGTTATTGATACTGGTGGTATTACTGGAGAGGAAGGGGGTATAGATGTGGCGATGGCGGCTCAGTCATTAGCCGCAATTGATGAAGCTGACGTCGTTTTACTCATGGTTGATGGTCGCGCCGGCTTGCAGGTCGGTGATCAAAGCCTGGTCCGGTTGCTTCGACAGCGTAACAAGCCCTTCGAACTTGTCGTCAATAAAATTGATGGCGTGGGAGAAGATGTTGCCGCAAGCGATTTTCACAGCCTAGGTGTAGCGCAGCTTCACACGATCGCTGCCACCCATAACCGCGGCATACGGACGATGATTTCCAAGGTGATGACGCCCTTCGGTGATACTGAATCTGAGACTGATGAGGGCGGATCAGGTATTCGTGTTGCCGTAGTGGGTAGGCCCAATGTGGGCAAGTCGACTTTGGTCAATCGCTTGTTGGGCGAGGACAGGGTAGTTGTCTTCGATCAGCCGGGAACAACGCGCGACAGTGTTTTCATTGAGTATGAACGGCAGGGACACGCCTACACTCTAATTGACACCGCAGGGGTGAGACGGCGCAAGAATGTCAAAGAGACAGTGGAGAAATTTTCGATCGTAAAAACCCTCAAGGCCATCGACCAAGCAAATATTGTTATTTTGTTGATGGACTCTCATGAAGGTGTTGTTGAACAGGATTTGCATCTTCTCGGTCAATGTATTGAGGCGGGTAGAGGTCTAGTGGTTGCACTCAATAAATGGGATGGCATGGAGTCAGATGAACGCGAGCGAGTGAAGGTTGAGCTTCAGCGCCGCCTACTCTTTGTCGACTATGCCGATATCCACTTTATATCGGCGCTCCATGGGACTGGTGTGGGCCACCTGTACGACTCGATACACGGTGCTTACGAGTCGGCGACACGGAAACTGACGACGCCAAGACTTACCCAATTACTCGAGGACATTGTCTCGAGTCACCCACCGCCCGTTGTCGGTGGCCGGCGTGTGAAGCTCCGTTATGCACACATGGGGGGACATAACCCCCCGCGTATCGTCATTCACGGCAACTCGACCGATAACCTACCGGAGAGTTATGTTCGGTATCTTGAGAATTCGTTTCGACGCCACCTAGATTTATCGGGCACGCCCATACGTATTGAATTGCGAACGGGCAATAATCCCTACGGGGCGCGTCGTAATAAGCTTACGGATCGTCAGGTCCAGCGCCGCCGCCGCATGATGTCCCACATTAAGAAGTCCGAGAAGAAGCGTAAGCAAAAGAAAACGCTTTGATCGCAGCGTTGGTCTCACACTCGCCCATATATTCAAATATTTTATGAGCGAGATATAAACCATCTATTTCACAAATATGCTCAAATACCCCATGATTCCCATGCTAACAAAGACACCGTATAGAGCGGAGTAAACCATGAGCAATTATCTAGAACAGGTTGAAGAAATTCAGGGCATGGCAACGGCCGCGAGTGTGATTAACGCTGAGCATGCGGTTCGTATGCGCCTACAGAACCAGTTTAAAACGGGTCTCGACGTGGCGAAGTACACAGCGGACATCATGCGACGTGATATTGATAACTATGAGGCAGATACCTCGCAGTACACCCAGTCTTTGGGCTGCTGGCATGGTTTTATTGGTCAACAGAAGATGATTGCCATTAAAAAGCATTTTGGCGACACCGACCGACGCTATTTGTACCTGTCGGGCTGGATGATCGCTGCTTTGCGCTCGGAGTTTGGCCCTCTACCAGATCAGTCAATGCATGAGAAAACCTCGGTACCTGCATTGATTGAGGAGTTGTACACGTTCTTACGTCAAGCTGATGCGCGCGAGATGGGTGGGCTTTTTCGTCAGCTTGATGCGGCACGGGCGACCAATAATGACGTTCAGGAGCGAGCGATCGTTAATCAGATCGATAACTTCCAGACACACGTTGTTCCAATCATCGCCGACATTGATGCCGGTTTTGGGAATGAGGAAGCAACCTACCTTCTCGCCAAGAAAATGATCGAAGCGGGTGCCTGTGCTATCCAAATCGAAAATCAGGTGTCTGATGAAAAGCAGTGTGGCCACCAGGACGGCAAAGTTACGGTCCCACATGCTGACTTCCTAGCGAAAATACGTGCGGTACGTTACGCATTCATTGAGTTGGGCGTTGAGAATGGCATTATTGTCGCTCGCACAGACTCACTGGGTGCAGGCCTGACTAAGCAGATCGCTGTGACTAACGAGCCAGGCGATTTGGGCGACCAGTACAATAGCTTTCTAGACGGTGATGTCGTTCATACTGCCGATGATCTAGCAAATGGAGATGTAGTGGTAAAGGCTAATGGTCAGTTGCTGCGCCCGAAGCGTCTTGCATCGGGATTGTTTCGATTCAAGCCCAACACTGGAGAGGACCGTGTTGTCCTCGACTGCATTACCTCGTTACAGAATGGCGCCGATCTGCTTTGGATTGAAACCGAGAAGCCTCATGTGGGTCAGATTGCAGGTATGGTCAATCGTATTCGTGAGGTTGTTCCAAACGCGAAGCTGGTTTACAACAACAGCCCTTCGTTCAACTGGACGCTCAACTTCCGCCAGCAGGTGTTCGACTCATGGGCAGAAGAGGGGCGGGATATATCTGCTTTCGCTCGCGATGAGTTGATGTCAGCCGAGTACGATGAGACTGATTTAGCGATCGAAGCCGATCGGAGAATCCAATCTTTCCAGTCAGATGCGGCGCGTGAAGCGGGTATTTTCCATCATTTGATTACTCTGCCCACCTATCACACGGCAGCGCTTTCGACTGATAACTTGGCCAAAGAGTACTTTGGTGAGGCCGGTATGCTCGGTTATGTAGCAGGCGTACAGCGCAAAGAAATCCGTCAGGGTATCGCCTGTGTGAGGCACCAGAACATGGCTGGCTCCGATATGGGCGATGACCACAAGGAGTACTTTTCTGGCGACGCGGCACTTAAGGCAGGCGGCGCGGACAATACCATGAATCAGTTTGGATAATAACGCCCAGTTGTTTGCTAAGCCCAGTCAGCCGACTGGGCTTTTTTTTGCGTTGCGTCTTGCCAAACCTGGCTGACAGAAGCAAAGTTCCAAAATGAAATGGGAAAATATAGACGAACAAGTATGTTCCGTGGCTCGCGCGCTTTCTATTGTGGGAGAGCGCTGGACACTTCTAATCATCAGAGATGCTTTTAAGGGGACCCGCCGTTTTGAGGGATTCCATAAGACTCTGGGGGTGACTCGCCATCGACTTACGGAACGACTCAATTCATTAGTCGAGTCCGGTGTAATGACCAGAGTGCCCTACAGTCGTAATCCAGAGCGCTTCGAGTATCGTTTAACCCGCAAAGGACTGGGTCTTTACCCTGTTTTGATGAGTTTGAGTCAATGGGGTGATCAATGGCTTGCAGACCAAAATGGACCTCCCATGACTTACTGGCACAGCCGCTGCGCTCAGGATTGTGAGCCGATGATGGCGTGCAGCGCGTGCGGTGAGAACCTAAAGCCCGAGGAGGTCTCGACGAAACTGGGAACCGAACTCACCCATTATGTGGCACACTTAAAAGATCATGGGCTGCCCATACCTAGTGATGCTGAATTACCCAAGCGCGCGGGCGAATACCGAAAAACAAGGACAAGATAGGAATCTAGCCGATGAACCAACAAGTCAATAATCTGATCATGAATGTTGATGAGAACATGGGACAGATAGAACGCAACCCCGTGGAAGAACAGTTATTCCGTAAGCAGCGTTTGGCTGCGGCCCTGCGAATTTTCGGTCGTTTTGGATTCGATGAGGGCGTGGCGGGGCACATCACTGTTCGGGACCCACTCGACCCCGAGACCTTCTGGGTCAATCCCATGGGCCGGTCATTCAAAATGATGCGCGTATCCGATTTGATCCGCGTGGATCACGACGGCAATATTGCTGAGGGAAGCGGTATTCTCAATGGCGCAGCATTTACCATTCATAGCCAGATTCATGCAGCGCGTCCCGATGTCACGGCAGCGGCACATGCGCACTCTATCTATGGCAAAGCGTGGGCCTCGCTGGGCCGTTTACTTGATCCGCTCACTCAGGATGCTTGCTCATTCTATGGTGATCATGCGCTGTTAGATGACTACAACGGTGTTGTCGTTGATATGGATGAGGGTCAACGACTCGCTCAAACCTTGGGTAATAAGAAGGCGATCATCTTAAAAAATCACGGTCACCTGACTGTCGGACAATCAGTTGAAGAGGCTACGTGGTGGTACGTCACCATGGAGCGAACCTGCCAAGCACAACTGCTTGCGGAGGCTGTCGGGGAGCCGAAACCAATCCCACACGAGATGGCGGTTCACACTCAGAAGCAGGTAGGCAGCACCTTGTCGGGTTGGTTCAGTGGTCAGCCCTTGTTTGATGTGATTCTAAGTGAGCAGCCAGAGCTTCTAGATTGAGTTGCTCAATCGTCTGCTGCCTAGAGCGGATGATCGAATTTGTCTCGATCGAATGAGGCGATGAGTAGCGACAAATTACTCAGTTGCACCACTAGCAAAGGGTAGTGCAGGTGCCGAATCAGTGCCAGCGTATCTTCGGTCTCCAGCCAATTGCGGGCCCATTGATAAAATCCAAGCGCAAAAAGTGCACCTGCCAGAGCGCCGATTGTTTTACCGATATCAACGGGTTTAAAGCTGTCCTTTGCGATAACCAGCGTTTCGAGCCTGACTAAGTAGTTGCCAAACATCAGCGCTAGCTGGAAACCGAGGTAGACACCGGCGGCGAGTAAAAAGCTTTGTGGATATAGTAAAACTGCCACTACGCTGAGTAGCGCAATGACCTCAACACTCACTGATATTCGAAAAAACCAGTGCAGGTTAAGGAGTCGAGAGTAGGCCAGTGCAACCAGCAGTGGACCTAGACTGAACGCAAGTGGGCCCAACGAGAACGCCTCAGGGGGTAAAGGCGCCATGAGTGCGACATAAGCTGTCCCCCACACTCCCTGGAAAAACGCGTTAATCGACTTGTAAGCGACGAAGGGCTTTAAACGCAGCGCGGGGTGAATGGAACCGCGCACTTAGTAATCAACGCCTTTTCTAGCTTTGATACCGACACGGAACGCGTGTTTTACCTCTTTGACTTCGGAAACGGTGTCCGCCAGTGCTTTTAAACCACTCCCACCGCCGCGCCCTGTCAATACAACACTCTGATGCTCTGGGCGCGCCTCGATGGTTTTGATGATCTGTGCTTCATCAAGATAATCAAACGAGAGCATGTAGGTGATTTCATCGAGCACTACCAGGTCGTAGGCAGGGTCTTGTAGCATCCGAGCCGCCTCGGTCCATGTGCGTTCAGCTGCCTCGATATCGCCCTGGCGATTCTGCGTGTCCCAGGTAAAGCCAGTACCCATCTGATAAAAATCATATGCAGGGAGGTGTTCGCGGGCGAAGAGCTCTTCGCCAGACAGCTGCTCACCTTTAATGAACTGGACAATGCCAACGCGCTGACCGTAACCCATAGCTCGCATCACCATACCAAAGGCGGAGCTGGTCTTGCCTTTACCGTTGCCAGTTAGCAATAAAACAATACTTTGATCTTTATCAGCAGCAGCGATAGACGCGTCAACACTGGACTTCTGTTTTTCCATCGACGCTTTGTGTTTGGCATCTTTGTTCATGGCAGCCACCTATAAGGATACATGCAAGGCGAGGTAGAGCGTTCTTCCTGCGCTACGATAGCCCACGATATCAGAGTAACCTTTGTCCGTAAGATTCTCAGCGCGCACTGAGACGCTGAGGTTGTCCGTGATTGTGTAGCGGAATGAGGCGTCCAAAACGGTGTACTCGCCAAGCGATGTACCGAAGCCGTCAACTCGATCACCGGTGTATCGAGCGAGCAGTAGCCATTGAGTTTTATCGGCACTGAACCGAGTAGAGATTTGAGCTGTGACTTCCGGTCGATACGGAAGCGAATTACCTGTCGCGTCTTTCGCGCTCAGATCAGTCGCGAAACCCTCAAGCGTTAGTCCCTTACTAATAGTAAATGCAGCGGAAGCCTCGATACCAGTGAACTCGCTTGTGCCTGGTACCTGAATGTATCCTCCTGCAAACAAGGCAGGGTTGTAGCTATATATTATTGCATCGCTTACCTCTTGATCGAAATAAGTAAGCTCCCAAGCAATGCTGTTCTGCTTGCCGCGGAGTCCCACCTCCCAACCTTGGCTTTGCTCTTCCCGCAGCGCATTGTCTCTAGCTTCAGGTAGTGCAAAGGGTGATTGGTTTGACCCTACTTCATAAGGCGAGGGCGCTCGAAACCCAGTACCGAACGCTGCCTTAAATGCTAAACCCTCAAAACCCATCTTGGTCAATGTGGTGAGTCGCCAGGACGTATGGCGACCGAAGTCCTCATTGTCATCGCTGCGAATGGCTGCTGATAGGGTAGCAGTTTCACCCGTCTGCCGGACGTTTATAAACATGCCATCATTATCTCGGCTTCTTGCGGTGCCAAAGCCGTCGTCGTAGCTTTGCTCGCTTAAGTCGATTCCAACAGTGACATCCATGCTTTCAGTGAGCGTGCGGTTGTGTATCAGCGAGGCTTGTTCATTTACGCCCTCGAGCGCGAACTGGAAAATATCATCGGTGTAGTACGCGCGATCGCTTTCACTTTTACTTGCGTTAAGCTCCGTTGAGTGTCCCTCGCCCCGGTGACTCACGATCATGCCTTGCGTCTCATTTTTATAACCGTCAGAGCAATCGTTGCTTGATATGAAGCTGAAGTTCTCGTCGAATCGTCCACAGCTATCGTAATCCGCTTCTGCGTCTACCTCGCGAGCACTCAGCGTAGCTGACCAACCATCCCACTCCGGTGTCGTGTAACTCAGCTGGTAGCTGTCATTGTCGTAGCCGTCGTTGTCGGCGAGCAGGGTATCGCCCCTAAGTGCGTTAAAGCCATCCACCTCAACCTGATTGAGAACAGCAGAAACCTCACCGAATGACATACTACCAGTGCTCACTGCGACGGACTCTGCTTCAAAACCATAGCCGCCACGCTCCGCTGAGATATTAATGTTAGGGCGTTCGTTACCTCGTCGACTGGTAAGTGCGACTACACCGCCGGCATCTGCACCCCACAGCAGACCTTGGGTGCCTCGGAGTATCTCGATCCGCTCCAAGGAGCCCGCGAGTATGTGTTCCATTCGCGGCGCAATCTGTGGTGAAGAGGGGTCACTGACATCGATACCGTCGATGAGGACGCGCGTCCTAAAAGCATCTTGCCCACGCACACGAATGCCACTGACAGCTCCAATACCTCCGTTCTGCGTTGTGGAGATTCCGACTTGTGATCTTAGCAATTGAGGCAATGTAGCTGAACCCAGGGCATTAATAAGCTCGCGATCCATTACATTTACAGAGACGGCGAGCGACTCGATTGCAGTGCCCACTCGATCAGCAACGACTACAGTTTCTTCGATCTGATTGGCAAGCGCGAGTTGGGAGAGAAACGTGACTGATGCCGTAAGGGGAATGACTCGTGTTAGTTTGTTCATTTTAGCTCCATGTTTACAGGAGCGGTGAACGTGCAAAGAAGTGAGGCGCAGTAACAGCGAACGGCCTTGACTCCCTGCTGGAGCCCACCGCGCCATTGGGTTATTTTCGTAGGCAGGTATCGGGCTCTGATAGTGTTAGCTATCTCTACCGTTGCGGGGGCAGCGCTGGCTCATCCAGACTTCCCTTTTAACCTACCCGGGCAAAACACCTGTAGGCACCTAAGCCGCGCACGGTACGCGCTCTACAGGGGCGAGTCAATCATCTTTTATGCTAGGGTTGCGCGCATGACTCAAGTAGAAAAAAGTGATGAGCGTGTTACTCGGTGGCAAGGATTCGTTGCCAAACGTTTGGGGCGAGAACCGAGGGGGTTTTGTGACGTTGCAGCATTTAACGCCGAGGGTCTGCCAGCCAGTATTCGGGTTAGCTCAATCATAGACGGAAAGCCCTTTCCTACGCTCTATTGGTTGATTGATGCCGAGCTATCTCTCAATATCGATCGTTTAGAAGCCGCAGGATGGATCGCTCGGGTGCAGTCTGAAATCGACGTCAATGCTCTTTTTAGACAACGTATGCAGCAGGATCATGATGCACATATTACCTTAAGAGATGGTTACCTCCTCGATGAGGAGCGCGAGCTTCTTGCATCCAAAAATATGCTGTCTGCACTTTCCAAGCGCGGTATTGGTGGCATCAGTGAGCCTGATCGCATCCGGTGTTTCCACACTTGGTATGCGGCGCATATGGTGGTGCCCAACTGCGTGGGTGAGGTCGTTGATCAGCTGCTCGCGGACGTTCATCCCAAGCCTTGCTCACTTATTCAGTCTAGTGAGCCGTCTTTGGGCTAGCCAAAATGGCAGAAACAGAGCTTATTCCCCTCGGCATCTCTCACGTAGGCGCCGTAGAACACATTAGGGATACGCTGACCCGGTTCGCCATCACAGGTGGCACCTAGTGAGATCGCTTTGGCATATAGCGCGTCGACGCCTTCTTTGCTGCCTCCATGAAACGCGACCATGACACCATTGCCTGACGTCGGTGCCTGCTCGTCGTAGGGTGTGCAGATAGCAAGGCACGCTTCGCTCATGGAGGAGCCGAAAAAGACGATGCGATCCGTTCCCATAATCTTTTTCCAGCCCATGGTTTCCGTGAGTGCACCGTAGAATTCGACGGCGGCTTCAAGGTCTGATGCGCCGAGCGTGGTATATGCCAACATATATTTATTCCTTTTTGGTTACGACATCTTGTCGATTACAATGACTTCTAAATATTAGTGCTTAGTTGAGCGCAGCGCGAATCCTGTGTCCCAATTGTCCAGCTCGAGGAATTAGCGGTATTCTGCGTCTATGGGACAGGGGCTGAAATGGATACGGTTTACGCAGGTGCGATTTTAGCGGCGCTTTTTGTTGGGCTGGTGTTTTCGCGATTCAGTGCCACAGTGCTTTTTTTGATCGCTGCTATCACTTGTTTGCTGGCTGGTCTGATAAAACCTGATGTCTTTTGGGCAAAAGCGGCGAATGAGGGTTTGGTGACTCTCATTCTGTTGATGCTTTGCGCCGTTGCGCTGGAGCGTCTTCCTTGGTTGGGTTTACTCTCACAACGCATTGATACGCCTAACCGGTACATTGCGGTGGCACGAATTGCAGCCATTGCTGCATCTACCTCGGCCTTCTTTAATAACACGGCCATTGTCGCGGCTTTGGTGCAGGTACTAAGACGCAGTCGCTATCATTTACCCTCACAATTGTTGTTACCTCTCTCTTACTCTGCCATTCTCGGCGGCACACTGACCCTAATTGGCACCTCGACTAACCTCATTGTTAGTAGCTTTCTAGCCGATCGACGTGGTAGTGGCCTCGCTTTCTTCGATTTTCTATGGGTGGCTGGCCCTGTGGTTCTTGGCGTCTGCACACTACTGGTACTAATATCTTCGAGATTGCCTAAGCGAGCAATCGTCCAAGAAAAGCAAAGCGAGTACGTTTTAGAAGCAGTCGTAGAGCGTGGCGGCGATCTAGTCGGTATGACGGTTCGCGATGCAGGACTACGCGAGCTTGAAACGCTATATCTGGGCGAGATTATCCGTGGGGGTCAAATAATTACCGCCGTCTCTCCGGGTGAGGTCTTATTGGACGGCGATCGCCTCAATTTTGTTGGGGACATCAAGGATGCGTCACGACTAACACAAATTCGCGGTCTCACTACGTTTGCCAGCGAGGAGGGCCTAATGCAACCCTCCCTGAAAGAGGTGATCATTGCTCCCGGGGCGGTGATTAATGGGCGAACGCCTAAAGAGCTTGGATTTAGAGCGCGTTTTGACGCGGCGATCGTCGGTTTGCAGCGGGACGGTGAAGCGGTAAGTGGAAAGTTGGGACGCACAGCGTTGAAGGCGGGGGATTTATTGGTCTTAGCTACAGGCGAGGACTTCATTCAAAGGAAAAATCTTGGCAAAAACTTTTACTTATTGTCAGACGATCTGGACATTCGACTCATGGACTCCAAGCAGGGCGTTATGGTGACCGCCGCCCTAGTGGGCATCATTGCACTGTCGGCCTCGGGCGGTCTCAGCTTGTCGGGCGGTCTGTTGGCTCTGTTGGTAGGCCTATGGTTCAGTGATCTTGTCAGTGTCGATGATTTGCGCCGACGTTTTCCCTTCGATATCTGGATTTTGGTTGCCTCGGCGCTTGTGCTTGCTCAGTCGCTGGTGGATTCGGGACTGATCAGTACCTGTATGTCATTGATTATGCCGATATTGGCGGACCAGACGCCATTCATCGCTCTCATCATCATTTTTTTCCTCACCTTGGCACTGACCGAGTTGGTCACCAATAATGCGGCCGCTGCCCTAATGTTTCCCATAGCATACGGACTTGCCCAAAGCCTGAGTGCGGACGTTATGCCCTTTGTTCTAGCAGTTGCATTTGCGGCAAGCGGATCGTTTTTGACGCCCTATGGTTATGCCACGAACTTGATAGTTCAAAACATTGGTGGCTATACCCGAGGCGACTACCTGCGCTTTGGCTTTCCTATTTCGCTGGCTTACTCAGTAGGTATTTTATGTATGCTAAGCCTGACCTATTTCTAGTTGACAGTCGTTAGTTAACCCTGGGTTTGATCAATAACTTTCTTATGCACTCTTTACAGCGATGAGCACTGAGCTGTTGTTGACGTCTGATTTCGGCAATGCTTCGGGACAAGCGCGCACGATCATCAACTTCAGGTGTTGCCGACAGAAGTTTTAATAACGGCTGACGTGAATGCGCCTGACGCCAGAGTCGCAGATGGGATTCGATATCGCTGAGCAGACTCACCCGCTCTCGGTAGCATGGGTTTGACGGTGCGTGCAATGATAGGACCGCTTTCAACTCACCCGCAGCGTCCTCCAATTTGAGCCAGTCCTTGTCGTTATCATGCTTTAAAACTCGATTTCGCAGTTTTAGGAATCGATGCTCAGCACGCTCGGTCATGGCGAAAGTCAGCACTTCCGTCGGATCAATTGGCGATAATGACTGCAGGTAACCATACCACCAGCGCCTAATACGAACCCACTCCGGGTTCGCCATGAGTTTGTGACATTTGTTCACGGGCTTTAATGACAGTCTGGCGACTGCATTTGCGATTTTGTTGAGGTCTGACCCGCTCAAAGAGTCTCTCAAGAGGTCAATAGTGCTCAACCAAGCAATGCCCTCACCCAGTTTTTGTTGGAGCTTCACCCAGCGCTTGCCTTGCTTGATCGCCTCGGGGTCGTCCAAGGTTGCAAGTAGGAAGCCAATGTCACTAATGGCGTAGTTGAGTTTCCACAAGTGAGAACCGACAAGACTGTCGTCCAGCCAGTTTTTACGAGACTGCTCGAGCACACCACTTTGCTCTTTGAGCAAAGTTAGCTGCGCTTTTACTGGTGGGTCAACCTCTGACATCGATGATTTCTGTCTAAATTGATGGCCCAAGGTTTAATAGAGATTATGTTAACATTTTACTAGGCGATCACCATTTATACGCGCAGCAGTTCGCGTAAATAACGAGGAATAATCGTGAAACCTAATGAGGTGCTGACATCGCAAGAGCGTGAGATGCTACTCCGGCGCAGTGACGTCACAGCGTGGCTGATGGTGGGTCGGACATGGGCGCTAACTTTTGGGATTCTCTGGTTGGTCGCCGCCTATCCAAGCTTGTGGACATTCCTGTTTGCCTGGCTGGTACTACCTGGCCGTCAGTTGAGCCTCGCTGTTTTGATGCACGAAGCTGGGCACGGCAGTCTCTTTAAAACACGCACTTTGAATCAATGGGTCGGTCAGTGGCTTTGCGCATTACCGACATTAGGTGATCTTGATTCCTACGCTAGGGGTCACACGGCTCATCACAAGTTCGCAGGCAGTCATGACGACCCTGATTTACCCAACTATCAGGCCTACCCAATTTCGCGCGACAGTCTGTATCGAAAATGGCGCAGAGATTTGCTGGGTGCGACCGGATTGAAGCTATTGCGCGCTCTGGCGAATGGCACCTCGAGTCAAATGAGCCGTGAGACTTATGGGTCGAACCACTTGGTTGCCAAACAAATCCTAGTACATGGGGTGTTTATAGTCGCCCTGTCGGGCCTTGGAATCGGCTGGACCTGGTTCATATGGATGTTCACATTTCTGACGTCTTACATGTGGGTAGTCCGCTTGCGACAGGTGGGAGAGCACGCTGCGGTAACAGACCTTTACGAACCCGATGTCCGAATGAACACGCGTACCGTGGAAGCGCCGTTTTGGCAGCGGTTCCTGCTAGCACCGAATAATGTTAACTACCACATGGAACATCACTTTATGGCGGGTGTTCCTTGCTACAATCTACCAAAACTGCGATCCCTGCTAAAGCAGAAAGGCGTTCTCGACGATGTACCTGTGGTCTCTGGTTATGGACAGGTGCTTAAGATGACTATCGCTTCATAGGTACTTGCGTCGGTCGGCACTAGGCACCTAAAGACCGCGCACCATAGTTGGTAAGGCATCTCAGTCAGTGAATTACAAACGCTTGCAGCGGTGTTCACGCACTCGTTACAGGCTCGTGGTATCAGTCCCGAGGAGCTCTGTAAAAGGTCATTTCCCATAATCGCATGGATTGATCTGGGGAACGGGGGGCATCTCAGGGTTGCGGAGCGAATGACCGCAACATCGCTACCGTTGGCAGACCCCACGGGTGGACGTCTGTTTATCGCCCTAAATAGGTGTCATGAGCTTTGACTTCAGAAAAGGCAGGCATTGTCCTTGAGCTGGAATAGTCCCTCTAGGTGAGGTCGTGATGGGTCCAGCCTAAGTCGACCAGTGCTTCGCTAGATGCTGTTTTTGCGTCCGTCAGAACTACCGAAGTACCCAAATCCGATCGCAAGTAATTTGAAGCCACCCGCTGAAGGTCATCAATCGTCGTTGAAATGATGGCATCTCTGACTTGGCGTTTTTGCTCAGTGGTTCGACCATAAAGTTCATCGTAGAACGCTTTTTTTACTTCCCCAGCAGGTGATGCGGGCTTATCAAGACTCGACATAACGCTTAAGATCGCTTCCTCGAGTGCCAACTCATCATGTTTTGCAGTCATTAACCAGTCTATGGATGCATCGAAATCGGCCAGCGTCTCGAGATTGCGGGGGTCGCGGTATGAGAAGAACCGGAAGGCACCTACGTTCGCGTCGTGACTTGCCCCACCACCATAAGCACCGCCTTGCTCCCTGATACTTCGGTGCAGAAAGCCATTTCGCAAGTAGGCTCCAAGCACCGCCAGCACAGGTGCGTCTGGATGACCGCTTGGCACTGTTGGATACGCTTTCGCACAAAAGTTTACCTGCGTGTTAGCAGCCCAAATCTGATTTTTCGTACTGGCTCGCTGTGTCAGCGACCAGGCGCCCACTGAACTGTCCGTTGAGAGGCGAGTTGCGACTGAAGATAAGCACTGCATGGCCTCCCCAATGTGATTTGGATCGGCGACCGACAATAAATTGATTGAGTGCGTGGATAGCAAGTGATCTCTGAGCGCTGTCAGCGAGGCTCCCATCTTCTCGATCTCATCAGCATTAGCGAGGCGGTCGTCTAATTGACGTAAACGTTGGATTCCCTCCAGACCACTTTGTCGGTGATAGAGCGATGCGAGAGGGCTCATACCGGCACTCGCGGCGGTCATTGCTAGGCTATGCCCCGCGCCGCTGATGCTTTGATCACGGCGGGCGCGCATCTGACTGATCAGCTCCCTGATGCGCCCACCCTCGGTAAACGAGGCTGAGGTCAAGGTGTCGATCATTAAATTTGACTGTTCGGTCATCCGATTCGCCAGAGCCTTAGAGGAGACGACAAGAAATCCTGAGGCCTGGTCGATATCGGTGCGTGATGCGCGCGTCGATACGCTCACCCCCAAACTACCCACAGTCGCCGATTGTCGGTCCTGTACCTCGAGGTAGGAGTCTTTGTTGATGCCCACCTCTGACGAAAGGGCGCACAATAGCGGTAGCTCACTCTGCTGCTCTTCTGTGAGGGTTGGCAGGGCGAGCGCCATTTGTTGGTAAACCAGGCCGTTGGTCCCCGCTTTGCCCACGATGTGTCGCTTACCCTCGGTCAACGGCTTCGAGTCAAGGATTGGCGCTGAGACATCCTCAGGGATATCAGCGAGGCCCACTTTGGGCAGGATGCTGACATCGTCTACTTGATTTTGGCGTTGCTCGAGATCTCTCGCGAGCTTGCGCACATTAGCAATCGCATCCTCGTCCAGATCGGCTCGCATATCGGCGAGTCGTTGCGCCTCGCGTTCCTTTCTGAGCAGATCGAGATCAGGATTGGGGGCCACGGTTAACGTGATTCGGTGGGGATTATTGAGCACCAGGGTATTCAGCCGTTCTTCAATGAAATTCGGCTCGCGCATCTTTGCTCTTAATCGCTCGACAGCGGGACTCAAATCGAGGGCCGCTACCGCGTCACCGTTGTGTGTGGCGGCTCCCAGTGCCCGAAGCATGAGGTTCAGCCCGTAAGGCATACCGTCCCCGGTTACCTCTCTTTGATGGAGCTCGATTTGATGAAGAATGGCTTCCAAGCGATCTAAGCTCACGCCTTCTGCTGCCGTGTTACGTATTACTTCGAGCACCTGTGCTTCAAAGTCATCTGCGCTGTTCTGGTTGCTGCCCTCAATGCCACAACAGAGCACCATTTCGCGCATTGAATCTTCAAGGCCGCATAGTGGGGAAGGTGCGGAACCCAGATCGTTGGTCTCCAGCCATTGCATTAATGGCGAGGCGCTATTTTCCATGAGAACAGATGACAACAACTGTGCTTCGAGCATCGCATCAAGGTCTGCGCTCTCACCGAGTTTCCAGCCCATGATGAGGTGCGTTTTGTTATCGGTATCGGCGTCTTCCAACGCGTAGTAATGTAAAGCGCGTTTGGGCGCGTCGAAGGCCTTTTCAAGTGTTACCTCTATGTGCTCGTCAGAGCGCTCAAATCGGCACAATGCCTCCCGTTCAAAGACATCATGATGCTGCGACACTGGGAGATTACCGAAGGTGAGTAGAATGGCATTACTTGGATGGTAGTGTCCCTTATAGAACGCCATCAGCTGATCATAGCTGAGATCTGGGATAGCCTCAGGATCGCCACCGCTGTTGTAGTGATAAGTGCTGGTTGGGAAGAGTTCGAAACACAATCGATCCCACAACACAGACGAAATAGACGACATCGCCCCTTTCATCTCGTTAAAAACAACCCCTTTGTAGACCAGCGGTGCGTTTGCCTCCTCGGAGGCTAGCTCCACCCTGTGGCCTTCTTGAGCGAAATCGAGAGGGTCAAGTCTAGAAAAGAAAACAGCGTCCAGATACACCGAGAGTAGATTGTCAAAATCTTTGGGATTCTGTGTGGCAAAAGGATAGGCCGTCCAATCTGAGCTCGTGAAGGCATTCATGAAGGTGTTAAGCGATCGGCGAAGCATCATGAAAAAAGGATCGCGCACGGGATACTTTTCACTGCCACAGAGAACGGTGTGCTCCAATATGTGAGCAACCCCCGTTGAATCCTCCGGAACTGTCTTCAAAGCCACCATGAAGACATTTTCATCTGAGTTCGTCGCCATGTGGAGGTGGCGTGCACCGGTCGCTTTGTGGACGTATTCCTGAACTTCCAAACCCAGTGATTCAATAGGGACACGACGCGTCATCTCAAATGCTGGATGGTTGGAGGGCGTTACGACTGCGTTCATGACATTTCCTGAGATTACTGGGGTTTACGCTCAACGAGCTCAATATTGAACAGGGAGGGCCAGCGTTTCCCACCCAACCAGATTGCACCTGTTTTGGGATCTACCGCAATGCCGTTCAAGACGTCTGTATCTCGTCGTCGCTCATCGCGCGGAAGTAACCCACGAAGATCAATGATACTGGTGATTATGCCTGAAGTGGGGTCTATTCGAACGATTTGGTCTGTCAGCCACACATTTGCCCAGATTTCCCCGTTGATCCACTCAAGTTCATTGAGACGAGAGACACGCTTACCGTCGTAAATCACCTCAATCGTCCTTTTTACCTCGTCGTTCTCCCAAACGGTTAACCGATGAGTGCCATCTGAGATCCAGAGCTGACTGCCGTCGCTGGTCACGCCCCAGCCCTCACCCCTAAGGCGATAGGTTTCGATGATTTTCATCGAATTGGGATCCAATACCAGCAAGTCCTGAGATCGCCAGGTGAGAACATAGATCCTGCCATTGAGTTCAGCGAGTCCCTCGGCAAAATACTGGTCAGGTAGTTGAGTGACCTTGCGGTTCGCCATGGATGGCCAATCGTAGCGAGCAACGAAGGATTCATTGTAGAGGCCTGAGCTTACCCAAAGCGCGTCATCCCAAATCAGTAAACCTTGAGTGAAATGATCGCGGTCAATCGACCGAGTCTCTTTGGTGACGTAGTCGAATATGCGTGGCGGATTAGCATTTGCTGTCAAGGCCAGCGCGAGGCAAGCCAAGAGTAGAATTAAGCGTTGATTCGTGACGTTTTTCATTAGGCCTCACCCTTAACCAAACGTCGCTTCAAAAACCGTGCTGGTGAGACAGCCTGTGAAAGGTAGCGGGTTACGGGAGGCGGAGAGTCCGTCATCTGAGAGATAAGAATTTCCGACAGGAGCGGCGCAGACGTCAAACCGCGAGATCCCAGTCCCGTCAGAACATACAAGCCTTTCATGTTTGGCTGCTTCTTATTGATGAGGCGCTTTCGATCGTGCCGAAGTCCCTCATAGGTGGTCATGAATTCGGCTTTGTTGGGCACGGGACCTGCAATGGGCAGGTAATCAGCGGTGGCACAGCGCACGGCCGCTTGCCCCGTGTGGCTTTCAGAACTAACTGCGGAGTCCAGAGAGGGAACCTGTGACCTTAGTTGTTGAATGTTGATGGCGTGATCTGCTGCTCGCTCTTCTGTGGAGGTTTCATTGAGCCCATAGGTAGCACCAATACAATGCACATTACCTTTAGCGGGTGGTGTGTATCCTGCATGGCAGACCGTGCACTTCAAATCCTTTAATGCGCCTTGAGACGGGAGCAGGGTAGTTTGTCCTCGAATCGGTTGCAGTGGCAACCATTCGAGCCTGGCATCCTCTACCGCCTCCCATGCCGTCGTCACCACGGCTGTATCTCCGGTGGCAATGCCATCTCCAGTAGAGGCGATGGCAAGCCACTGGTCACCATCACCTTGGCGCAAAGTGGTATCGCCGAGACCTTCGATGACCGCGATATTTGGATGGTCGAGAAGCTCAGTACAAATGGCGCGCGGATGAAGCCAACCCGAGTCTGGGTAATGCTGCGCGCCTTGAGTCAATTCTATCCCTGCGATCGATGAGGCCGCTTCGCGCGTGACGACCTTGAGCGGGCTGTCCTCATCATTGAACGCAGTGGCTAATCGCTCGAGCACATCGTCCGATGCCAATTGCAGGTAGCCGGTTAGCTCGCCGTCTATACCTTTCTTGAGTGAGCCCTCGCGAAACTTACGCTGATGATGATCAACTGAAAACTCATAGGCGGTCAGCGAAAAATCAGCCAACTTGCCGTGCTTGTGTGAGGGGCGTGTGTAAATTACGCCTTGCGGTTGCGTCGAGCCCCCTGAGCCAATGGTTCCCCTCTCGAGCACCGTCACCTGACAGTTGCGTTCGGCGAGTCTGCGGGCGAGGTGACTACCTGCTAGGCCCGCACCCAGCACAAGACATGACTTTGGCTCTTGGATGTAGGAGGGTTGATCCCAGGCTGTCGGTCTTGCGGGCGCTGTGTGCTCGTCATTTGATGCCCGAGAAAGTTCGAAAATGCCATGTAAGCACTCCCGCTTTCGACCGAAGCCAGATCGCTTTGACACCCTGAAGCCAATACGCTCGAGCGAGCGACGTACTTCGCCTGAGGCGGTAAAGGTGGCTACGTTGGCTGAATCGCGACTCAGGTTTGCCACGTCGCGCAGCACCTCCGCTTTCCACATCGCTTCATTTCTTGAGGGTGTGAACCCGTCGAGAAACCACACATCGATCCAGCGGCTTCCATACGACTCGAGATCACCCAGAGCATCCGATACGTCTTCCCACCAAAAATCGACGGTTAAGCCATCAATCAAATCAGGTCTTCGGTGACAGCCGGGAATCGGCGACGGCCAGCGCTGGTGAATAGTTTCGAACTCCCGACTCAGCGACGTCCATCGAGCGCTGGCCGCGCGGAGCTGGGAAATTGAAAGCGGATGTTTTTCAATGGTAATGACATGGCAGCGCGCGCCCGCAGGCCCATGCTCCGACCAAGCCTGCAGGATGAGCGCCAGATTGAGTGCGGTTCCTAGGCCCAGTTCACCGATTATGAGTGTTTCTCCAGCTTGCAGGGCCTGCATGCGGTTGATCACGTCGCCACCCTCAATGAAGACATAGGTGCTTTCAGTTAGACCGTCATCGGGAGAATAATAATCATCATCGAATTCGCAAGATCGGGGGGTCTCATCAATGAAACTGAGATGCGGGCGAGACATTAAGCGCCAATCCTTGTTGCCACGCTCGATCATACTGCTAAGCTCTCACTTCGGGGCAGCACCCATACTCCCGTGAGAAAATTATAAGAAAGCGGTGCGTCTAGACTGTTCATTGTTCGATCAATTTGTTGGGAAGTAATCATGGCCTTGGGTAATTCTACGATGACATACGACCAGTTGGGCCAGCTAACGGCTCACTTGTTGAATAAAGCATTCTTCGAGACGACTCGGACGGTCTCCAAAGGCGTGTTTCGCCGTCTTGTCGATGGCGAGGTGGTGCCCATCACCCAGCTAGAATTTGAGGGTGACGAAACAGTTCAGCTCAACATGAAGCTGCATATGTCTGCCTACCGAGGTGATATTAACTACACCCGTTTCAGAGACGGTTTGGTAGCGCTGCTTCAGGAACTCATGACAGCCCTGAGTAAAGAGGGTGCGCTCAAAACCTTCACGGCAAATGATGCAGACGGAGTTGCAACCAATACGCGGCTTTTAGGTGCTTCGGGACCCACCCAACACGGCGAAGACATCAACGTCCTCATGGTCGCCATGACGCCCTCGCAGAGTGAGCCCAAGATTGTTGTTGAGTTGATGTATATGGATCCCGATCAGTTTGTGTCAGCCAAGCGCGGCGAGTCGTGATCTAACAGTTCAACCGAGGGTGGCGGCACGATCGTCACGGTTTTCTTCTCGGTCGGTGCAATCACGCGCGATTCACCTCGACACACTTCTTTCCCATCCTGATTCTTGACGGAAAGAGCCATAGTGACCCATGGCTTGCGCGCGTGCTTGTCGGTTACGGTTAAGCCAATGCTTAGGGTGTCACCCAGAAAAATGGGCGATCGAAACTCGAGGTTCTGACCCAGATAGACGGTACCCGGCCCCATGAACTCAAGTCCAATGACCGCGCTCACAAAGGCACCAATCAACATGCCATGACCAATACACTCGCCAAACTGCGTGGTAGCCGCGTATTCCGGATCGAGGTGTAATGGGTTGTGATCGCCAGACACGACGGCAAAAAGTTCGACATCTCGCGCTGTGACTAGGCGACTAACTTCGATACCATCTCCAATCGCGAGATCGTCAAACGTTATGTTGGTAATGTCCATGGGGTTGCCTCGCGAAAACGGCTATAGAGTCGTCCCAAAAATACCATAATCAAAAAATGGGGTTAACAGAATGCAAATCGATATCTCAGCGGCTATTGCTGCGCGCTACGACGAACTCAATATTGACTGGAATGTTGACGTGACGGCGTATCCTTCGATTGTTGCATTGTTCGAGGAAGCAATGACCGACTTCGCGGATATGCCAGCGTGTTCGAGCGTTGGGCATGCGCTGTCCTACGCTGAGCTAGATACCTTATCGGCTAATTTTGCGAGCTGGCTGCAACATGAATCAGGGTTGACCCGAGGTGATCGTGTCGCGATTCAGATGCCGAACCTAATTCAGTATTTGGTGGCATGCCTGGGAACCCTTCGCGCGGGTATGGTCGTGGTGAATACCAACCCGCTTTACACGGAACGCGAACTAGAGCATCAGCTGAATGACTCGGGCGCTCGTGCCCTCGTGGTCCAGGCGAACGTGGCAGAAACGGCTGCCAACGTCGTTGCTGAAACAGGCATTGAGAAAATCGTGCTGACCGAAATCGCGGATCTTCACCCGGCGCCCAAGCGCTGGCTGTTAAATGCTGCTGTTAAGTACATCAAAAAAATGGTTCCTAAGGTCAGCTTACCCAACGTCATCAAGTTCAATGACGCATTAAAGCAAGGTGCTCAGAAACAGTTCAATCCCGTAGAGCTAAGCCTCGGTGATTTGGCGATGTTGCAGTACACAGGTGGGACAACTGGGGTCGCGAAGGGGGCCATGCTGTCTCACGGCAACATCGTCGCCAACGTTATGCAGATTGACGGATTTTTTGAGACCTTTGGCATCGATGCCAAGGGCAGTGTGTTTATGCAGCCGCTGCCGGTTTATCATATCTATGCCTTCACCGTGTCGATGTACTCGCTTCGTAAGGGGGCGCACACACTGTTCATCCCCAATCCTCGTGATTTGGGCTCGGTGGTAGACGCATTCGAGAAATATCAGCCCACCGTGTTCGCTGGTCTCAATACTTTATTCGTAGCGCTGTGTAACGATGAGCGATTTAGAAACATCACCTTTACAAATCTGCAACTGACGATGTCGGGTGGCATGGCGCTAACTCAAGCGGCTGCCGAGCGATGGGCAGACGTCACGGGTTGCAATGTTTATGAGGGTTATGGATTGACCGAGACCTCGCCAACGGCCACAACTAATCCTGGTAATGGTCGGCAGTTGGGCACGATTGGGATTCCTGTGCCTCAGACTTACGTCAAAACGGTGAGCGACACGGGCGAAACGCTGGGTTTTGGTGAAGCCGGTGAGCTCTGCATCAAGGGTCCCCAGGTGATGCAGGGTTATTGGAAACGCCCTGAGGCGACAGCGGATGTGCTTGACTCTGAGGGTTGGTTTTCGACAGGCGATGTTGCGCTGATTCAGCCCGATGGCTACATAAAGATTGTCGATCGCATCAAGGACATGATCATTGTCTCCGGATTCAATGTGTATCCCAATGAGCTTGAGGACGTCTGCGCCAAGCATCCGGGCGTACTCGAATGCGCCGCGATTGGCCTGCCATCAGAGGCGACAGGAGAAGCAATTCGCCTCTATGTTGTGAAGACTGATGATGCACTTTCTGAGGATGAGGTGATTGCGTACATGCGCGAGCAGGTAACCGCCTACAAAGTGCCAAAGTCAATTGTTTTTAAGGATGATCTGCCCAAAACCAATGTGGGTAAAATTCTCAGACGGGAGTTGAGAGACCTCGCTACCCAAGGTTGATATCAAACGTGTGTTGAATTGAGGAACGCGTGAGTAAAAGTCATGAGGGCCGCGGCGAGCGGCTAGTTCCTCACCATATTTCATACCCCGAGCAACTTCCGGTCGTTGCGCGTAAAGACGAAATAATGCGCGCTATCGCCGAGAGTCAGGTCATCGTAATTGCGGGTGAGACAGGCTCGGGCAAGACCACGCAACTGCCTAAAATGTGCCTTGAGCTCGGCCGCGGCCGTGAGAAGAGAATAGGACACACCCAGCCACGCCGAATCGCTGCCCGCGCGGTTGCTAGCCGCATCGCTGAAGAGCTGAACACCACCGTGGGCGGCCTGGTCGGTTATCAGGTGCGCTTCAATGACGATGTCACAGAGCAAACCGCCGTAAAAGTTATGACTGACGGTATTTTGCTGACGGAGCTATCGCGAGATCGTAAGCTTCAGGCTTATGACACGCTGATCATTGATGAGGCGCACGAGCGCAGTCTTAATATCGACTTTATTCTCGGGTATTTGAAGCGATTACTGCCAAAACGTCCTGATCTTAAAGTCATTATCACGTCGGCAACGATCGATGTAGAGCGATTCAGCCAGCACTTTAATGATGCCCCCGTTATCGAGGTCTCGGGACGTACGTATCCGGTGGATGTCCATTATCTCGACAGTGTGGAGGATCGCGACCGAGGATTACAGCGGCAGGTCTCGCAGCTTGTCGATGAAATTGAGGCTGAGTGTTACGGTCCACGTGGCGATGTGCTCGTTTTTTGTCCGGGTGAGCGACAAATACGTGATCTTGCTAAAGAACTCCGGGGTCGTGATCGGATTCAGGTATTACCTCTCTACGCTCGCCTCAGTAATGCGGAGCAGAACCGTGTCTTTAACCGTACTGGTGCAGGTATGCGCGTCGTCCTTGCAACCAACGTGGCAGAAACATCGCTGACGGTGCCTGGCATCCGCTATGTCATAGACCCCGGGGACGCGCGCATCAGTCGGTACAGTCATCGGTCTGGCCTTCAGCGTCTGCCGATTGAATCTGTCTCGCAGGCAAGTGCCAACCAGCGTAAGGGCCGCTGCGGTCGGGTAGCCGAGGGTGTGTGTTTCAGGTTGTACTCTGAGCAGGACTTCGTTTCGCGCCCTGAGTTCACTGACGCCGAGATTCTGCGAACCAATCTTGCGTCGGTGATTCTTAGAATGCTGGAGCTGGGCTTGGGGGACGTGCGGCAGTTTCCTTTTGTCGATCCGCCTGACACCAAAATGGTCAGAGATGGTTTTCGACTGCTGACGGAGTTGGGCGCCGTCGATGGTAATGCCAAGCTCACGTCTTTGGGTCAGGCTATGGCGAAGCTACCGGTCGACCCAAAATTGAGCCGTATTTTGTTGGATGCAGCGAGCCGTGATTGTCTGAGTGAGGCACTGATCATCATCAGTGCGCTCTCGGTCCAGGACCCACGCGAACGACCTCAAGAAAAGCGGTCGCAGTCTGATCAACTTCACGCAAGATTCAACAGTCCCCAGTCCGATTTCATTGCCTGGCTCAATCTATGGCAATACCTAGAAGAACAGCGGCAGGCCTTAAGCCAGAATCAGTTTCGTAAGCTGTGCGATCGGGAGTTTCTTTCTTATTTGCGCATCAGGGAGTGGCGGGAGGTTCACTACCAGCTCGTGGTTTCGTGTCGTCAGATGAAGTTTCGGGTAACCGAACTGAAATCCTACGAGGATAAATACGAGGCCATCCACCGTGCGTTGTTGTCTGGCTTATTAGGCAATATCGCTCAGCAAGATGAGGGCCGGCGATTCAACGCCGCCCGCAACCGAAAGGCTCAGGTGTTCCCGGCGTCTGGACAGTACAAGAAGCCGCCTAAATGGTTGGTTGCAGCCGAACTGGTGGAGACCTCGCAGGTCTTCGCTCGACAGTGTGCTGCCATCGAGCCTAGCTGGCTTCTAGACACCAATCCAGCGCTGCTCAAGCGCCATCACTATGAGCCAACTTGGAACGCACGCTCGAGCCGTGTCATGGCCAGAGAGCGGATCTCGCTGTTTGGTTTGACGATCAGTGACGGGCAAAGGGTGCATTACGCGGGCATCGATCCGAAAACCTCCAGATCAGTCATGATCCGTGACGGTCTGGTAGCTGGAAATTACCGCCAGCCACCGGATTTCTTGAAGCACAATTTGAAACTCGTTAACGATGTAATGGAGCTTGAGTCGAGGACTCGGCGGCGTGACCTCTTGGTCGATGAAGAGTCGATGGTCCGTTTCTACGATGAGCGACTCCCACCAGATTGCGCGAGTGGGGTAGCACTTGATAAGTGGTTGCGTCGTGATGAGACAGCTGAAAAAAGCCTCAGGATGAACCGAGAGCAAGTGATGACGCGTGACCCTGGTCGTGAGGTTGAGGCGCAGTTTCCAAAGAAGCTTACAGTGGGAGACATTAGCTTTCAGTTGACTTATCAGTTCGAGCCCGGTGGTAATCGTGACGGTGTCACAGTCACTGTTCCGCGCGCGCTGATGAACCGTGTGCCGCGGTACCGCTTTGAGTGGTTAGTGCCAGGGCTCCTGAGGGACAAATTGATCGCCATGATCAAAGGTCTGCCCAAACAGTTGCGCAAGCAACTTGTGCCCGCACCGGACGTCGCGGATGGGTTGCTGGAACGCCTTACGGCTACCGATGAACCACTGTCTCAGGCGCTAACTCGAGAAATTAAGGCCCTTCGCTCCGTAACTATTGCGACTAGCGATTGGGCGCAGGTAGATATAGCGTCGTTCTATTTGATGAACATTAGAGTAGTTGATGATCGTAAAAAGCTACTCGGAGAGAGTCGTGACTTGGCTGCGCTTGTATCCGAGTTTCGCAGCAATTCACCTGTGGAGGTGGTCACCACTCGAAATAACGTCGAGCGCGTCAATGTAACGCGCTGGGATTTTGATCATTTACCAAGCGAGTGGCGCGGCAAGTCCGCGGGCGCTGAAGTGTTGGCCTACCCCGCAGTCGTTAAGGAAGGGTCTGGCCAGTTGTCCGTTCGTCTCCTCGATTACCCCGCAGAAGCGGACCGCCAGCATCGCCTTGGCGTGACTGGGCTGCTGCTTCAAAGTGATCTAAAGACCGCTAAATATCTTAAAAAGCAGCTATTTGTTGATAACATGTCAAAGCTATCTCTTGCTGGTGCCCGGCTGGAGAGAGAGCCTCTGGTGGATGCCATTACCGAGGGTGGTTTATGGCAGTTACTCGATGGCGTTAAATTACCAAGATCACAAGATGAGTTTGCCTCGGTTCAACGTGACGTCAAAGCACAGTGGGTGCCGCATGTCCTTGAGGTGGGAAATCACTTAGCGCAAGCGATTAAGGTCGCGTCTGAAACGTGGGCCGTTCTCTCGCGTTATGGTGCGAATGAGTACACGGAGGCTCGGTCAGATATGGAGCAGCAATTGCAGATGCTCTTCAGCCCACAAAGCCTCATCGAGACCCCATCGGAGTGGATAACGTATTACCCGCGATACCTGAAAGCTATCGCAAATCGTGCCGAGCGCCTGCCAGCACAGGGTGGTAAGGACGATAAGTCCATGGGGATGTTGTCGCCGCAAGTGCAGCGATTTATTGATAGCAAGAAACGCTACCCTGGGCTAGACGTTCTGTGTCCAGAGGCAGTTCGCTTCCGCTGGATGTTAGAGGAGTTTCGAGTGTCTTTATTCGCTCAGCAGCTCGGCACCAAGCTACCCGTCTCGGCCAAGCGCCTCGATCAGCAGTGGCAATCTGTAGAGGCGTGGATGACAAATAATCCACGTTGATATTGATACTTTTTGTTAGAGTACTGCCACGGAAAAGAGAGAAGCACAGCGTGTCATCATCATCTAATCAAGTGATGTCGGTAGTCCTTACGGTCTGGCTTGCGATTATGAACACGCCTGCTCTAGCGAATGATGACCCCTTTCAATCACTCAATCGCGAGATCCTCGAATTCAATGATGCAGCTGATGCAGTAATCCTGAGGCCGATCGCGGTTGCCTACGACGAAACCGTCCCAAGGCCCATCCGGCGCGGATTAATGAACGCCTACGATAACCTGTCCGACGTGAATGCAGCGCTGAACGCCTTGCTTCAAGGTAGACCGGTCTATGCCGTGAGGAACACCGGGCGTGTGTTGCTAAATACAACATTTGGTCTGCTGGGCGTCATCGATGTCGCCAGCGATATTGGGATTGAACCCTACGAGACTGACTTTGGTCATACCCTTGCTCGCTGGGGGGCACCGGAGGGGCCGTATGTCATGGTTCCATTTTTGGGGCCTAGAACATTCCGGTCGGGTATTGGCGATATCACCGACAGCTTTATGTCAGCCAACGACTACGTATTTGACGATGATCTGATTACCTGGGGATCAAGAGGATGGCGGGTATTAGAATACCGGGTAGATCTGCTAGATGCTGAGGACCTCATTACGGGTGATCGCTATGTTTTCATTCGCGACGCTTACCTACAGAGCCGCGAGGCCTTGGTGAACGATGGCGTGGTTAAAGATACGTTTTCTGACTTTGAAGAAGACGAGTGGGACGAGGATTTTTAAGCGCTGCGGCGCGCGATTAGCGCCTCCGTAGCATCCACCGCTTCTTTGAAGAGCATTGCATCCGCTCCCGGCTTATGCATACCTTCACTCAGTAGTCTGCGAAACAACTTTCCACCCGGTTGGCGCTGATACAGACCCAGTACATGACGAAGCACATGATTCACTCGGCCACCTTGCGCAAGAACAGTTTCCAGGTATGGCATCAATGCCAGCGCGACGTCATAGCGAGACATATCCCGTTCGCTATCAGAAAATAGCTGAGCGTCGACCTGAGATAGTAACCATGGATTTTGATAGGGCTCTCGCCCCAGCATGACGCCATCTACATGGTTGAGATGGGTCTGACAGTCATCAAGCGACGTAATGCCACCGTTCAGCACAATGGTGAGCTCGGGAAAGTCTCGTTTAAGCCGATATACCCACTCGTATTTAAGCGGTGGGACGTCTCTATTTTCTTTGGGCGATAGTCCCTGCAACCAGGCGTTGCGGGCATGCGCGATAAAGACCTCACAGCCGCCCTCAGCCACGGTACCAACAAAATCGCGGACCACGTCGTAGCTATTTTCATCATCGATGCCAAGCCTGTGTTTGACGGTTACCGGCAACTCGACGGCCTCATTCATTGCGGCAACGCAGTCACGAACGAGCTTGGGCTTACGCATCAAGTAGGCACCAAAGGCACCGTTCTGAACGCGATCTGACGGACATCCGCAGTTGAGGTTGATCTCATCGTAGCCATAGCCCGCACCCATTTTGGCTGCTGTGGCAAGGTCGGATGTCGTCGACCCACCTAATTGCAGTGCAACTGGATGTTCTTCCCCGTTGAACCTAAGGTGCCTATCGTTGTCACCATGAATCAAGGCACCTGTGGTGACCATTTCAGTGTAAACGCGGGTATGCCGAGTAAGGAGGCGCCAAAAATACCGGCAGTGTCGGTCGCTCCAGTCCATGCAGGGCGCCGTGCTAAAACGCCATGGGCTTTTTATATTTGGGTTGCTCGAAGCATTCATTCCGTTATTGTCGCACAGTGAGCGTTGAACAGATTACCCTCTTTACAAAGCAACGATAACGGAACAAATAATTCATCAATGCTTCGTCGGCGTCCTGAGACTTCGGCGATGCAATCAGAGAGTTTAATCATCATGAAGTTGGATCGAAGACAAATACTCAAAGGTCTTGGCTTGGGTGCCGGCGCCTTAAGTGTGCGGAGCGTGGCGGCTGAAGTCGGTTCCAAAACAGGTTTCACTCACGGCGTGGCGTCAGGAGATCCACTGTCTGATCGCGTGATTATCTGGTCAAGGTATGTTCCTTCGGCTGGTAGGGACCAAGTCGACAATATTATTTGGCAGGTGGCCTATGACCGCTTATTTGGGGAGCTAGCTGCAAGTGGTGTTACACAAACGTCTGCGGAGCGAGACTTCACAATTAAGATCGATGCCACAGGTCTGAAGCCGGGTCGACGCTTCTTTTATCGCTTTGTTGTCAATGGGCAAAGCTCTGACATTGGGAGCACCAAAACCTTACCAAAAGACGCTGTTGGGCGATTCCGCATGGGAGTCGCGTCATGCTCAAACTACCCACAAGGTTATTTTCATGCCTACAACGATATCGCAAAGAGCGAACTTGACTTGGTGCTTCACCTCGGTGACTACCTTTACGAATATGCTCGAGGGACGTACGTCAACCCGATTGCAGAAGAGACGCTCGGGCGCGCAGTAATGCCAATCAATGAGGTCGTTTCACTAGCCGACTACCGAGAGCGATATGCTCTCTACCGATCCGATAGGGACTTACAAGCGGCTCACGCAGCGCATCCATGGATTTGTGTATGGGATGACCATGAACTTACAAATGACACTTGGAAGGAAGGCGCTGAAAACCATAACGATGGTGAGGGTGATTTTCATGAGCGCATTGCGATCGCGCGAAAGGTCTACCACGAGTGGATGCCGATTCGAACGGCAGCTCAAACCGATCAGGCTCCAATCTATCGCTCTTTTGAAATAGGTCAGCTAGCCGATCTCATTATGTTGGACACGCGGCTGCAGGGCCGCGATGAGCAGTTAAGTTATGAGCGTGATATGGAAGAGTTGGGTGGTCCCAAGACATTCGTTGAGGAACACCTTTGGGATCCCGATCGCACGATTTTAGGTGCTGATCAGGAAAATTGGTTTGGCTCGCAACTGGCCGCAAGCCATGACCGAAAATCCACATGGCAGGTCATCGGTCAGCAGGTGTTGATGGGAAAACTCACCACGCCCCTGATCTCGGAGGATGTTATTGCCGGAATCGAGCTACCCGAGCTCGTAAGAGAACGGCTTAGGGACCGCAGGCTAATGGCAGAAGCCAAGCTTCCTATGAACCTCGACGCCTGGGATGGTTACCCCGCCTGCCGCGAACGCGTTCACGGCTTGTTTGCACAATTTGCCAAAAATCCTATCGTTCTCGCTGGCGATACTCATAATGCTTGGGCTTTCAATATGCGAAGTGGCACTGGAGACGCCATAGGTGTCGAAATTGGTACTCCAGGAGTGACAAGCCCGGGTTTAGAGACGTATGTCCCCATACCGTTAGATATCATGCGCGACGCTTTATTTAGCAGCAGTGCAGAACTATACGATCTTGACATCTCGCGACGCGGTTGGACGTTGGTCGAGTTAACGCCCGAGCGGATGACCTCCACCTGGCGTTTTGTCTCAACCATTCTGGAGAGTCGGTATTCAGTGGCAGAGAGTAGGCCTATCGTGTGTAAGGCAGGAGATAGAGCATTCAGCTGAGCTTGCGTTGATTAGTGAGTTAGCACACCTGTTTGTCGGCAGGATGATCAAAGGTCATCTACAGCTTGGGCTAACCAATCCATCCGAGTGTCGAGCCACTCAACCAAATGCTCAACTTCCTCCTCATACGTGTCGTAGACAACCGGGTTTGGCCATACATAGGTGCCAATCGTTTGCCATATTGAGTCATTCTCTGCCTGAGACAGGCTCAGATGCTCTGCCCATGCGTTTATGTCGGCTTTGATCTCTGGGCGCTGAGAGTCGATATCTGCGTAGCGCTCTTTGACCCGCTGCGCGAAGTAGGGATCCTCAAGCATCCGATCGATCCAGGTATTCCAACGAACCCACCAGCCCTCGGGGTAGGTGGCATCAGCGTAATCAACGTTTCCAAAGCCTAAATCGAAGTCCCAAATGGGGCCCATTCGAATTTTTTCCCCCGGTATCCAGTGTAGGAAAATACTCGAATACCACTGGGCGTCAACGTTCTTTGCGATTTCATTGACTAAGAACCAATCGATGAAGCTGTCTACATCCGCATAAGCGCGATAGCCATTAGTTGGGTCTGCAAAAGCGTTACTGAAGAGGACAGTCTCAAATTCGTTGATGTATTGGCGCACCTGAGCGAACTCAGGGTCGGAATAGGCAAGTCCGGGCTCTTTGATATTAATGAGGTAAGTGGGGGTTTGAAACGAAACATCATCGGGGTCCAGGCGATCCGGTTGATCGATTTCCAGTAGAAAGCCCGTATCGCCGATATCGACGCGGTTACTGCCATCTTCTACTTTTTCAGTAATGTGATAGAGCCCGTCATGCTGGC
>CAJWEV010000001.1 GCA_913031575.1 uncultured Halieaceae bacterium | reverse complement strand
AAAATTCCCATTAAAAATCTCCATCAAGATGCGTGCTGAAAAGGGCATGAGCCCCACCTTCTGTTGCCCTAATTTAATGACAATATTTGTCATTATCAACGTTAAGAATCCAATATTTACCTCAATTTTAATAAGTCTAGAAAAGTAGATCTAGGAACTTTTGTTATCTCATGAACCAATGACCGGCTGAATTACTCACAAATGAGCAATTTGAAAGTGTCCACCCAGAACGTCTAGCAATTGACTTAGAACACAAGAGGCAAAGGCGACTCTGACTTAACGAATCGTTGACGCTACTTCTTGAGTCAAGAGTAACGATTTGGCTTCAAATACAAGAGGAACTTTGGTGGCTCGTCAAGCCGAACACGCGAGAGAGGACTGAGACGTGTGGACGTGCTACCTGCAACCATCTCAAAATTAGTCGCAATGTGCCCGGCAGGGAGCTAAAGCCTGGACATTGTCGACGTCGGCAGTTCGAATCTGGCTGGTCTTAACAATGTAGTAGAGCCCGACTTAAGCGGGCTTTTTTGTGGATGGAGGCTTGCACCTGCAGCCCGGCTTATTTCCACCCAGCACGGTCGAAGACCATAATCGCCGCCGCTTGGTTAACACCCAGTTCAGAGGCATTCAACATATCTTCACTAAACTCGCCTAATCCCGCAACCGTGGACATCGGAGCAACACCGGGTACTGCAGGGTATTCAAAATTGCCATTGGCAAATAAAAGCTGGGCTGACTCACTGGTCAGGTATTCAAGGAACTTGACGGCATTTTCTGAGTTGGGAGACGTGGTTACGAGGCCAGCACCGCTAATATTCACGTGGGTTCCATTACTTTCTTGACCCGGAAAGACAACCTTTACGGCTGAGGCCACAGCTTGGTCAGCTGGGTCATCCGACGCGGCCAATCGCGCGAGGTAGTAGGTATTGGCAACTCCAATCTGACACTCACCACTCGCCACAGCGCGGATCTGGCCCGTGTCGTTACTCTGCGGTGTGCGAGCAAAATTAGCGACCACTCCAGCAGCCCACTCTTCAGCGGCAGCCTCACCCATTCGAGACACCATCGATGCCATTAACGAGATGTTGTAAATATTGCTTGAGGAGCGAATACAAACCTTACCCCGGTGAGCCGGATTGGCCAAGTCTGAATAGTCGCTCAGCGGCTCGGGTAGACCCGCCTCGGAGTTGTAAACAATTACCCGTGCCCGCTTGGACAGTCCCACCCATAAACCATCAGGGTGTCGCATATTTTCAGGCAGGCGTTGATTCAAAATCGGTGAATCAATGGGCTGAAAAATGCCAGCCTGCTCTGCTCTCCAGAGGCGCCCAGCGTCAACGGTAATTAAAAGATCAGCAGGACTCGCATCACCCTCACTTTTAATGCGCTCGATCAACTCATCAGCACCAGCCTCAATCAGGTTAATTTTAATTCCAGTCGCCTCGGTGAAGTTCTCAAGGAGTGCGGTATCGGTGTCGTAATGGCGAGACGAATACAAGTTAAGTTCACCAGCAGCTGCGTTCTCACTGGCATTCTCATTCGAGCAGGAGATGAGTGAAGACAGTGCGATCAGGGGGGCGAAATAGAGCAATGAGAAGCGCATGGGATACCTTTATCTTAATTTGTTAAATGATAATGAGATTCATTCTCTCGATCAACAAGAAGAAATTCTCGCTGCGAAAACGACCCCAAATCCGAGTGTTACCCGCACGCAGGATCCCACAACGATGTCTGCATCCAGTTCGCTTGAGCATTCAAAGTCCATCCGTGTGTCTCCAGGACCATGCTTAACCGTTACTCGGTTTAATCCACCAATGCGATCGATTTGGGTTATTTCAAGGCCGTCTGCATCAGTACGCAACATTAACTGGTTAGCATCTACGATCAGAGTGACCCGCCCATTTGCCATCGCGGGGTTAGTCAGAACGCTCCGATCCCACTCACCAAATAGGGAAGTCACGCCATCATCGTGAATAACGCCCTCCAGCATTTGAGGATCACCGAACAACTCCGCGGTGTAGCGTGACTTAGGCGCCTCATACAAGCTCTGGGCAGTAGCGCTCTCGACCATCGCGCCATGATCGAGCACAACGACCTTGTCACCCATTGCCAATACCTCATCCGGATCGTGAGTGACGAAGACACCCACCGCACCCGACTCGCGAATGATTTGCCGAGCATCTTTACGAAGTGTTCTTCGCAGAGGAACGTCCAGGTTGGCATAAGGCTCATCAAAGAGCAGGACTGCAGGCTCGGGCGCCATGGCTCTCGCCAGTGCAACACGTTGGCGTTGCCCTCCCGACAGGCTATCGGGATATCGATCTGCATAGTCAGACAAACCGACACGGGCCAGCCATTCAAGTGCGCGTTTTTTAACTCCGTTCTTCCGCAAACCAAAAGCGACGTTATCAATGACACTCATGTGGGGGAACAAGGCACCCTCTTGAAACACCATGCCAACTGACCTGAGTTCGGGTGGCACCATTAACGATGGACTGGCAAGTGTGGAACCGTTCAGCACAATCTCCCCGGACTGCAGAGGCAACAATCCGGCCATAAGTCGCAGCAACGTGGTCTTGCCGCAGCCTGAGTGCCCAATCAAACAGGTGACTTCACCGGCCTTACACTCAAAAGAAATATCATTTAAGGCCACATTTTTACTAAATCGATGCGACACTTTGTTAACTGAAAGCACCTGAATACACTACTCGTCGACAATCACTCGCAATAGTCTATGCCTACTCCATCACAACAAGCTAGCAGTCTACTGGTATTACCCGCGCTATTTGCAGCCATACTGGTGTCGTTGCCGATTGTTGTCACGCTGCTCTCCTTAGCCCAGCCGGCCGGTCCTATCTGGGAGCACCTCAGAGACACTGTGCTGAACGAGTATCTGTTGAACACGCTCGCTCTCATGATGCTGACCGGGGGACTATCACTGCTACTTGGTGTCGGCACCGGCTGGCTCATTGGTGCATGCGACTTTCGTGGACGAGCCACCTTAAGCTGGTTGTTAATGCTGCCGCTGGCGTCGCCAGCCTATATCGTTGCGTATGTGTACACGGACCTGCTAGAAGTGTCTGGCCCGGTGCAGACCGTTTTGCGGTCATGGCTTTCGTTAGGAATAAACGATCTCCAGTTTCCGCCTATCCGCAATCTGACAGGCGCTGCTATTTTACTCTCGCTCGTACTCTATCCCTACATTTATTTGCTCTGCCGAAACAGCTTTGCGGGACGGTCGGGAGCGCACTTTGATGCCGCACGCGTGCTTGGTCACGGTCCGTTTAGCGCCTTTTTACGCGTCGCTCTCCCTGCCGCGCGTCCGGCAATCGTGGGCGGGCTGGCATTAGTGCTTATGGAAACACTGGCCGACTTTGGCGTCGTTAGCTATTTCTCAGTACCCACGTTTTCAACGGGCATCTTTCGTACATGGCTCGGATTGGGCGACCCTCAGGCTGCGCTAAAACTAGCGTCTCTGATGCTCTTGTTCGTAATTTTGCTGGTAGGACTGGAAGAGGGTAATCGGTGGGGGGCTGTCGATCGCAGCGACATAGCCGGAGCCTCGCAGATTAACTTAACTGGCATCAGGGCCTTTTTCGCCATTTCGGCCTGTGTACTCCCTATTGTTCTCGGGTTTGTTATCCCAGCAGTGACGCTGGCGATACACGCTGCTGACAACGTCAATGCATTAACCCAAGCAAAGTTCACTCAACTGGCCTCGAATAGTCTATTGCTCGCCATGGCGGCTGGTGTTGGGGTTACCCTGGTTGCCTGGGTGCTGGCCTACGTGAAGCGCCTCCGCCCCACTCCGCTCACCCATAGCCTGATCCGTATATCGACCTTAGGCTACGCCTTGCCCGGTATTCTGTTGGCCGTTGCATTGCTTAAGCCGGTTGGTGTTTTTGATGCGTGGTTGATGGAATCGTGGTCAGGTCTGTCCACACCACTGCTATCTGGAAGCCTGTTACTGCTGCTGTATGCTTATGTCTGTCGGTTTTTGACGGTCGCATACCAGTCGGTTGACTCCGGCTTCGCGGGTATCTCTCACGACATCGACGCGGCG
This sequence comes from uncultured Halieaceae bacterium, assembly GCA_913031575.1. Taxonomy (GTDB): domain Bacteria; phylum Pseudomonadota; class Gammaproteobacteria; order Pseudomonadales; family Halieaceae; genus Luminiphilus. The sequence goes on along the minus strand of CAJWEV010000001.1, from coordinate 120,895 downwards.
GCTAAAACACTCGGCACCACGACAAGCGAGATGATCCGTAAAATCCATTTTCCTCTGCTAAGACCCAGCATCTTTGCAGCCTGTTTGTTGGTTTTTGTGGACGTTATGCGGGAACTGCCGGCAACACTGATATTGCGGCCTTTCAACTTCGACACCTTGGCGACCCAGGTTTATCGACTAGCCAGCGATGAACGGCTGGCAGAGGCATCTGGCGCCGCGCTACTGATTGTGATTCTGGGTGTATTGCCCGTGGTGCTGCTTCAGCGAACGAAACCTGTGGGGAATCGTGCTCACTAGGCACCGCTCCAGTCAGCAAAATCTAAGCGTGTGTTAAATACATCAAGCGATTCAAGCTCACCGCAAATAAACTAAGCCTTAAAGTGCGCGCCGGTTTAATCTGTGGGTGTGTTTCGGGTTGATAAGTTTGGGGCCTTGCAAGGCTAAGGTGTATATCGGGTTCAATCGCGAGAGCCAATTGATAACAATCTGGCGGGCGTTTGACGTGCAAAAGCCCGGGTGGAAACCTCCCCTCGTACAGCGAAACCGTGCAAAGATAGTTATGTATCTTCTTTTGGCCTAGGCGCAATATCACATGAAAATTTGGAGTTATTCACGGCCCTTCACATTTCATGGCCATCGTTGCGAAGTGAAGGTCACGTTGACCCACAGCGAAACCATTTCATCTCTGTATGTCGACGACTTCCTCGTTGAGGAAAAATCCATTAAATACATGGATGGGCTGATCACATTCGTGCACTCCCTACAGACATCTTCTGGCCTTCAAGCAGAGGTCAAGTCTGGCTATTTCAATTGGCGGAATGTAGGCATTGCCGTAACCGAAAACGGTCGTGTAGTTCATGAAAGCCACCCAGGGGAAGACCTGCGCTACGGCGAAGCACTCATGAAAAATTTATATGGCATGGAGGAGACAGCCGCGGGCGGTGGGGAGAGCAAGTGGGAGAAAAATAAATACTCCGTTTATACCGACCTAGGTCTCATGGCTTTGTTCTTCATCGTTAGCAAGGTGACGGGGGATCTGGTTCTAGCTGCTATTGCTGGAGGCGTTACGGGCTTAGGTCTCATCGCGTTACAGCGATTCGTCAAAGTGGACCTCCTCGGCGGTTTTGCTGTGTTCGGCACCATCATGTTGGTTATCTCCACCAGTTTTTCTCTCATTTTACAAGATAGCTATTGGGTTCAAATGAAGGGTACGGCACTTGGACTGTTCACGGCTGCCCTATTTATGGCCGATGGTCTGTTGAGGCAAGGCGCCTATTTTGGCGCAAGATTCGAGCGCTATATGCCGGGTCCTTTGCACCACAACCGACTTGCCATAGGTATGAGTATTGTGGGCATTGTGTCTGCCGGTGGAAATTACATCGTCGCAGAAAATTTCTCGGAAGATTTCTGGCTCATCTACACCACCTTCCTCGACATCCCCATCATTTTGCTGTCGTTTTTCGTCATCCTGCGATGGGCCCGCAAATCTGAGCATCAAACTGTATGAGCGCAGGCAATTCCTTAACACATCTAGCACAAGTCTCGAATGATGAAGCCTGCGCCTAGCATAAGCCTCATTAATTTGGCGGACCCTGAAGAGCGCATTGTCGGCATTCTGGAGCGGGCATTAACAGAAATGGGCTTCGTGACGGTTCAGGGACATGGTATTCCACCAGATTTAGTTCGAGACGTACGCGACGTTATCGAAGGCTACTTTAGCCGGCCGGTAGAAGAAAAAATGCGGGATTGCATTACACCTGACAACTACAGGGGCTACATCCCTTTGGGGTTTTTCTCCCCCAATACAGGTAGCAATACACCTGACCAATACGAGGGTTACAAGCTTCATCATGAAACGTCGTTAAAACACCCTATTCGGCAGCAATGTGATCTATACGGCCCAAATAAATGGCCGGCAAAGCCCGAAGATATGCCTGAGATTATTACTGAATTCTGGCGGGCCTGTGATGCTGTTGGAAGGCACCTACTAAAGCTCATCAGCCGAATTATGGGCGTTCATGAAACTGACTTTCTGAGTTACTTCGATGACCCTCTGACCAATATGACGCTTCTACACTACCCGTCTCAGCCAACAAATAGAGCCAAGGTTGGGATTCACCCACACAAAGACACCGATGCCTTGACCCTACTATTCCCGGACCCAGTTGGCGGGTTGTGGCTGCAGCCTCGCGGGCAAAAAGACTGGATGGAGGTCATTACCCCATCGGATGCTATGGTCGTGAATATAGGAGATCTACTGGAGCTATGGTCTGGTGGGACCTTTGTTTCTACACCTCACAAAGTCGTCAATACCTCTGGGAAGGAGCGTTACAGCTTCCCTTTCTTCATGGTGCCTCGACACGATGTTGTCGTGGAGCCGCTCGTCAAGTGCCAACCAGAATTTAACCGATCACCAGTCCCCGTGGGGCATGTCTCTCGCGAGGTATGGCGGACGAACTGGCAGCAGGCATCGCCGGCCGATGCGGGGTTTGACTTAGGGACGCTTCCAAGCTGAGACACCGATCGCGTCCGTTACGTTCCGCAACCAAAAATTGAAGGACGACAATGGCCCATCTCATATCGAGTACCGCAACAATCCTAGTATTGGACATTGCAGAGATGATCCGCGGGGTCCCCGACCACCAGACCAAGCCCCCGACAGCGACTACCTCATCTCGGCAGTATCGATCGGTAAACGACGTTACGTCACACCTTCAAATATCATGACGACAGCTTAATCGAGATCCACCAAACAGCCCTCGCACGTTAAGAACGCCTTTGGCTCACGAATCCCTATTAATGTTTCATAAAGTTTTGAAATGCCGCCCAAAGCTGATAGCACCCTAGTCTCCCCAACGGTGACATCGATGTTCTCGAGTAATTCTTTAAGAATCATCTCTTCAGGTGACAGTGCTTGGCCATAATATTCAACTTGGTAATCCTCTAATTCTGCCGACTCGGCTGCGTAGGCGATTGCTGAGTCAATGCCTCCAATCTCATCCACCAATCCTATTTCTAGAGCGTCTGTCGCAAGCCAGACTCGACCACCCGCGACGGCTTTGATGTCTTCATATGACTTAGATCGCGCCTCGGCTACGAAATTTACAAATCGATCGTAGGCATCAGCACCCCAGCGGGCGAAGATCTTATCGAGATCGGCATCTATAGGCTGGGTTGGATCCCAACCCCCATGCTTGGAGGTAACGACACCATCAAAATTGACGCCGATATAATCCATCGCGTTTTCCAGAGTTGGCACAGCAATTGCCACACCGATAGAGCCGGTAATTGTTGTCGGTTCGGCAAAAATAAAGTCAGCAGGCGTCGAGATATAAACGCCACCGGATGCAGCGTAGTCACCCATAGAAACGATCACTTTGATGCCCTTACTCTTTGCAACAAGCAACTCATCTCTCATCATTTCGCTAGCAATAATAGATCCACCTGGGCTGTTAACACGGAAGACAATGGCTTTGGTGTTTTCGTCTTCATGGGCGGATCTGATTTGTTTCACTACACCATTAGCCCCAGCCACGCCCTGCGAGATCTCCCCCTCCATGATCGCACCTTCAGCTGTAATTACAGCTATTTCATTGTCGCTAACGGAAAGGTCTTCATCGATTTGCCGCGCATACTCAGCATAAGAAATGGTCTTATATGTCTCGGTCTCAGACTCTTCGTCCGGACCAAACTCATCAATCATGTATTGGCGAAATTCCGGGAATGATTTGGTGCCGTCAATGATATTGTTTGCCTGCGCATAGGCGATATTTCCTATGGCAGCCTCTCCAAAGAATCCGACGTAGTCATCTGCAAACGATTGAATATCATCCGCTTGAATTCCCCTGCCCTGTGCCATGAGCGCCTTCATTTCATCCCAAATAGGGAACAGCAAGGCTTGTCTCTGCATCCGGTCATTGTCAGACATGCTTGATCGCCAACTTGACTCAGTTGCAGACTTAAAGTCTCCCTGTGAGTAATTATGGATAGTGATCTTGAGATTCTCGAACAGGTTTTTATTGTAGTTTCTCATTCCTCCAAGTCCTCTAATGCTGATGCTGCCAACAGGATGCACCCAGACTTCAGACGCTTGAGATGCCATGAGATAAGACGTTGTAGAGAGACGATCATTAAAGGCAATGACTCGTTTTCCAGAGTCGCGAAGGGCTTTTAGTTCTCTCGCGATATTGATCGCTGTCGTTGGACCGGCAAAATCCGTCGAAGAAAAGTCGATTACTACGGCCGGAATATCGTCATCTCCAGCAGCTGCCCGTATAAGTTTTATCAGATCTCTTGTTTGGATTTGCTCGGCTGAAGCATTGCCGCCGACGTTAAATAAAAAGTCTGAGTTGAACGCCTCTTGATCAACCACAGTTCCCGAAGGAGCGATGAACAACACTCTGCCGCTCGGGTCCTTAACGTCAGGCCCCGAGGAAAATAATGCCCCGACAATGGCAATAGTCAGAAAAATCAAAACAAGGGCGGTGCCCAAGTCCAAAATGAATGTCCTTGCTTTTTGTAAAAATAAACTGAACTTGGAAACGAAAGATTTAAGCGTAGTCATGCGTGAGATCCTAATTAACCTGCCCAAGGAATGTAACGTAAACGTGTCACCGCTATCATGATACATCAAGATTACGAGGAATGCCGGCAACCCACTCGCAATGAAATCGCATTGCTTCAGTCCGTAAATGGAATGCTGGTAAGCGCCTGCTAAAGTGGAAAATACAAGAAAGAAGTAACTGCTACGACAAACGCCGGAGTTACTCAGACGTCGTTTTTGAGCCCCAGGGCCCGCAGCAACTTGTAGCGAAGGGTCGGTAGGACGACCTTACTGCCCACTTTCGACCACTGAACAACCCCCGTTTGAAATGACGCTTTAGCAAAGAGCTTTTCGGCGTAAGCCGAGGTGATGGAGTCGTCCTCCCACAACAGCGGTTGAAGCCCCACCCACTGCAAGCGATACAAGACCGCGCCCCATTGAACGTCGGCAAGACTAAAGGCATCGCTCGCAAGCCATCCACCGTCGGCAAACTGCCCTGACGCTAATTGGTGCGCTAGGTCTTCGAGTTCAACTCTAGTGGCATCGACAATGGCAGACATCTGACCCTGCGCAACCATTGCCTCCTTTGTAGCCTCTATCACAGCGCGCTTTTTTTCATAGGCCGTCCTTAATGTAGGGTCCTTCTTATACCTGTCGATCAATCCCGATAACAGGTCTACTTTGTCTTGATGCGAGCGCCCATTCTCAGAGCCATTCCTCAGTGGAAAGGGTTTCTTAACCCCCTCGATATGGCCGTACGTCATTGCCTCAATAAACAAGCCCGCAGCCTTATTAATCCAGTATTTGACGGACTCCTTTTCCTCTTCCGAGGTGTCAAAGCAGTTGCTAGCAGTGCCGAAGCGGTTGGCAAGAAGGTCGAGAATATTGATGGTATCAGTGGTGACCTTGCCATCGATGACCAAGGTCGGTACCACGCATCGAGAATTAATCCGCACATAGCTGGGTGAAAACTGCTGGTGGGCGGATAGCAAGATGGGATGCGACTGCCATTGAACCCCCAACTCCTCAAGACCCTGTCGGACCTTTTGCGAGTCCAGGGAAAGCGGGAAGTGATAGAGATGAATACCTTGTTTCGGGGCCCATTGAATTGGGACTTGGGTTAGAGGCGCATCAACCAGATTCGGATCAGTCGCATAGACAGGTTTCAAGCGCACTGAAACCCTCCTTTACTTGGCAGCCTACTAACCAGCGAAGTCATTAGAAGGCTTCCACAGCAGGGGCATAAGGTACAGCCAACCGACAACCGGTACAGGTAACACCCAAAGAAGACACCACCATCCCGATTTCCCCACGTCATGCAACCGTCTTATTGTGACTGCACTGGTGGGTATGGCCATGATGGGTCGATAGAGAAGTACGAGCATCCCAATATGGGGGTCAACCATCCCCATAGGTATGAAGTGCCCCAACGGCAGCTCCCTGATATCCACTGTTGCAACGACAAAAAATTGATCAACAACGGCTACTACCATGTATAGCAAGACAAACAGCAGCATGAAGCACCAAAACTCAGATCGCGATGACCGGCCGTTGAAATCAAAGCAATGTTTGAAGCCCGCTATCGATGCATGAATGAAGGTATTCATGCATCCATTACTAACACGCTCACTGCGCGTCTGTCATGCGGAGACAGACCAAAATCAGCATTAGCCCGAAATGCGACGAAATGCTTGCTTGTGGCCATCGATGAATCGATGTTTCGGCGAACCAGCGATATGTGCTACTGGGATGAGGTAGTCCAATAGGGGCAATAGGTACATATGAAACGACCCCAAAGTAATGAATATCGAATCTCTTGACCCCTGGAAAAGCCCGAACTCCCACACGTGGAAAAATGTGGGGTGGCCATGAAAATTTGTCATCAGGAATCCAGTGGTAGGGAACGCTACCATCGCCACATACAGTGCGCCACGGGCAAACTTCGTAAGCTTCCGCTCAGTAGGTTTCAAGCCCCATCTGTAGCCGTTCTGCGCGGCAACGACACTTAACCATATTCTGTCAGACCGCACTCAGCCAAATTAATTGCCGATCAAGACCGGGAGTACCAGATTCGAAGCGGCATCTTTTGAGCGATGAATCCGCTGAGTCGCGGTTCTGTAGTCATCAGACGTCGCACGATAAATATCCGTAAATTGCTGAGGATTACGGTCATAGGCTGGAAACCACGAACTGTGAATCTGAACCATGATGCGATGCCCTTTCTTGAAGGTGTGAAATTTATCCCAAATGTTAAAAGAGATAGGCGTCACAACTCCAGGCTTAAGCGGCTGCGGAAACTCAAAATTGTCTCGGTATTTAGCGCGCATAACTTCGACACCCACCAGCATTTGTTGGCCCGCCATAGAAGCTGTTTCAACACTAGACTCAGGAATATCCCCTGGAAACTCGTCAATTAGCTTCACAAAAAAGTCAGCGTCGGACCCCGTACTTGAGATAAACAAGTTGGCCAAGATCGGTCCCGCGATGGTGAGATCGCTCTCTAGAATCTCTGACCGGTATACCAGCACATCCGGCCGTGTCGACACGAACCGCTGATCTTCAATCATCCAGGTGTGTCCTGGCCAGCCTACCGTAATATCTTTCGTGAACGGGATGGGTTTTTTGGGATCGCTCACGTACTCATCATATAAAGATATCGCTAATGGCTTTTCAAATGTGAGAGCACCGTTCGAGGCCAAAAATAGCGATTTATATTTAACCTCTTTGGGCGGCCACTCATCAAAATGCCGCCAACGATTAGCGCCTGTTTGGAAGACGATAGCTTCATCAGCATCCCAGTCGCCCTCCCCCTTTAAATGGTAGGCGAAAAAAGGGGTCACCACATTTTCTTTAAAGTACTCCGCGGTCTTACTTCCAAATTTAAAGCCCCCCAACGATGAGCCGTCGTCTCTCTTCCAGCCCCCATGTCGCCAAGGACCAGAGACAAACGTACTCTGATTGTTAGGATTGCGTTTTTCGATTTCCTGGTAGATCGACAGTGGCCCATAGAAGTCTTCGGCATCGAACCAACCTGCCACGTTCAAAACAGGATGGTCGATGTTGTCCATGTACTGCAGCATGTTCCTGCGCTGCCAAAAGAGGTCGTAATTTGGGTGCTCTATAAAGTCCTCCCAAGCGGGAACACGACCTTTGAAAAACCGCTTATTCATCTCGGAGGTTGGACCCGCGTTTAGAAAGAATTCGTAACCCCAAGGCGTCCCATAACTGAACTGTTCAGGCGCCTCTTCGGTAGGCGCCTCACGGTCTTGAGCCGCAAAATTTAACCACGCGAATGCATAAGTCAGCCTAAAAGCGCCATTGTGATGCCAGTCATCACCAATAAACATGTCTGATGGCGACGCCTGAGGTGACGAGGCCTTCAATGCGGGGTGAGCATCAATCATCCCCTGAACCGTGGTCCATCCTGAATAAGAGATACCCCATTGACCCACACGCCCGCTATGACCATCGATGTTATCAATCAACCAGTCAATCGTGTCGTAAGCATCGGTGCTCTCATCGGTCGCTAAGGGACCATCCTGTGGCTCACGGTTTACCCGCGTAATCTCAAAATTACCCTCCGACTTATAGGTGCCGCGCAAATCTTGATAAACAAAGATGTACCCGTCCTCAACCATCTCTGCCGACGGGGCCATAGCCTCAGCCGTGGGGTATGTTTCACTGCCGTAGTTGCCAATTGAATATGGCGTGCGGTAGATCAAGATCGGGTAAGGCTCGGAACGTTGTTTCGGCGTATAAATGGCTGTAAACAGCTTGACGCCATCCCGCATAGGGATCATCACCTCGGCTTTATCGTAATGCACCCCAACATCATATCGACCCGTAATATCTTCCGCGTTGACTGAAAGCACCTGGAAACACACCAATAACATCGCTCCGATACTGGATGCAGGCAATCTTGTTAATAGCATTGGAATTTCTCCCGAGGTGATCACGACATGATGGCCTTTACTTCAATAAACTCCTGTAGTCCAAATAAGCCCCACTCGCGGCCGTTGCCCGATTGCTTGTAACCCCCAAAGGGAGCCTCAGCCACCAGGGGTGCTCCGTTAATGTGAACCATGCCACACCGCAATCGCTGGGAGAGATTCTCAGCAATACTGTCATCCTGTGTATAGATGTATGCGGAAAGTCCATATTGTGTTTGATTGGCGATCTCAACCGCCTCGTCAAGCTCAGTGTAGGGCATGACCGCCAGGAGAGGACCAAAGATCTCTTCATTTGCGATCGTCGCATTTTTAGTCAGACCCGAAAAAATAGTTGGTTTAACAAAATAACCGGAATTACAGCCTGGCACCGGGCCCGAGCCACCTGTCACAGGTTTGATGCCTTCGGTTTCAGCGTTTTCCAGAATGGAGCGGACTTTTTCAAATTGGGCGCGATTGGCTAGCGGCCCAAGCTGTGTGGCTTCATCAAAGGGATCTCCAATAACATAGGACTCGGCCACTTTTTTTGCGATCTCCACCACTTCGTCATGCAGGCTTTCGGGAACCAATAGACGGGTGCCCGCATTGCAGGATTGTCCTGTATTTTCCATACACAGCCATACACATTCTGGCACGACAGACTCAAGATCAATGCCCTCAGTCAGAATCATTGGTGATTTTCCACCCAACTCCAGACAGACTCTCTTGACGCCAATAGCCGCGGCCTGTGCCACAGCTTTCCCAGCGCGGGTAGACCCCGTAAAGGAAAGCATGTCGATCTGAGGATGATGACTGATTGCGGGACCCACCTCTTTCCCGTCACCATAAACCAGATTGAATAAGCCTGCAGGGAGATTAGCTTCATCCACTACCTCGGCAAACAGCTGTGCAGACAGTGGCGAGAATTCCGAGGGCTTAACCACCATGGTACAACCCGCGGCAATAGCAGGCGCAATCTTCGCAACCAGCTGGCTGATCGGCCAGTTCCAGGGCGTAATCAGTCCACAAACGCCAACAGGTTCGTACTTAAGGTGATAGCCATCGTATTCTTCTCGCAGTTCGAACTTCTCGAGCGCCGCAATGGTAGATTCAAGGTGCTCAATAGCCGTGTAGGCCTGCGCCTCGCGAGAAAGCGTCACAGGCGACCCCATTTCCAAGCATATCGCTTCCACAAACTCTTCATACCGTGACTTGTAAACGGTAAGAATGTTCTCAAGATACCCTAGACGCTCATTTTTCGTGCTGCCTTGGAATTCCTGAAATGCAACTCGGGCGGCCCGCACTGCGTCATCAACGTCCGCAATGCTGCCCAGTGCCACGCTCCCAATGCCATTGATGGAGGCTGGGTTGATGATACTCATCTTATCCGCAGAGCTACTGGCTTTTTTCCACCTACCATTGATATAGAATGAGTTTAAGATGTACCCACCACGTTTTGTTGCCATAGGTAGTGATTCCAATATCTTGTAAATTTCAGCTCAAATGTCAGTAGTCTGAGTATCCCGAGGTAAAAACGCCGAAAACTGCACAGGGAGTCGACGAGCTGCCTTATTTGTCCTCTGAAGCAACAGCTGCTTCACCATAGCGCTCAAACCAGGCCAGAATCGCGTTGACCTTGGCAATCAACTGGCTTGGCCGTGACTCGATCCAGTGGCTGGCTCCTGGCACCCTTACCAAAGCGGTATCCACACCCTCTATCTGCAGTGCATTGAAAAACTGCTCCGCCTCCGTAATCGGCGTACGCATGTCCTGCTCTCCGGTCATCAGCATGGTGGGTGTCGTGACTTTGCCGACTAGGGAGAGTGGTGAGCGAGACCAGCTTCCCATGGGATCGTTCCACGGTAGATCAGCGAAAAAGTGGTTGACCAATAATTTATTCAGGTCCATGGTCAGCGCAGAGCTGGTCCAATTGATGACTGGATTAACCGCCACCGCCGCTCGAAAACGCCCCGTTTTACCCACGATCCACGCGGTTAGAGTGCCACCACCACTGCCACCAGTAACATAGAGTCGCTCCTCGTCGATAAAACCTGCGGCGATTGTGGCGTCAACCACATCCATCAGGTCATCGTAATCCTGACTTGGAAAATTGTGACTGATCGTCTGGACAAACTCGTCACCATAGCCGGTCGACCCCCTTGGATTACTATAAACCACCACATAACCGGCCGCCGCGTACAACTGGTTGTTGGCCGCAAAGTGAGGGCCATAAGCCGCCTGGGGGCCTCCGTGTATCTGCAGTACCAGCGGGTAGGAATCGGCTGGATCAAAATTGGGGGGATACATTACCCAATACTGTATTTCGCGCTTATCGACGCTCGACGTGGCCGTGTGTTCCTCAGCCGTTGCAAAGTGAACAGCCTCATGCAGCGCATGGTTTAGATCGGTAAGTGTCCTCACGCGCCCTACACCATCAACCACTGCCAGTTCACTCGGCGTGGTCGCATTGCCCTCGGTAAATGCAGCCACTCCCCCATTAGCTGAAAACTTACCAGCCACATATGGCTGATCCATTTCCCAACCAGAGAGCTCGTCGCTCAATCTGGTTACAGAGCCGTCCTGGGAAAGCAGCGCCAATATGAGCCTTCCACGATCCTCATACTGAACGTATACATGCTCACCATCCGGATGCCAGGCGAAGTCAGAGATACTGAAGTCGCCATCAATTTCCCATTCCCTTGTGTCGGAGCCATCCAATCCGGACGTATAAAGTTGCTGACTCTGGATCTCGATTCGTCTGTATTTATTTCCTATCCAGGCCATGCGTTTGCCGTCAGGAGATATCTGCGGTGTCCAATCCGGACCCAGTTGTTTGGTTAGAGGGGTGAGCTCACGCGTCTCGATATCCAGCCGAATAATATCCGTATCGAGCGGCTTGTTGACGTCACTCTTTATATTAGCGCTGAATAACAGCGCGGATGAATCAGGCAGCCATGTCAGCGTACTGGCATAGTCTTTTCGACCCTCGGTCAGTTGTTGGGCCACACCCCCTTGAGTAGAAATCAGAAAAACCTGATGACTACTAAATGGCAAGTAACCAGCCCCATCTAAGGTATACATATGACGCGTTTCTACCACTAGGGGTGACGCCCATTTGGCTCCTTCCGGAGCCATGGGGATATCACCCATAGTGTCTGGCTCGTAGGCGACCGGCATGGTAAAGGCCAACCATTTCCCATCTGGCGAGAAGGATAGATTAGCGGGACCTGCCAAATCCTCACCCAGTTTAGCTCTATCGCCAGTGGCTAGATTTTGACTAAAGATATTGAACTGCTCATCTTTGACAGCAACAAAAGCTAGGGCGTCCCCTGCTGGTGTGAAGACGGGAGGACCGACAACATCGAAATCTTGCGATATTTGACGCAAATTGTTGCCATCCTTGTCAATTACCCACAGATCACTTCGACGGCTATCGGTCATGACATCCATGTAGACGCGATCAAATGCAATGACGTGGCCATTGGGGGAGACAACCGGATTCGCCGCATAGGCAATCTTGAACAAATCCATTGGAGAGAAGGGCTCTTTTGCCTGACTAAAAGCGCTAATGGATAAAGCCAATAAAAGAGCAGTCGATGAATAGATGCCTTTCATCGGGTGAACTTTGTCATTTAGCAGGACTCCTCACTAAGCCAGGTTAGACAGCGGGACTGAACACGCAAGTTAAACAGATCAACGTTCATCGACGTGAAACTGGCGCTTTGCGCCGACATGACGATAGTTTTGAGTTTTGCTGTCAGACTCATTATTCGGGCGTAGCCCACGTGAGGCTAACCGTTTTAGTATCGAGATGGACCTCCATTAAGTCGCACGATTCATTGCCCGAACAGTGCTCGCACCTCAACCCCAATCGTCCTGGGTCGAATGTAATTGGCGCGTCCGTCGCCAATTTCCGTTTCGACCCATGTCAGGCCTTCTTCATCAGTGAGATTCTTTACGAACAAGTCGAGAGATATTAGTTCGGTAATATCAGCTCCTAGGCGAAGATTTATTGTGGTGAAGTCTCCAGCGCCAATCCCCTGCTCCTGTAAATTATTAAAATACTCGCCCGCATGAGCAATGTCTGCGCGTGCAAATAGTGGCCGGTCTGCTACATAAAAATCAGCCTGTACACCGAGAGAGGCTTGAAATTCAGGAGTGCCTGGGAGGCGATCGCCTGCACTGCCAAGGCCAGGTGCGTCTGACGTCAACTCCGTATCCACATAGGATAGCCCGTAGTTGAGGCTCCAAATGTCCGACAGCAACAACTGCCCTTCAACTTCGATGCCTCTGCTCTCTGCTTCACCCGCATTCAACGTCACGCCAAAACCACAGTCGGCCGTTCGCGCTACTGGGATTCCTTCCCACTCAATTTGGTAAGCCGCCACGTTCAGGACAGCACGACCGTCGGCAAGAGAAAACTTTGCGCCAAGTTCAAAGCTATCCAGTTCATCGGAGTCTATTTGGTTCGGTGCAGCGACACCCAGCCCATCAATGAGACCGTCGCCGTCGAGATCACATAGATCTGTTGGGACGTCAGCTTGGGGTCCGCCCAATCTGAATCCTTGAGCAAAGGTTGCATAATACGTTGCCGTATCGCTGCGCGCATAAGTAAGGCCGAATTTATACGTCTGCCCCGAATCATCCGCCTCAAGAGTGCTTGTCGAGGCTCCTCCATTGAACAGGCCGTCGGCGCTATCGGAAGCGGTCTGCTCGTAGTCGTAATGGCGTATACCAGCCACTGCCGTCATATTTTCTGTGAGATCGTAAGTCGCCTCTCCAAAGAAAGAGAGTTGCTCAATATCCTCCTTGAGTCTCGATTCAAACAGCAGTAGGCCTCCGAAGGGATCGAGCGCAGACGCCCCCTCAAATACGAAGTCCTGCGACTGTTTATTCTCAATGTCCTGATAGAAAGCGCCGACAAGGAACTGCCAGGATCCGTCCAAACGCGTGTTGAGTCGGAGTTCCTGTGTGAAGCTCTCTATATCGCCCGAATCTGTGAGGAAAAGAGGAATATCGTCAACACCAAGGAGTGGGCCGAAATATAAGCCAAGGTCGCGATCTTGAAGGGAGTTTGTCTCGGCAATTGATGTAGAGGAGACGATTTCTATCTGACCCAAATCGAGATTCATATCGAGGTTGGTGACATCGAAATCCATCCCAAGTGCTTCATCACTCCCGTCTAGCTTTTGGAAAGGGGCTCTGTTGGTATCGCCTAGATTCATGAGAGATTCTGGTATGCCCCTTTGCTCGATATCTTGCGTAATGTGGGATAGCGAGACGTCGAAAGTATCGGTGACTTGCCAGAGTGCAGATATTCTGCCCCCGGTGTATTCGTCACTGCCCACGTCGTCCTTATCAGCTGTGATTCCGCCGAAGGCGCCTGCCCAAATTTGTTTGTCTGCGTTGCTGCCGGCAACACTCTTATAGTAACCACTGTTGTCATAATCGTAGGCGACAACACGAATCGCAAAGGTGTCCTTTACCACGGGTATATTGAGAACGCCTCGCAGCATTGCATTGTCGCCACCTTCACCTGCCGTTGAAGAAACGTTTCCAGCAATCTCTCCTGAGATCGTGCTTAGGTCTGGTGCATTAGGTATGACTCTGACGGTGCCGGCGATTGAGCCATCTCCATATAAGGTGCCTTGAGGACCACGGAGCACTTCAATTCTCTCCATGTCCACAAATTTCAAATCTGGATTACCGCCGCTGCCCGGCGATGACGAGCCCAAGCCGGTTAGGGGCGTTTCGCCTATATATACACCCACTGTGGCATCGGTCTGTGGAGACGCGGTTACGCCGCGAATGATAATGCCATTCCGACCAGCGCCACGATCCAAGAAGTTCGTTGCAGGCGTTGCGCGAAGAAAGTCATCCATTCCGACGAGGCCTTGCTTGGCGATCATGTCGCTCGAGGCGACCGAGATGCTTAGTGCCGTATCTTGCGCACTAACGTCACCCCGCTTACTTGCAGTTACCACTACCTCTTCAATAATGCGTGGGCCTTCTTGAGCAATAGACGTTTGAGCACTCGTAACGATGAAGAGGCCAGCTAGTAACGTCTTTAAGCTTAAAAACTGATTGCCAGGCGATGCATTACGCAGAGCTTCATTGCTCAATTTTCGAGGGTACATTGATGATGATTTAATGAAGTCGAATAAAGTTTTTCCTATCAATTTTTTTAAAAGCATCCAAATTACCCCTTATTTAGCGGAATTTTTAATTTTATCAGAGGCTATTGAAAAATATATTTGTAGTCAACTACAATTATTTTTTCTTTTTGATGAGGTGCAGTTGAGCTCAAGCAAGAGGGCCAGCAGGGAAACTCGAATTATCGACGAGGCAGCACGGCTTTTTTCGTCAGTTGGGTATGGCAAAACAACTGTTGCATTGGTTGCGAACCGCGCGGGGGTCTCCCCGATGACTATTTACAACAACTTTGAAACCAAACGAGGGTTGCTTTTCGCCGTATTGGAAACGGAAGCTAGAGACACTGAGTTACTTGGCGAGCTGCTGATAGCTAAGCGGAAACCTCGAGACACAACCGTCATCAACCGTTTGGTTGAGCTGTACATAGAGCAGCCGATGCGATTTATGAATAAGTCATGTTGGCGACAAGCTTTGACTGCCTCACTAGCTAGCCCTGGCACTCAGTACTCTACGGAATATCGGTCCGCCGAAAAAAAATTGCAGCGCCAAGTGACTGGACTGCTTCAATGCCTTCATGATGAAAAAGTTCTAGGGCGCGACAGTGACGCGCAATCACTCGGTGAACTTATCTGGAATAACACAAATCAGTTATTTACCGAATTTATCATCGATGATGGGATACCAATGCCCGAACTGCGACGGAGAGTCACGCAGCAAACACAGTGCATTATAGATCTCGCAGTGGCGGAGTAAGATATAGTGAGCCATCAAGTCGATTACATTCCCAACAAGTTGAGAGTGGTTTGAAGTTTGTCCGACATCCATCGACCGTATCCTATGACTACATTGTGGTCGGAGCCGGTAGCGCGGGCAGCACGATTGCGGCAAGACTGGCTGAGAACTCTGCCAAACGCGTTCTCTTAATCGAATCGGGCCCAAATGACAGGAATACCTTTATTCAAATGCCAGCCGGGCTCGGGATTCCTCTCACTAAGGATCGATACAACTGGAAGTTTTTCGCAGAGAGGGAAAGCTTTCAAAGCGCGGATAAAAAATTGGGAGCCTATACTCCGAGAGGGCGGGTGCTCGGTGGCTCGTCGTCGATTAACGGCATGAACTGGGTAAGAGGGAATCCAGCAGACTACGATGACTGGAATGAAAATGGGCTAGAAGCCTGGAGTTATGCCCACTGCTTACCGTACTTCAAGCGAAGCGAAAACTATGCCTTTGGCGATCCAAAATATCGCGGAGTCTCAGGGCCAGTAACAGTTACTAAGACTGAACTAGTTAACCCCCTTTTTCGATCGTTTCTGAGTGCATCTTTGGAATTGGGGATATCAACCAACCCTGATCACAACGGTGCTTATCAGGGTGGGGCGCATGAAATACAACGAAACGTTTGTAACGGAATAAGACACAGCGCCTCACAGGCCTATCTGTATGACTCACCTAAGAAAAACAATCTCGAAGTACTGCTTGAAACGCATTGCGAGTCAATAACATTTTCAAACGGCACTGCGGTTGGATTAGCGCTGAAGAGACGAGGCGAGGATCTAAATATGCCTGTGGAAGGTGAGCTCATCCTGTCTGCAGGCGCTATCCAGTCGCCTCATCTATTGATGCTGTCGGGTGTGGGAGATGCAGAGCATTTATCCTCTCTTGGTATTAACACAACAATGCACCTCCCCGGCGTTGGCCAGAATTTACATGACCATCCAGCATGGTGCTTTGAATACGGAGCCCACAATCACCGGGATTCACTTGCAGCCAAACTTACACCCATTGGTAGGATAAAAACCGGTCTGGATTGGCTACTTTTCAAGCGCGGCCTGGGCATCTCCAATCACTTTGAAGTTGGTGCATTTTTATCGTTAGCAAGTCCTGAAATGCGCCCAGACTTACAACTAGAGTGCATAGCTATGCGCGGAGACTTTGCGCCGGAAGGGATAAGAATAGACCCTGGGTTTCAATGTTTCGCCAGTTTGCAGCGACCTAAAAGTCGCGGTTATCTATGGTTAGCTAGCAAGAACCCCCAAAGTCCACCAAAGTTTCGCTTCAATTACTTGAGTGACGCACGTGACCAAAACCTCGCTGTCGACATGGTTAAAACGACCAGAGAATTGTTTCAGCAAACGGCGTGGCGGGGTCGTCTGACCACTGAATTATCCGGGGTCGATGAACTCGAAAATGATCGAGAAATTCTGAGTTGGATTCATCGCTCCTTGGAATCTAACTACCATCCGTGTGGCACTTGCAGCATGGGGAAGGACGATAACAGCGTCACAAGTGCAGAGGGCAAAGTGCATGGGCTTAACAATGTCAGGGTCGTCGACGCATCAATTATCCCATCAATTCCAGCTGGGAATCTTAATGCGGTAACCATCATGCTTGCCGAAAAAATCGCGGACAATATTCTGGGGTTGTGCCCACTAAAACCCGAGTACACATAAATTAAGTGAGAAAAAAGATGAATGACTCACCGAACACCATTAAAGCTCGTCTATTACGTTTTTCTGGTCAAAGCAACAAATCGCTAAACCAAGATCCCGAGAACAAATTTGATAGGCCTACCGCCGTTTTAGCAGCGATTTTACTCGGCATTGCAGGCACCGGGGTTGCAATGGGCATGCCTTTATTTGTCGGCTCCTTGGCGGACTCACTAGGATTCAATGAACAGCAACTTGGATGGATCGCCTCTGCAGACATGTCGGGTCTTTTCATAGGGTCGACCGTGACAGCCATGCTGGTTGAAAAAACGAATCGTCAGAGGCTGGCTTACGTTGGCTTGACACTTCTCCTCGTCAGCAACGCTCTGTCTATGCAGAATCAGGACCTCACGCCCTTATTAATGAGCCGGCTGGTGGCCGGTATTGGTGCGGGTATCTGTTACTCAACCTGCACGGCGAGTTTGGCAGGCAGTCGCGACACGGCTTGGGTATACAGTTTATTACTTTTTGTTTTGGTCAGTATGAATGCCTTTATTTTCTTCATCTTCCCCATCATCGATGCACGGTGGGGTGTCAATGGAATTTTCGGATTTTATCTTCTGGAAACATTACCGATTCTGTTAGTTGTTCCCTTAATCCCACGGTATTTCGAGCCGGTCAAGCACACGCATGCAGAGGACACCACCGACGCCAGCAGCCCGGTAATACCTTCCACTTTACCTAGACTTTGTCTGGCTTCCGTTTTCACGTTTTACATTATGGTTGGAGCCTACTGGGCTTTTATAGAACGAGCCGGCGTTGACGCGAATATTTCACCTGAATTTATCTCTAGCACCCTTGTTTGGGCGCAGGTATGTAGCCTTTCAGCAGCCGTTTTCACTGTTTGGCTCGCTCGTCATTTCGGACAAGCTAAACCTCTGATCTTCGCGTTGCTTTTAATGAGTTTAAGTATGCTGGTAATGGCACAAAGGATTGATCAAACCACCTTCATATTCAGTGTCTTTTCTTTCAGCTTTCTGTGGATATTTGTTGACGTCTTTCAGCTTGGGACGCTATCTAATATAGATCACTCGGGTCGCTATGCGGCATTGGTACCTGCGCTCCAGGGAGTTGCGCAGGCGATCGCACCAACGATTGCGGGAACCATAGTCTTGTACGGAGAGGGCTATAGCGCCGTCATGCTTCTTTGCGGAATTGCAACGGCGTTAGCTTTATTGATCTTTACGAGTGTGTATCGGAAGCTGGTCCAAGTGGCGCCTAGTCTTGCAGACGCTAAGTAACCAATCGTCTCCTTAAGCTGCTGGTTCGTCGAATATTGAAAATCTTGCTACTCAAAACTCAGTACGGCAGTGCGAAGTTTTCATTAGCGCGGTAGCGTTTTGCGACAACATTGGATTATCAGTGCCTGATAAAGAGGTCGCTGTAGCGGGTTAAATAAGCTAATTAGCAGCAGGTGTCCTTCTCGCAAGATTGAGCAGCTCACTTATTTGCCTATGCAATGACTCTTTGAGTGTTTGCAGCGTCATAGTCTCGTCGGAAATAAAATCGGTAAACATCTGATTTACATTATTCCATATGATGGTACCCAAAATATCTACATCGACGCCTGCCTCAAAAACATGCTCCTCATGGAGTCGACAAACCACATCCTTCAGTTGCCTAGCCAAGCGCTTGTCGACATTTTGATACTCAGTCATAAATCTCTTATTCGAGGAGGTTATTGCGGCGGCAAGTGACTCGCGCCAACACGCCTTGTTCATGAACTCCATGGGGTGGCCCACGTATACATCTACCAAGCTATAGATGACGCTGAGATCGGCTGGCTGCCTTTGAGTTAAGATTCTCTCACCAACCTCTTCCATATCGACGCCTTCATCGATTAATACTGCGAGTAAGAGCCCGGTCTTATTCTCAAAATTGTTGTATATCGTAACGGGAGAGACATTTGCTCGCTGCGCAACCATTTCAACCGTGGTCAATCTGTAGCCTGTTGATGAGAAAAGTCGCGCCGCAGTTTTAACAACTTGTTTTTGTCGATTGACCTTGTTTGCTTGTTGTAATTTCATCACACCCTCTCGGCGTCGTTGACGGTCATATCGAACTTCTTATCGCCCGCAGCCGGTTAAATACAAAGAAGTTAGGCTACAGGCCGTATCTCCTTGATTACGCTTACCGGCTGAAGGCACATGCGTAAAGTCTAATATACCTCATGCACTTATTATGGCTGGCTAGCCCGCTCTATAGTGATCGTCTGACCGCCTTTCAATCTTGAAGGGCTATTCTCTGATACCCGCATGAATCTGTGCGCTTTGTCAGGATCCAGTGAAAGCGCCGAGGTTGGGCAAATAAAAAATGTAAGCGCCGCTTTTTTGCTAATCCCGCACAAGATTTCTTAAAATGAAATATCTCAACAGCAAGGGGATTATGTACACCAGCGCAAACCCTATACCCATTGCACTGTAGCCAGCGCCGATAAGTTTGATCAGACCAAATTGTGCCAACAACCAACTAATCGTTAAAGCACCTATAGTGATCCCAATCCGCGCGGGCCGATTCAGCGATCTCTGCCCCGTGTCAGCGAGAGCCTGCTCTACGCGCTCGATGAATCCATGAATCAACCCAGAGCCCGTTTGTAGGAGTGTTCCAAGCAGCAACACCACAAAAATCGTCTTAAATATCGAGGGTGCAAATTGCTCAATCATCCAATACATCGGCACAGCTTGATCCAGTACCAGGGGATCTGAGGCGGTAAAACCCCAATGAAAAATAAACGCAGGTACAACGAGCGCAAAAGCCGTTATCCCTGCTGCAGTCCATGACTCAACCCGAGTCTCAAACGCACGCATCGAAAACAGTAATACAGGCGCTATGGCAACGTTATACATCACATAGAGAGCGCCGCTCGAGATACCGGCGAGAGCGAGGCCGGAGTCAACTGACATTCTCGCGGCACCACCCAGCTGATCGAAGATAAAGAATAAATATACTCCGAAGACAATAAACATCATTGCAGACCAAAAAGTCAGCACGCGCTGTAGAAAGGTTCGGCCTACGAGTAAAAGTGCCGTTAGAAGCACCAGCATCAACCAGTAGCCCCAATTTAGTGGCAGTCCAAACTCTTGAAGCATTGTCTCGCCCGCCGCCGCGCTGAGCACACCAAGTACCAGCATAGCGAGGAGCACATAGAGAACCTCATACAACCACCACACGGAACCGATCAACTGCTTAAAGAAACTCGCATACTCGTAAGCCTGAAGACGTCTGGCCACGTCAAACGTTGCTCCAAGAACAAGAAAAAAAAGAAAAAACGATGTTATCAATCCAATCGAGCCGCTAACGAACCCATGTCTCGAGAAGAACTCTACTATCTCCCGTCCGGTGCCATAACCACCGCCTATGAGCACCGCTACGAAAACCGATGGAGGGGTTACATAGACCGCGAAAAATCGAGATAAGCTCACAGAACGATGTTCTCCTGAATGAATCCATCATTGGGAATCTTCAGGCTGTGGAAGGAAGGATCCACCGAAATAACGCTCCACATAATTCTCAAATCCTGCTTAATCGAGACGGCGAAACCCACTCAGGAAGAAAACCTAAATCACTGAGTTCGACAGTATTATCGTCTCCGTTAATTATCGCAGCACTCAGCTTTGCAACAGCCGGCGCGATTTGAATCCCATGCCCCCCCTGGCCCCCACACCAAAAAAAACCGGGGGCAGAAGAATCAAAACCTACAACTGGCGTTTCATCTGACGCGAAGGTTCGTAAGCCGGCCCAACTGTGAGCAATGCGCCTTACCTCGAGCCCACTTACAGCCTGGGTCGCAAAGTCAGCCGCATAAGCCATATCAATCTCTTCTGGTTGGGCGTCGCAAGGCGGTGACTCATGAGCGTCAACGGGCGACACCAAAAGCATCCCCGCATCAGGCTTGAAGTAAAAACTCTCGTCATAAGCCAAAACCAATGGCCAGTCAGTTACATCACAACCTGCCGGCGGCGAGACCAAAATTGCGGTGCGGCGTTTTGGTCGAAGCCCCAGCCGACCGACATTCGCACTTTCGGCCAACTCATCCGCCCACGCACCGGCCGCATTAACCACGACAGGTGCCTCGAGATACTCATCTGCGAAGGATATTTGCCAAACACCGTTTTCAAAGCGAGGGCAGGCTAGCTCAGCAAGAACAATACGACCACCGTTCTCTCGAAAAACCTTAAGATAACCCTGATGCAGACCATGAACGTCGATATCATGAACATCTGCTTCCCACCAAGCATCACTCAGCCACTCCGCACTTAGTTCTGGCAAGCGACGTCGGACATCACTTGCTGGCAGCATGACAACTGGATCTTCCAAAAGACTATTGAGGTCGGCAAGCTCTTGACTCGATGACTCACTGTTCATGCCTTTGAGCAATGTCAGTAGACCACGTGGCTTCAAGAGCGCATTTTCCGCAAACCCCTCGGGGGGAGACCTTAAAAACCTACCACTCGCTCGAGTAAGCAACCTGAGCGCAGGGTTTTCAGCACGGTAGCTCGGTATGTAGGTCGCAGCAGATCGACCGGTCGCGTGCATCGCCGGATGCTTTTCACGCTCGACCAAAACGACCGAACAGCGTTTCGATAATTCGGCGGCGACCGATGTGCCAGCCATCCCAGCACCAACTACGATTACGTCATATAGGTGGCGCGTCATACTTTGCCATAAATATAAAATGAGTACGCTAACACGAAAGTTTCGATTTCGAAACACTTAAAAAGGCTCATCAGAGCGACATCTCGGGCAGGTTATCAACTACGTTTTCATAGCCATTCAGCGACATTGTGATCAGT
Organism: uncultured Halieaceae bacterium; assembly: GCA_913031575.1. Taxonomy (GTDB): domain Bacteria; phylum Pseudomonadota; class Gammaproteobacteria; order Pseudomonadales; family Halieaceae; genus Luminiphilus. Next base: position 98,994 of record CAJWEV010000001.1, on the reverse strand, counting down.
ATCTCGGCATTGATCTGACCCTTACTGATGTAGCGGTGGCCGACAGACGCGTCAAAAAAGATGCTGTCACCAACTTTTAAAGTCAGAGGCGGCTGTTGCTCGGAATGAAGTTCGAGGACGCCACGCAAAACATGAACGAACTCCTGCCCCTTGTGTCTATGCCAAGGAAGGTCGACATCAATAGCTTTCGCTTTGACAACAGCCCGAATGAAGCCCTGCTGAGCGTTATCAATATCGCTACACAGAACCTCGTAATCCATGTCAACGCTCTCAAACACTGTTCCCGACATCGCACGCGTAACAGCCCGTTTACCGGGGACACTCACGTGAGGATTGGTAAGGTCACTGACTGGAAGCTGCAATCCATTAGCTAACTTATTAACACTGCTAAAGTTCAGATACGTCTTGCCATTCTCAAGTTTTGACAGGGTGCCTTTAGAGATCCCAGTTCGCTTTGAAACTTCGCTGAGGGTCCAGCCACTCTCCTTCCGGATTTCTCTGAACCTGAGCCCAACTAAATTGACGACTTCATAATTCTGACTCTTTACCGGCGCCTTCAAAATATTTAGTCCTTCACCGTGGCAACGACTTCAATCTCAATCAATGCACCATCGACCAATAATTCAGAACAAACGCAAGATCGCGCGGGCCTGTGATTTCCAAAAAATTCTGCATAAGCCTTGTTGAAGCCCTGAAAATCCTCCTTGGCTACCAGCCATACAGTGCTTTTCACAATATCAGTCTTACCAAGGCCAAGGTCGAAAAGAAGCGACTCAATATTTTTTAAGCACTGCTGTGTTTGTTCAACAATGCCGCCACCAACAATCTTCATATCTGCGCCGAACGCTAGCTGACCCGAGAGCAATATGAGGTGTCCTACTGCATAGGCTGGAGATAAGGGAACTGTGGTGCCGTTCGGCAATGTCAGCGGCTCGCCAATCGGACCAATAGGTTGCTTTTTCATGTTCTACTGCCTACCAAGGTTTCGAAACCGAAACTACCCTATTGGCTTGAGACTCGCCATTAGTATGTAGGCTTAAGGTTCAATCCCAGGTTTTTATATCAATACGCCGTTCTTTACCGCCCAACCCTTGAACGTTACGTTACGAGCTTCACGCGACTTAGGTTTTGACCATGCAACTTCGATTAATAATGTCACTCCATACTTTCCTGTTAGTACTTTCTGCCTGCGGAGATCCAGCCAGCGCGCCACAAGATGACTCAGCACATAAGCCCGCGCCATCACCCAACAATAACCACTCGTACGTGCCAGTATTCGCAAACCTAGCACTCGATTGCATCCACAAGGAATACAGCAATAAGATCGCGCACTTGATGAGCAGTGGCCAGGACTTAAAGCCGCCGCGCGAACTATACCCTGCATTTTATGGCTGCTTTGATTGGCACTCGTCTGTCCACGGACACTGGCTACTGGTACGCCTGCTCAATACACATCCAGATCTGATCGACCGGCCCGCTTTGATCAGCAAACTGAACCAGAGTTTCACGCGTGAAAACATCACCGGAGAGATAATAAATTATCAACGACCGGGCATGGCGTCCTTCGAGCGGCCCTACGGCATCGCTTGGTTACTCCAACTGACGACTGAGCTGCGCCAGTCAACACTACCCGAGGCCAAGTCCTGGCTGACTGAATTAGAGCCACTAGAGGCGCTCGCGGTTGACAACATGACAGCATGGCTCCCCAAGTTAACCCACCCCATTCGTACTGGTGAACACAGCCAGACTGCATTCGCTTTCGGCCTAATGCTCGACTGGAGCCGCGCAGCCGGTAATGTAATGTTTGAATCATTACTGTCATCACGCATTCGTGCCTTCTACCTGAATGATCGCGACTGCCCGTTAGAGTATGAACCCTCCGGGCAGGACTTTCTCTCGCCCTGCATCGCACAAGCAGATCTCATGCGACGAGTCATGGACCAAGTCGAGTTCAGTGCTTGGCTCGATGACTTTTTACCTGGGCTTAATTCAAAGACAGGTGACGTCTGGTTAGCGCCCGCGACAGTCACTGATAAAACCGACGGTAAGCTAGCTCATCTCGACGGTTTAAACACCAGCCGCGCGTGGATGCTAGAGGGCATTATCGCAGGCTTGCCGACTGATGATGCTCGTCGTCCAACACTGACAGCTACGGTGGAGGCGCACCGCGAGGCGGGTCTATCCGCCGTACTGGGTGACATGCACTACATGGGTAGTCACTGGTTAGGAAGCTTTGCGACCTATCTTCAAACACAGCGAGGTCTTCCTGATACTTAGGCATATGCCAACTCAGGCCAATTGCACATCGCGGCGACGAACAGCGACAACGCAGCATAACTTCAGCCCACAAACGGATTCGCTCAAACCGAATTGAGTGGCTACACTTACGACGAAGGTGATAACTAACAACGATGGAAAAGTCTAATGAGCGATACCTACGAGCCTCCCAAGATCTGGGAGTGGAAGCAAAATAGTAACCAGGCTTTCGCCAACATCAATCGCCCCACAGCGGGTGCTCAACAGGATAAGGAGCTACCGATTGGTAAACATCCCTTGCAGCTGTATTCCCTCGGCACGCCAAATGGCGTCAAGGTCACCATTATGCTCGAGGAGTTACTCGCAAAGGGACAAAGCGGCGCCGAGTATGATGCCTGGCTCGTTAATATTGGTGATGGCTCGCAGTTTGGAAGTGGCTTCGTTGCGGCCAACCCCAACTCCAAGATACCGGCGCTGGTTGATCATAGTGAAGAAACGCCACTCAGAGTCTTTGAGTCGGGCTCGATTCTCCTTTACCTCGCGGATAAGTTCGGCGAGTTTATTCCTCAGGATCACGCGGGAAGAACCGAATGCTTGAACTGGTTGTTCTGGCAGATGGGGGCAACACCGCTATTGGGCGGTGGTTTTGGTCATTTCTACGCCTATGCACCGGTCAAAATCGAATACGCCATTGACCGCTACACGATGGAAGTCAAACGTCAGCTCGACTTACTTGATAAGCAATTAGCTGACAATACCTATATTTGTGGAGATGAGTACACGATTGCTGATATGGCCATCTACCCATGGTATGGCTCAGTGATTGAGGGAAAAGCATACAACGCCGCTGAGTTCTTAGAGGCCCATACCTACACCAACCTGGCTCGGTATGTAGATGAGATTTCTCAGAGGCCTGCCGTGAAACGTGGTCGTATGGTCAATCGCCCCTATGGCGCTAAATCCTCACAGTTACTGGAGCGACACGACGCGAGCGATTTTGAGCTGCGCACTCAAGACAAGCTCGACCCAGATCCGCCCAGCTAAGGCTTAACGCGACTGCTCGGCCAAAAGACACCGTGGGTTTACTTCAAAACACGTTCAGTATGTTACGGGTGGGGCGTTAAAAAGCGCCCTCGATAACTAAGGTATAGGAGTAGCCAAAGTTGCGGCTCCGACGCTCTGAAAAAAGGACTTCATCGGCGAGTCGATCGCTATAAACCGTTCGTCGGAAACGATTCTCAGCGCCTAACAAATTCCAAGCGTAGGCCTTGACGGTCAGTCCCATCACGTCCTTGTGCTCGACAAAGATATAAAGCGTTCCACGACTTTTATTGTTGAAACTGACCTCATCGATTCGGACGCTAGGCGCATTCTCCCAGTAGTCGACAACGGCTCCTATCGCCCAAGGCGTATCGTTGAAATCCTGCCGAAGGCTCAACTCATAAGACTTATAAAAGTCACCACTGATTTTCCGTCGATTACCCAATATAGGGTCCTTCACTTTAGACGTCATATAACTGAGTGAGAGGTCTGCACGCCCCCCTTTCCATAGGAACTCATCGGTGAGTATCGTCGCATCGATAAAGCCACCATAGGAGGAGGCGCTGTCAATATTCCCGGGTGCTTGACCGCCCTCCTCAATGGGGATTCGGTCAACAATGTCTTCTACATCTTCATGAAACAAGCTTAAGGTCAGATTGCCTGACTTACCCAACGACTGCTGGGCCTCGAGAGTGAAGTCCCAGGACTGCGGTGGCACCAAATTAACGTTGGTGACATCTTCTCGTTCCTGATTCACATCCACGGACGCGATGAAATCAAAGAATCGTAGCTGCCCCACCGCTCGCTCAAGCTTTGCAGATAGAAACAGGTCATCTGTAGGTTTGTAGTTAAGTGCGAGAAAGCCTTTTGGTCGGACAAAATCGCGCGTGATATCGAAGCTACCGGTCTGTCTTATTTCTGAGTATTCAGCTCCAATTGTCGCCTGGAGTGTCAACTGCTCACTCAGCCGCTTACTTACGTTAAGCGTTGATTCAGCTCGCGTCTCTTCAACGCGTGCCTTCGCATCAGGGAGGTCGACTGCAGTAAAAGCACCGACGGTGAGCCGTTCGAGCTGGGAGTCTAGATCAAGGTAATTCTCTGTCGCCTCTACTGACCATCGCCACTGACTGCCCCACGCAGGAAACGAGAACTCAGTCCTAATAATAGACTCGGCCTCATCGGCTTGGCGCGTGAACGCCGTTCCCTCGACCACACCATTCACAAACGTCGTTGTCGTGCGATCAACCGTAGGGCTGGACTCAAAACGATGGAGCCCTATGAGCTTTAGACGTCCCGCACCAAGGTCAAATTCGTAGTCGGCTCCGATCTCGTAGTTGTGTTCATCTTCAGCCGAACTGAGGACTCGTGTGTTCTCGTCGGGGTCTTCAAAAAGTCGTTCGGAAGTTTCTCCACTGTCTGAGTAATTACCATTCAGCTCAGCCACGAGGTTCAAGGCATTACCACTCTCGGTGACACGCGAGTAAGAGCCCGATATCGATGGTCGATCGAATTGATTGATTGCTCTTTCAAATCGCGTATCGGTAATCTCCCCTGTGGAATTGCGAACGACTTCATCGCCCGCATCGCTGAAAATGCGCTGTTCGTTAGCAACCTGCAGCGTCCATTCAGAGTCATCATCACCGCCTGTCACCGCGACGGTGAACTCGCGGAGACGTTCCTCCGAATTTCCCCCTGTAGGGCGGAAACGAGGAGCGTAGCGAAACAAACCCGTGGTCTCCCGATCAGCCGCCGTAATGACATTGATTACCTGGCCCGAGATACCGCCAATATCGAGACTCGCGCCATCGACCACCTCGAGTCGAATGACACTATCGACCGAGAGTCTCTCCAGTGCCGCCATCGGGCCATTGGATTTTCCAGAAACTCGACGCCCATTGATAAGCACATTGGTGTCGGCCTGCCCAAAACCTCGATCGCCACCACCCTCGTCAATGCTAAAGCCCGGCACTTGCTTGACTAGGTCGAGTGCAGATCGTGGAACAAACTGGGAGAAGTCTTCGGGGTAATAGGTCTGTCTAATTGCATCCGCTTCAGTGGTACTGGCCTCAACCAGAGAAACTGCAGCCGCGAGCAGTAACATGCAAACAAATGCGATTGAACGATGGGTATACATAATGATTTATGGGCGTGACGCTAGCGAGACATCTAGAACGACAAGTATACACCCTATGAGAAACGCCTTGCCCCTGGTTGGCAATGACAAACAAGTATGGCGCACTGCATGAATCGTATCGATGCTTTTGCATGCTCACGCAGCTGGTTATTCACATGCAAATTTCCAGGCCACTTGGATCTTGAAGCTCACGGTAGATTCCTAGTACGCCTGTCAACAAAATCACCGCAGGTCTTCCTCTCTCCTCATCGCCTTTGGCTTCCTTGCGTCTAGAACAGACATCGCTTAGCGTAAATGTGTTGAGCATTAGAGAGTGAAGAGGTGGGGATGCAGGTCAACGAGCAGATACCTGAAGCACTGACACTTCGCGTCGAGGCGGCAGTAGCATGGTTTAACGAATCCAGTGACGCCACAGGCAGTACCTTTAGGGCGACCGGCATTCTCGACGCTGACTTAGCACTTCAGGGATTCGAGGAGCTTAAACTCATTCTCTGCGGCGGTGATCGCTGCGAACAACGGACCTTCAGGGTAACTGGAGACAGTCCAAACTTTCTGGTTGAGCAAGCAGATCCCATGCCTGCAGATCCAGGTAAGCCCCAAGCAGAGCTCGACCCACCGCCTGGAGCTCGCCTAGGGTGGCTGGACCGTATCATGGCACAACATGCGTTCGTGGTGCTGGTCTTTTATCGCGGCTTTTGGTGACCCCCTTGTCGCTCCGAGTTACGGAGCTACTCTGATTCAGGCGTGATTGAAAAAATTCGAACTGCGGGCGGCGAGGTATTTGCCATAAGTAGTGAGCCACAGCACCTGGCAAATCAGGCACATGAACACTGGGACCTAAACTTCGAGAATATTGGAGATCCTCATCAAGAAGTTCCGCGCGTTTGTAATGAACGGGACTGGCTTACGCTTTATGCCAATAGAGGGGACACTGAATTCTTGCAACGCGGCGCTGATTGGACGGTTGAGCACCCAAAAGGATTTTTCCAACCAGGTGTTCTAGCAGTAACACAATCCAGTCGTATACTTTACCGCTGGCGATCAGTTCCATCAGAGGCGAACTTAAACGGTACGGTCGCTCGTCCAACTGCAGAGCACGTATGGCGCTGTATCGACGAATCGCTTAACGCAGGCGATGTCGCAGGCGATGCAGCTCACGATGACCATCCTGTAATTGACAGCCCGCCACCACCTCGCATCATCTTTATGGCAGCACTCATCGCGAATGGCTGGTTCTTCCGGGCTAAGTCGTTTGCTTATTCACCAGGTACTGCGTCAACCCCAGTGCGCTTCAAGAGAGCCTTTCGCCGTTGGCCTCCCTTTTTGCTGCTATGGGTGATTGGCTTCGCCTTACTACCGCAACTCTGGATCCTATGCGGACTCTTATTCTGGCTGGCGTGGATTGTGATAGATATCCGAGCAACATGGGGACGAATGGATATGCAGGAAGAAATCAAAGCCAGCGAATGATGAACTAGGCCAGTTAAAGAACCGAGCTTCGAGTCTTCCCAATCAGAGCCGGTAATGCACCGGAAGCGCCCGCGACGACTGTGCTCGCACCAGAACGCAGAGAGTAAAGAATTGTGCGCGACATGCCAATCGAGCGGCCTGGCTGACCGCGCGCCTTTGATTACCAAAGCAAGTGTCACGCGAATCTTAAATGAGAATGAGTTGCATTATCATTAAAAAGCCATTAAATTCACGGTCAAAGTGGACCAATATCTGAACGATGACAACAACTTCATTTTTTAATCCGTCTTTTATGGAGAAAGCCGAGTTGCGCGTGCTTTGCCGAACTGAGCAAAGTGCTGATTCATTGTGGAAATCATCCATGCGAGTTGGCAGTGTATTGCTCAAGCATGAGTCCGAAATCGATGCGTTCAATGAGCTTGGCTGTGCGTTTCAGGTGGCGCACCACCAGCTGATGAGGACGGAACAGCCTTCATGGCACTGGGCAATGCGTCTCGTTGAGAGCACCAACTTGCTTGTCATCGTAATGGGTCGATGGGGCTATCAAGAGCTCATTCGAGATCTGTTGAATTGCGTGCAACATCAAGTGACCGCCATTCCAAGTCTTTCCGACTGCCCCTCAGGCCGCAACGCCAAATGGCTTTGTATGTGGTGTCAGTCTATGGCGTGCCCAAAACGCCAAGCAAGCATTGAGCGCCTATATATCCAGAACGAGCCAGTCATTCCCGCGGAGCTGATGCATTAATTTCTGTCGCCAAAATCAATAGTAAGTACGAGTCGCTTGCGCCCTTCTGAAATGCTAAGGGAGCGATGCACCGAACTACATTCTGCATTCCCTTCCCAAGACTCGCCCTTAAGCAGTGCAACAGCGCTATTCTCTAGTGCTTCAATATCGCCAGGCTCCCAGACACGGAACTCGGTCAGACTGGGTTCACTATCAGGTGCTATGGACCAATCGAAGAAGGGGCTTCTTGCCGTATTTGCGGCTGATCTCAGTTGCCTCTTGAACCAATTTACACTCGAGATGTTCTATGGTGTCAGGGTGGGTGTCGGCCGACTCGCTGATATCACTAAACACATACAATGCCTCCAGCAAAACGGTGAAAGCAGTCTTCGGGTTTTCCTTCTCCCCAAGCAGGTCGATTAGTAGCAGAGCCGTAACATAAAAGAGCTCTAGGTCAGCATAGCTGTGCCTATAACGTAGGAGTGAAATTCTGGCCATTTGAAAGCTCAGAGCTACGGAATCGACATCCAGATCACCCCCCACTTCAAATGTACGCTCGAGACTATTCATCGTCGTTATCCAGCGCTCGTTGGCTTTTCGAGGTGAATACCAGTATTCATGGTAGTGCCGTTCGCAAAGACCAAGACCTTGCTCGATCAACGATGTTTGTGGGCGACCACAGATAACAAACTTTTGCATGAGGAACTCCCGAAAAGCGGTCACCCCTGTAGACCGCGATAGCACCTCACAATGCAATCGGAGATGGTGACACAAGAGGCATAGCCACTTGCGTATCGGTATAGATGATATATGATAATGATTATCATTTGCAATAAACTGTCGAGTTGATATTCACAAGGATCGATATGTTGAATTCAATAATCCGATCAATTGCGACGATCGCGCTGACGCTTCTTGTCTTGGTGATATTCGTGCAGAGCTTCCATTGGATTTATGGGCCTTGAGATCACACGAAAGATTTAGCCAACCTCTCGCGACGGAAGACTTTTAGACAGTTATTGCGCGATAACTTTGGGGACGCCGCGGGCGCCTTCATCATCAATCGTCAAACCAAAGCTCAATGTGCGACGTTTACCACTAAGCTCTAGGGTTCCCGCCAATCTGTCCCATAGAGATAGGACACTGCCGTAATTTCCTCGACGAATACTCATTGAGTGATGCAATTGGTGTTGTGCCGGGCTAACAAAAAAGTGCTCCAATCTCCCGAAGCTCACCCAGACATGAGAGTGCCGTAAATTAGCAAAAGCTGCATTGGCGATAAAGCCAATTGCATTGACACCCACCACATCAATAATCGATAGATGACGCCCAAAGAACCAGACGAACACACCCGTAACCAAACTGAAAGTCATGAATGCTCTGAAAAAGTAGATGCCGCTCTCGATAGGGTGAACCCTAAACACCGTAAAGGGCGTCAGGGTCGTCGCTGAGTGATGCGTGCGATGTAACCGCCACAGAAACGGCACCCTGTGCATCGCGACATGAAGCGCAAACCGAGAGAAATCATCCACCAAAAAATAAATAAATGTGTACAGAACAGTGAGTGTGACTGGGTCCCACATAACTGGCTCTGGGAAACCGAAGTAATCCCTTAGCGCTCTCGCTACTACCAGCGTGCCCACCAACTGCGAGCCAATTAGCGGAAACCACAATGATGTTCTTAGACCGGCATTTAGACACATCAGGCCGTAGTCTGTGGCCGTAGAGCGATTAAACCAATAATTCCGGTCGGTAAGATGCCTCACTACACCTTGCCGCTCTGTAGCCGCGTATGAGTTGACTACTACATAAACACAAAGAGCAGCCGTCACCCAGTGCAACCAAAATAAACGGGACCCTACATCTGTAAAATAAAAAACGGGGCTAGTGGCACCATTAAAAAACTGAGTAATGTCAATCACTGGCTCTTAAAACTCGTAAATGACCCGTCCAATTAAAGTTCGTGGCATCTCCGGCCTAGCGCCAAAAGGACGGTGCGAGGCGATTGGAGCTTCATTAGTCACATTCTTAGCCACAACTTGTAGCTCAACATTCGACGAAAGGGTGTAACGGGCGGTTAGATCAAAAATAACAAATCCATCAGCATGCAAACTATCCTCAATGGGAGACGATCCAGCGACTTCCCTCATGGTCTCTTGGAATTTTACCGATCCGCCAAATGACCACACTTCAGATTCAAAACTCAAGCTTGCGACACCGCTATGCTCAGGGATGTATGGTAACTGATCGCCTTTTTGAACAATTCCCCACGCTATGTAGTTTGAGAAAAACGACGACTCAAAAATTGCATCGGTGTATGTGTAGCTAACACTGCCCGTGGCAACTAGCCCATCCAAGACTGATCTTGAGAGACTCGCGCTAAACTCCACGCCCTCTGTCATAACGTTGCCGCCGTTGAATTCGTCTCCTGGAGTACAATTTTGATCACTTACTCTGCATCGCCCCAATAAGTTCTCGTAATCACTCTGAAAAAAGATAATTTCTGCATCCAGGTCGTTTACTGCTGCTCTCAAACCAAGTTCGAGGTTTATACTTTCTTCAGCGTCTGCCGAAGCCCCGGGTCCCGCTGGCGAGAACCCTTTATGTACCCCACCAAATAGCGAGAATCCGAGATCACTTTGGTACCGGAATGAAAATGAGGGTGTCGTTATCGACTGATTGCTCTCTCTTTTTGTGTCAACTAAAAAGTTTGTCAATCGGCCATCGATATTTTCATTCCTAGCCCCGACTTCAAATGTCAAAGCACCGCGACTCAAAGCTATGGAGGTAAAACTAGATAACGCATCGGTTACCGCATAGTTTTCGACTTTCGCATCTCTGCCATACTGCTCTACCATCATCCCGTCTGTCATTGCGTAAGACATAGGGGAATGAAGTCGCCTTACTTGGTCCTTATGGGCTCTTACACCTAGCTGAGTCCGAATTAACCATGAGGACCACTGATCTGACCGCTCATAAAAAGCTTGAAAGCCTCTGGTCTCGTATTGACGGTCATTATTCGTAACGTCAAGAAAGTCCGTGGGCAAAGAGTCACTGTCCCTTTCTCCAGTAAGTAAGTAATACTCAAGGGAATATAAGTTTGGTGACGACAGCACCTCCTGCAAACTGGGGCCTTGCTCAAATCCGTCAAGTTTATTCCATGATCGGTCAAACTCTGTGTAATAGGCCTTGAGGTTAATTCGTGATGCGTCAGTTAACGCGACCCCGTAGTTGAAAATAATGCTGGCATGTTCACTTTCAAAGCGATCCAGTTGGGAGGCTCGATAACGTCTGTTTGAATCTTGAACAATGTCCGCGTCGGTCAGCCCCAAGTACGTTTCATTAGCCCGCTCATTGCCGATATCGATACTTACGGTAAGAACTTGCTCGCGCTGCGAGTCTGCAGGGATATATTGGATCTTCCCACCAATATCAGTGCGCTCAAAACCAGTGTGTCCACCCCCGTCTAAGTCCTTAAATCCATCGCTGGAGTAACTTAGCCCGTCGACAAAATAACCTATAGAACCTCGGCTGCCAGCAGTGCTAAGTTGAAGCTTCTGAAAGCCGTAACTACCGGCACTGATGTCAAGCTTTGACACACTTTCCTCGGGGATATTGGGGCTAAGGAAATTGATTGCGCCGCCCACTGTATGTGGCCCATACCGAATCGCTGCGGGACCCTTCAAAACCTCGACAGCGGCTATACGACTCACATTGGGCACATAATAGGCAGCAGGGGCAGAGTAGGGTGCTGGTGTGATCAGCACGCCATCTTTCATTAGCGTTATCTTTTGACTGCGCTCAGCTGCCGCCCCTCGGATACCAATATTGGGTCGCAAACCAAAGCCGTCCTCACCCCTTACGTATACTCCGGGCACTGCGCTGAGCAATTTACCAAGATCGACATAATCAAACGCATCAAGATCCTCTTCATCTAAAATGGCAACAGATCCGGATATATCTTGCAGGTCAGTTTCGACACCTACGACTACCACTTCCTCTAAGACTGACACACCCGCAGAAGTGAGCCCTTCTGCTTGAGAAGCACCCGCGGCAAAATAAATCAAACAACCAAGGGCCTTCCAGGAGCCTGCTTTTAACCGAAGGTTAATCATTGTCTGCACGAGTGCCTCCGGGCAGATTGACATTGAGAATAGTGACAAAGTCGATCTTCATATCGTCAACAACTCGCTTGATGAGCCCGTACAAGGTGCACGTGGGCAACCCTTCTGACGCAACATCCGGGTTTGCAGCGGCATTCATGCAGTCGGCCTCAGCGCCGTTTTCCACAAGATCAACCTGCCCATTGAGATCCGTCTCAATCGTTTCCATGTACGACCGTGCGACTTGAGTATTCTCTATAAACCGCTGGCTTACTTCCTCAAATCCTCGCTCGGCGATTATCACATCGAATCCCGTTTCATCATTCACGTCGAAAAGAGCTTGAAACGAGATCACATTCGCATCAACCGCGGCGAGAGACAACTTGCTGTGTGGGAACTGGATCATGTTAGGACAGGTCGTGGAAGAGCAAGCAGCTACAATGCCCAGCGGATTCCCTAATTTAGCGTCCTTGGCACCTTCCTCTAAAAAGAACATCGCGTCGGTTAGTGACTGAAAATTCTGACCAACCGTTGCCTCCTCCGTAAACTCAGTAATAAAGTCCCCTTCATCAGGGTGCCAAGCATCATGAAGTGACGACGCCGCATTCGCTAAATCTGCGGACAGTAATTTTGCTGCTGCGCACCGCGCCTCAAACCGCGCAGACTCCGGTAAATCGTTCCAGTCAGAGGTAGTCGATGCTTGAGGCGGACAGCTGTGCTGCAAGCTTTTATTAAAGAGAAGATAATCTAGAGCACCCATACCACGCTGATTAGCAGGCCTTTCACTCAAATCAAACCCCGCGGCCTCATTGAGGATCGCGATCTCATCAATGCCACAATTGCTGACTGGGCCGTCATGATAAGAGGAGATCTTATTTCGGAGCTGCGCTCCATTTGCCATTGCTGGGCCCAAGGCGTGCATTTCTGTCGCCTCCACAGCATTTATAAGCTGATGAAAGCTGTTATGAAAATCTGAATTTCCAGTCAAAGCTTCCGGACCAAGGTCGCAATAGGCTTCCAAGGGCCCATTCGGCGCAATAAAATCATTAGCGGCCTCTTCTAGTGCTAGATAGTTAGGCAAAATAATTTCTTCAGCCACGGCCAACAGCAGCTTCTGCTCCGACGGCGCGCTATCCTCGGCTTCCGGCTGCTGTCCAGAAGTACCTGAAGCTGGATCTAAAACCGATGAATCAGGGACCGGCAGATCACCACCGGAATCTGAACAAGCAATAAGTAGTGCGCTAAAACCACAAAGCAAAATTGCACGCCGCAATGATGTATATAGTGAAATCATTTAAAAACACCCCCTTGATGAGTAAAAAAGCCGGCCTCAGAATCTGAAACCGGCATCAAAAGCGCTGGGCAGCAGCGCATTTCTGACGTTACTCAGAGTTTACCAAATGCTGACCGCATCTGGGTTTAAAGCATATGCTTCTTCCATCAAGTCCCGCGCCTCTAACAGCTTCGCCTCATAGGCCGCAAGTGCTTCCGCAGCTGTTCCTGATGGCGCAACGCCACCTTGAGATCCGTCGGCCAGTACAGGTGCGTCACCCATCAGACTCAAAACTCGACGAAGAGCCTCCGTGCCATCAATACCGCCAATAGTTTCAGCAGTTCGGAACGGAGACACTGGGCTAAACTGAAGACCGAGAGCGAAACCTTTCATCTCTCCCCAATGCTTGGTTAGATTTGTGAAGTTGTCTAGGTCCGCGTAAGCAGGGGGCACCATATCACCCATATCAGCTATCACGTCGTTGATATAGTGAATAACGGTTGCTGCAATACATGTCTCCCACGCGAGAGAAGCTACCTCGATTTGCGCTTGCAGCGCGGCATCTTCAGCAGCAGTTAGCTCCTGCGCTTCCTCGGCATTTTGTAAGATACGACGACCGATGATGAATGCATCGGCAGCGGTCTTTGAAAAGTCATAGAACGCTTCACCGTTAGCATCTTTGAGTCGATCTCGCTTGGCACAGTTCTGAGCGTGACCGAAAACGAACTCGCTCCTGATATCGATAAGCCCATCGCCATTACTGTCGTAGTAGCCGTTACCGTATTCTGCTCGCCCACCTTTGCCAGCGGCTTCATCGTCCGTGTAATCATTAATATCTCTGGAAGCACCGTAGTAACCGAAGGCTTCGTCAAAGTCATGCGCACCGGCGGAATACGCCTTTGTACCCTCCTGGCCTAGCATGTTGGCAAAATCAGCCCGCAGATAATCATTGGTGCCTTGAGAGAAATTAACTGCCACTGACAGGAATTTCTGTATCAGCTGGCGATAATGCAGGCCTGTAGCACTAATCATTGGCGTGCCAATGGCTACTGGATCAGCCGCACCATCGACAGAAATCGTTGGCTCCACACCATCGGAGGCATTCGCAGCAAGTTCATCTATCCATTGATAAACAAGCTCTATAGGCAGCGGGTCTGAATCCACTCCCTGATTCCAGCCAAAGAAAACACCATTGATGAGACGGCCCGTTTCACCGCCTCCCTCGCCATTGCCGCCGGCAATTTTTCCATCTAGATTTTTGCCGCTGCTGATGTCGCCATACGTTGGCCCTGGGATAACAGGGTCTCCGCCTTTCGTAGTGAAATTATGGGGGGTCGCATCGGCACCATCGCCAGTGATGAAGAACTTCAGCTCGCTCTCGATAGCCGCAGCTTCTCCCGGACGCTCTGTTAAACCTACCATAGCGTCAACGAGCTCAATCTGTAGGACCTGACGAGCGGTTTGACCTGTATAACTTACGCCATTGGCTCCCTCGTCACCGAAGAATCCTATGGCCGAGTACGCTTCAGGCATTGCATCACATGCGTCGCCCTCACCGTTTGCATCGCTATCGGTCTGGTCGTCGTTAGCGGTGTCCACGCAGTTGTCAGAATTATCTCCAACGCCATCCTCATCGGTGTCCACCGACTCGTCCGGATCATCAGGGAATGCGTCCCCGTTATCACCTACACCATCTCCGTCCGTATCTGTTGTTTCACTAGGATCATTTGGGAATGCGTCAAGCGAGTCTGGCACGCCATCGCCGTCACTATCTAACGGGAGATCTGGTTCATTACTACCACCACCACCGCCTCCACAGGCAGCTAAAAAGGCAACTAAAAAAAGACCCAATAGGACTTTATTAGCCGCTTGTAAACTTGAAATTAACGTCTTCATACAATTCCCCGACTTACTTGTTGGCCAGTTAAAAATTAAGAAAGCGGACTGTAAATGAGAATGATTCGCATTGTCAACATAATAGCTCGGGAAATTAAGTGATTCCACATGGAAACAAACGGCGATTTTGAGCAACGGCTCCATGAAAAGAAAATGACCAGATAAAAAGTGGGTCAAGGACTCCTTTAAAGGCAGATGCTTGGAGCTAAAGCCATGGAAACCTCGACCTGCAAAGTTATGTAATATTTTGTCATGCAGTGCCGCAAATTTTAGGGTTAGCGCATTATGAGGAATAGCGCCATCTGAATGAGCGCGATGTATACTAAAGTTATGCATCAAGCCTTGGGGTGTATGCTTACGCTCCTGCCAACAATAATATGGAGACCAACATGACTCACGCATATATCGTGGCAGCAAAAAGGACTGCTGGCGGTCGCAAGGGAGGCGCACTCGCGGACTGGCACCCAGGAGACTTGGGCGCTCAAACACTCAATGCCATTATCGAGGACAGCAAGGTCGACCCCAGTGCTATTGAAGACGTTATTGTGGGATGCGTCTCGCAAGCGGGCGAGCAATCTAATCAAATCGGACGCACCGCGGTCCTCGCCTCCAACTTGCCACAAAGCATCCCGGCGGTAACGATTGATCGTCAGTGCGGGTCGTCGCAGCAAAGTATTCAGTTTGCAGCACAAGCCATAATGTCTGGTACGCAGGATCTGGTCATCGCAGCGGGTATTGAAAGCATGTCGCGCTGCCCCATGGGTATAAACGCGCGTGCAGGCAAGGTGTTTGATATCCCAACGGACCCAACACCGCAGTCGGTGAAAGACCGGTTCGGTATTCGCCAATTCAGCCAGTTCGTTGGCGCCGAGATGATCGCCAAGAAGTATGGTCATACCAAAGAGCAGCTAGACGCCTATTCTGTAAGAAGCCATCAGAGAGCCCGCGATGCTCGCAACGCCGGCGCTTTCGACAAGGAAATCGTTGCCGTCATGGGCCGAACTGCCGATGGCGGTAAAGCAGTGCACCAGTTCGACGAGGGCATTCGTGATGACGCCAGTATGGAGGCCATGGCACAGCTGAAAATATTGATGGAAGACGGTGCACTCACCGCCGCTAATGCGAGTCAGATTTGCGATGGCAGCTCCGCTGTAATGATAGCGTCCGAACAGGCGCTAAAAGACCACAAACTCACACCATTAGCCCGCATTCACAACCTTACTGTGACGGCCGGAGACCCCGTAATCATGCTTGAGGAACCCCTCTTTGCGACCGATCGAGCAATGAAGCGCGCCGGCATGAGCATTCAGGATATGGACCTATATGAAGTCAATGAAGCCTTTGCTCCTGTGCCAATGGCCTGGCTCGAGCACACGGGCGCAGACCCTGACAAATTGAACGTCAACGGCGGCGCTATCGCATTGGGCCACCCACTCGGTGCGACGGGCACCAAGCTGATGACCACGCTCATCCATGCGCTTCATGAACGGGGCAAAAAATGGGGTTTACAGACAATGTGCGAGGGTGGTGGTATCGCCAACGTCACTATTATCGAAGCGCTGTAGTTTAATGATACGGCGCCACCAGCGGTAGCGCTTTGAACTCAATTCCCTTGCGTAAATCGATCGCCCGAGAAACATTTGCGCATTCTCCCTGACTAGGGTTCAATGACAGCAAGCCATAAAAATAACTAGGCGAAAACATGGAGTTCAAAGCCCTCAGCAAGGTGGTGACTGCTTGTGTTGTTGCTGGCATCGTTAGTGTACTACTGCTAGCGAACGTCACGTTTTACGAAGTGCTCATGAGTCAACTCAGCCAATGGGCGGATACTCAGAGCCTAGGTGTCTGGAATAACTCTCCGCACTACTGATTTTAGCATTCACCCTGTAATTGACTGCTCAAAATTAGTTAATCTAACCGCGCTGTGGCGCTGAGCGCGTGCTCACCTTTAATATCGAATTATTCATTTACCTGGCAAAACCCGGGAGTTAGCTATGTTCATCGAGCCGTTCAAAGTCGAAATCTGGATGAACGAGTGGGAAACGCGCTGCACTCACAATCTCGCTGAAACCTGCGTTGCTAGCATCACCATCCAAGAACTTCTCTCGCTTTCGGGGCTTAATGAAAGCGCCCTGTCTGAGTTACTGCCAATGAAATTGACCTACGGCGATATCGAAGGCTCTACTCGGCTAAGGACTGCAATAGCCGCGCTTTACGAGACTCAGGTCATTGAAGACATCACAGTGACTCACGGGACGATTGCTGCGAATATGCTGGTCCATAAGGCACTTGTTGGCCCCAGTGAGAGGGTCATCTCAGTGGTGCCGACCTATCAGCAGCACTACTCTATCCCGGCAAGCATTGGGGCTAAAGTAACAACACTTCGGCTGCGCGAGGAGAATCAATTCTTACCTGATCTGGATCATCTTAGAGAACTTGCCGCCAGTGAGACAAAGCTAATTGCCTTCACAAACCCAAACAATCCAACGGGCGCACTGATCGAGCAGCCCATGCTCGAGAAGATCATTGAAATAGCCGATGCGGCAGATGCTTACCTGCTCTGCGACGAGGTGTATCGAGGGACTTCTCAGGTGGGTGACGGAATGGTGCCCTCTATTGCCGATATGTACCACAAAGGCATTAGCACTGCTGGTATGTCAAAAGTATTTTCTCTGGCTGGGCTGCGCCTTGGCTGGGTGGCTGCTCCACAAGACGTTACTGATAAGATCATGATCCATCGTGATTACGACACCATCTCGGTAGGCATGCTCAACGACCATTTTGCAGCGATAGCGCTCGAAAATGCAGGAAATGTGCTTGCCCGAAGTCAGCAGATCACCCGTGAAAATCTGGCCATTCTCGGAGAATGGATAGACAAGGAGCCGCGCGTTAGCTGGGTAAAACCGCGGGCTGGCACCACCGCCATGCTTAAGCTGGATGTACCCATGACCTGTCGAGAGTTCTGCACAGATCTCATCAAGAATACAGGGGTTCTGCTCACACCCGGGGATGCTTTCGAAATGGAAGGCTATGCACGTATTGGCTACGCAAATGACCGAGAAATACTGGAAGCAGGACTAAAAGAACTATCGAGTTATTTGGATAAAATTAAATAAAAGTGTCAAAAAACTAAAACTGCTGATCATCGTCACTGTAGCCGTCTCGATTACGTCCGCGAATTGGGTCTTAACGGGTACATCATTAGAACGCCGATCGCACTGATGGTCTAACGTGAGCGTACTCGCGTCTCTGTGCAAGAAGGGCCTTTAGCAAGTATTACTGCCGCGACAAAAAGTCAGAAACCTCTTGATGGAGCACACCATGCAACCGGAATGTCCGTCGATAAATCCAGATACTTGCCAGTAAAAATATTATGGGCAAACCGATCATCAATGCGCGCAACCCCATTACGGTTGTGTTGTCTTGGATCTCATTAGGCACATAACCGATAAGCGATAGCCCAACACCAATAAAAAAGCCTGCGAAAGCACCTGCAAACTTAACCAGCATGGTCTGCACCGAGAAAATAATACTCTCGCTTCGCTTTCCCGTTTTGTAATGACCATAATCAACCACATCAGCGAGCATCACCGTCCCCAAGCCATTAGCAATACCGCCGCCAAACTTCAGTAGCGCACCTGCTACCGCCACAAGGATGCCACTCTCGGGTGCAACGATGCTTCCAACCAGCAGGGTCAGACTGCAAGCTAGGGCGAATAGGCTGGCGACGTACCAGGTGAAACGTCGCGGTAAGTGCCGACACAGCCACGGGTAGATAAAAATGCCGAGCATTTCGGCGATCCCCGAGACCAAGGCGAACATAGGAAAAAGCTCTGGCTTATTAATGGCGTAGCTGAAGTAATAAATTGCGAAGCCACCCACCAGCTGAGTGCCAATGTTGAAGGTAAGAACACACCCGATTAGCGACGCTAGCTGATCGTTGTTTCGCAAGATGGCAATGACATCGCCAAAAGAGAAGCGGTCACTCGAAGCGCTCGTCGCAACCCGCTCCTTCACCTGCGTGAAGGTAATCAGCGCGGAAACAACAAAGGCAATGACGATGAGGCTCGACAGGAAAAGGAATCCCTTGCCTTCATCGCCCTCACCCAGGAAGGCGATGCTCGCCAAACCATAGGTGCCAACTGCCGTCCAGGCGATGCTGGCAAACAGGCGTGGCCAAACAACCAACCGCTCTCGCTCCTCACGATGGGCAGATAGCGCAGGCACCATTGACCAAAAGGGGATATCCATAATCGTATACGTGAGGCCCCAGACGATATAAGTCACAGTGATAAATAATAATAGCTGCGAGCCAGAGAAAAGGTGTGCGGAGAATAGCGCCAATAAGGCTAGCGAATTAATCACCGTTCCCAGGACAATCCACGGCCTGAACTTTCCAAACCGACTGCGGGTGTTGTCGACGATCATGCCCATAACAGGATCCGATACCGCGTCAATCATGCGCACGACTAAAAACAGAGTCCCCACAAACGCTGCTGGTACGCCGGCAACATCGGTGTAGTAGTACATGAGAAAGAGATAAACGATGGAGCAGGCGAAGTCTTTACCCAACGCGCCCAGTCCGTAACTGAACTTGGTACGAATCGTAATCGAATCGATTCTATCTAGAGGGTCACTAATGGCGTACGGCTCCCCAAAAATCACTAATCTCAAAGCTGATCATCACGTGCCACACTTAGCCGACAACTCCATCGATAAGTTTCAGCATTGAGCAGATACTCGGGTCGAACGCTAGGCGTCCATGAGTCATCACCACCGACACCCATATGATAGCCATCGATATGGATGTGCAAGGCAGACTGCTCGATACACTCGAAGGTGTGCTTCGCTCGCATGAGGCTCTCAACCCCGTAGTCGCTCACAGCAAAGGCGAAATCATCATCGATTCGCTCAATGCAGACCGGACCAATAAGAGCCTGCCTAACATCACAGCGAAGTCCATTATCGCTCGGAAAAATATAAGGCGTTTGCATTGCTTGCCGATCACAGACCCAGGCACCAAGGTCGGCCGACAATTTGCGATCGGGATAATTCTCGTGTGGTCCGCGGCCAAGCCATGACGCAACTTCAGGTTTATCAGACAACAGCAACCGCATTCCCACGCGTGGTAAGGGCGGCATCTCAGAGTCTACGCTCACCTCGATAGCGATAGCGACACCACCCTCAGCGTCAAAGGTGTGTGTCCACGCCGAACGAATGGCCACTCCTGCGTTGTTGAGATACTCATGCTGACAAACAACTGTCGCGCCGCAGACTTCTACGCCAGTACACCGATGCTCCAGATCAAAAAGATCCGCCGCCTGCCACTTGGCTAACCACGCCTCAGGTGACGGGTTATCCACCTCGCTACTGCAAATATCGTTGTCGAGCGGTGCGCGCACAAAGCAGTCGGTGATGGGCGCATCAAGCAGGGATCTGCCATAAGTCGCCCAATCTGTAATAAACCCCGTCGCTTTGCTCAATTGCCAGGTAACGTTGTCCGCCTTGACCACAAGTTGCTCGCCCTGTTGAGTGATATCGGCAGGTCGGGTCTCCCGTTCGACATTAGTTCTCGCGAGCGCAATGACATGCTGACTTCGGGCAATTTCATGACCTGCAGGTAGTGCAATCGTCGGCTGTTCGTTGGTAATCCAAAGATCCAACAGAAGGTCCTGCTCATTGCCCACGATTAATTCATCGTCAGTATCAATGACGATGGTTTGAATGCCCTGCGGTATTATTTCAAGGTTTTGCGAGCCTTCAGAGTAAGTCTCACCTAAAGAGCCTACCCGCCAGTTTAGGCGCTCGTTATCCGTTGCACGAAACAGGTACTCGCTTGCAACCGTAAGGGTGATCGATCCATCGAAAATCTCTGCGGTAAAAGTAAACGGCTGCTGGGCTCGTTTCGCTTCAATCAGCGAGGGATGTGGCGTTCGATCAGGAAACACCAGACCATTAATACAAAACTGACGGTCGTTTATCTCATCACCAAAATCGCCGCCATAGCCGAAGTAAGGCACATCGTCAGCACTAACGCGCGTCAGTCCCTGGTCCACCCAGTCCCAAATAAAACCACCTTGCAACCTCGGGTTGGCTCGGAAGGCGTCCCAGTAGTCGGAGAAATTCCCGAGACTGTTCCCCATGGCGTGTGCGTATTCGCAGAGGATAACCGGTCGTGCATGCTCTCCTAAATCTACCTGCAAATCTGCCCAATGCTGAATGCTGTAAGCCGGGCGTCCGTAGGGTGAAGGCATATCATCCAGCACCCGCGCATACATAGGGCAAATAATATCCGTTACCGATCTATTTGCACCACCTCCCTCATACTGAATGGGTCGCAGCGGGTCGGCCTTGCGTGTCCATGCGGCCATGGCCTCGTGATTGCCTCCGTAACCCGATTCATTGCCGAGCGACCAGATAATGACGCTGGGGTGATTGAAATCCCGCCGGACCATGCGACTCATGCGCTCTAGATACGCGTGAGACCAGGCATCATCATCGGATACCAAACCCATAGGCGTGAGGCCGTGTGTCTCAATGTTTGCCTCATCAACAACGTACATACCCAAACGGTCACACAGGTTATAAAAACCGGGTTGATGCGGGTAATGCGAGCAGCGTATAGCATTGAAATTGTGCTGTTTCATCAATCGAATGTCGGCTTCGACCTGTGCAAGTGTCTCGGCGTGCCCAGTTTCCGGGTGATGTTCGTGTTTATTCACTCCACGGATTAACAGGGGTTTGCCATTGAGTAACAGCTGCCCATCTCTAATCTCAACCGACCGAAACCCGATATCGCTCGCTTCACATTCAACAAAGCCACCATGCTCATCGAAAAGGGAGACGACAAAGCGATAGAGGTTCGGGGTTTCAGCACTCCACGCCTGAACGCTGGGCACCTCTAGCTTAACTCGCACTCGGTCTTTATAACGACCCCGTTCGTCGATGAGGTCGGTGCCAATGCGCTGCCGATGTGAGAGCACAGTTACTCCCGACGCATCGTTAAGCGCCAACTCAACCTCGCCTCGACAGACTTGATTGCAAATCACATCGACACCGAGCACACCCTCTGCGTAGTGCTCATCGAGCGTCGCAGTCACTCTAAGGTCACTGATATGCGTCTTTGGTTTCGAGAGCAGATACACGCTCCGGTAGATGCCGGAGAGGTTCCACATATCCTGATCTTCTAGATAACTGCCATCGCACAGCCTCAAAACCATCACCGCCAGATCATTGTTACCGGCTCTTAAGAAGCGACTGATATCAAACTCGGCGGGTAGTCGACTGTCCTGCGAGTAACCCGCCAGATGATCGTTACACCAGACAAAAAATGCACTATCGACACCGTCGAAGACTAGCCGCATCTGATTAACCAAATCGCTCTCATCGAGCCAAAAACGCCGTCGATAACAACCGGTGGGATTTTCCTCCGGAACGATCGGAGGCGTTGCGGGGAACGGGTACTTAACGTTGGTATAGATGGGTTTGTCATACCCCTGAAGCTGCCAGTTTCCGGGCACCCGTATGAGATCCTCCGAGGCCTTAGAGGTCAGCCAGTCATCAGGTACGTCATTGGGTGAGGGAAACCATTCAAAAAGCCATTCACCATCCAGCGATCGTCGGCTAGCGGATGCCTCGCCGGCTACCGCATCGGCAAGTGAGCGGTAACTATGCAGCGGCGCGTGTGCCGGCATTCTGTTTAGGCTGGTGATTGCCGGCGTCTGCCAAAAACGGAGTGCTTTTAACTGCTGCAAGGTAAGGTCTGACATCAGTCTTCCCCGCCCTTACTGAAAATATCACTGAGAACGGCGATCGGGAGTTTTGGTTGCCGATCGAAATACAAAAGTCCATTAATTTCCTGTTGTACGTCAGTAAGCTGCGTCCAAACGAACCCCTGCAACGCTTTAAGTGAGCGAATGTCCGTCATGATCTTGCGCATCCTCGCTTCCAGCGCCTCGGGGGTCTCGGCGAGGTTACCGTAACTGAAGTCCTCCTCGCTGAACGAGCCCATACCGATACCGCCGCATTCGGTGAGTAGTATAGGCAAACCTCTGATATCCGCCTCCGCTAGGGCACCCACGCGATCTCGACTGCCAAACTCGCTTTTAACCGAGCTGTGAGGATCATCAATCAGAGCTGCTAGCCGACTCGAGACATCGCTGTCTTCGTTGTAAAGGTGCAGGGTCCAGAGATCACCGGAGGAATACTCCCACCCGTCATTACCGATAACGACTCGACTATCATCGAGCGCCTTCGTCAATGACGTGACGGCATCGACAAATGCGCGTTGTTCAGGACGTTCACTCTGATGCCACACACCCCAAGACTCATTGAAAGGAACCCAAGCAATGATCGATGGATGAGCGCGATCGCGTTTTATCAGCTCCATCCACTCCGTGGTCAGTGACTCGATGAGCTCGGTTGAAAATACCCGCCCTGACGGCATCTCCGCCCACACCATCAAACCTAATTTATCCGCCCAGTACAGGTATCTTGGGTCCTCTGCCTTCTGATGCTTTCTCGCACAGTTAAAACCCATGGCTAAGGTCAGCTCGACATCACGACGAAGCGCCTCATCCGTCGTCGCCGTGTACCAGCCCTCGGGAAAATAGCCCTGATCCAAAACACCACGCAGATACAGCGGATCACCGTTCAGATACAGCTGACCATCGGTGACCGAGACTTCGCGCAAACCAGCGTAGCTCATGGCCTCATCACGCTCTCCCGTCGCACGATTTAACAGCGTCAGCCGAACCTCATACAAATGGGGCTGCTCTCGCGACCAGAGTATCGGGGCCTCGATAAAAAGCGTCGTCCGAATTTCTGCTCGCCCTGCCGTCTGAACCTTATCGCTCGCGATCACACGACCACCATCGATAACCTCGACACTGACTTCGCCATCCACTTGCTCCGAGAAGAAGGCTTTGTAGCTGAGAGTCTGTTCCGCGACGTTATAGGAATACGCAGTGGACTCAATCGACACAGAAGTTAGCGGCTCTAGCCAAACAGACTGCCAAATGCCTGTCACCCCGTCGTAATCGATTGGCCAGCGCGTCGTGCCCGCTTGTTTGCCGCGAGGCTGGGTCCATGACAGCGAGTCTTCCACCCGAGCAGTGATGCGATTTCTTCCGGGGACAAGCGCATGCTGAATATCAAAACCAAACGATGCGTAACCGCCGCGATGTTGACCGACTTCCTGTGCATTAACGAAGACGCGGGTCAGGAAGTCACTGGCGCCAACACGAAGCGCAACGCGACCGTGCCAGGCCTCGGGTTTGACGACTTCCCGCTGGTACCAAACCACAGGAGCACCTTCAGGCTCGGTAATGCCGCTCGCAGCTGATTCCATGGAAAACGGCACCGTGATGCTTTGGGCATCAGTCCACTGTCCATCAAACCAAGCATCACTTAGGCCCCGATTGTCGGGATCAACTCTGAACAACCAAGGCCCATTCAGGCTCTGCCACTGATCACGAACGAGGATAGGACGTGGGTATTCAGCTCTCGGCGTGAATGGCTCGCTCGAATCAAGCGTTGGCGATGTCTTATCTGCCTTCGGGGACATATCGTGGTCGTCTTTTTATTTCCCTTTTTTCGCTGTCTGTGTCGTTGTAGATGGCACAGAGCCACACCATAGCCGCTTATTCTTTCTTTCGCATTGAGTTGTGTTTCAAATCGTCCCTTGGTTACTCTCATCTCGTTATTCACTGGTCCGATTGTCTCTAGCCGGACGCGCACGAGAACATTGCTATGACTGAACCAAAAAGAATTTCTTTCTCTCTCTCCAAGATCTTCATTAAATCCAGCCTTGGTGCGCTCATCCTGTCGATGAGCACGCTCTCATTAGCCTCTGAGCCAGCACCCGCACTGGATGCCATGGATGTCTTTGAACTGGAGTGGGCATCCGACCCGCAAGTGGCTCCTGATGGCAAGTCCGTGGTTTATGTTCGCCGCTCCTTCAACGTCATGAGCGATGTCGCCAACGCCACTCTCTGGCAAGTCTCCATTGATGGTAGTGATCATCGACCACTCAATAGCAACTTGCACCGGAGCACCTCGCCACGCTGGTCTCCCGAAGGAGATAAGATTGCCTATGTCTCGAGCGAGAGCGGCTCCAGTCAGATTCATATCCAGTGGATGGATACCGGCCAGACGTCAGTCGCGTCACACCTTCAGCAAAGCCCTTCAAACCTCACCTGGTCTCCCGATGGTCAATGGCTAGCTTTCACCATGTCGGTAAAAAAATCGACGCCACCCATCGCCAAACGTCGTAAGGCACCCGAAGGTGCTGTCTGGGCCAAACCACCGGTTACGGTCACAACCACGCGCTATCAATACGATGGTCGAGGCATTGTCGATCCCTCCTACCTCCACGTGTTCGTCATTCCTGCCGATGGAGGCGTAGCGCGACAGCTCACGTCAGGTGATTACAATCACTACGGTCGACTGAGCTGGTCGACTAACAGCACATCCATCTTTTTCTCTGCTGACCGCTCGGATGATTGGGAGCTGCGCAGTGATGAAGCAGATATCTTTTCGGTATCGCTCGCCAATGGTGCGCTGACGCAAATCACAGATCTTCCGGGTGCTGAACGCTCGCCCGCGATCTCACCCAACGGCAAGCTTCTGGCCATCAGCTATGAAGAGAGAAGACCTCTGGCCTTCACGCCCGATCGTATTGCCACGGTTGATCTATCGACCAACGACGTTCGCATACTCACCGAGGCCGTCGATGGGGATGCGGCGAATATCCTGTGGCGGGACGATGGTAAGGCGCTCTACTTCTCGTTTGATGAGCGCGGTGAGCGACATGTCAAACAGGTAACACTGAACGCGGCAGTCTCGCGAGTTGCAACAGGGTTGGGCGGCACCAGCGTGGGTCGGCCCTATCTATCCGGTGGGTTCCACACGGCCGGTGGTGTCGTTGCCTACACAAAAGGAGGACCCGATCGGCCCGCGGACATCGCGGTCATGCAGCGTAAAACGCCCAGAGTCATCACGGCGCTCAACGATGATCTTCTCAACTACCGATCGTTGGGTGAGGTACACGAGATTGTCTACAACTCATCGTTTGACGGCCAGGAGATCCAGGGCTGGTACATCACACCGCCTGGTTTCGATCCCACAAAGAAATACCCCCTGATTCTTGAGATTCACGGGGGCCCTCACCTCGCCTATGGACCTCATTTTTCAGCTGAACTTCAGCTCATGGCCGCTGCTGGCTACATCGTTTTTTACGATAACCATCGGGGTAGCCTGTCGTACGGTGAGGATTTTGCGCTGCTACTCCAGTACAAGTACTCGAGCGAAGAGGACTTTGCTGACCATATGTCAGGCATTGATACCTTGATCGAGAAGGGCATTGTGGACGGCGATAATTTGTTTATCGCGGGCGGCAGTGCGGGCGGCATCGCCACGGCCTATGCCGTTGGCCTGACAGATCGCTTCAATGCGGCGGTCGCAGCGAAGCCGGTAATCAATTGGGTGAGCAAAACCCTGACCGCCGACTCAATGGTGGGCCAGATCTACCATCAGTTCCCCGGACCACCTTGGGAGCACCTAGATCATTATTGGAAGCGCTCGCCACTGTCTTTGGTGGGTAACGTCGTCACGCCCACGCTCCTGCTGACAGGTGAAGAAGACCGACGTACGCCCATGTCCGAGACCGAGCAGTTCTATCAGGCGTTGCGATTGCGTGGCGTGGATTCAGCCATGGTTCGCTTACCTGGAGCATCGCACGGTATCGCGAGTAGACCATCGAGACTCATTACCAAGGTCGATCATATCCTCGCTTGGTTTGAGCGCTACCGAAAAGAGGATTCAAACGGCGAGTAGCGTAGCGCCCGAGTATTAGGCGCTTCTCCACACGCGGAGAGCGTCACGCTAACCTAAAGTTGTTGCGCGCGCTGGACCAATGTTCTGGGTTTACTCATCACTCGTCAGATAGGCCGACAAGTACCTCGGCGTACATCTCAATAGCATCAAAGAGGTTCTGCAAGCGGAGGTTCTCGTCCCGACCGTGTTGGTTATTGTCATGGTTGGCAACCGGTAGGATGACAATGGGAGCCTCAAGATTATCCTCAAACAGGTAGATCGGTAACGATCCACCCATGGTCGGCGTAATCAGTGTCTCCTGTTCGCCTAACCGATCGAGTATGACCTTCAAATCGCCGACCACATCGGCGTCAATGGACGTTCGGAACGAGCGGTAACCGCCTGCACGGGGGACCATCTGCAGGTGTCGCTCTCGAGCCGCACCCGCATCCGGACCCTCGGACGAAACCGTCATACCCATCTTCTCAAAATGGGCTCTCAGGGCAGCCAATAAGTCCTCGGGCTTTTGACCCGGCACCAGCCGCAAATTGAGAGAGGCTTGAGCCGTCGGTTCAATAATATTCCTCGCCTCGGGACCCACTCCGCCACCCGAGATACCGCGAACCACAATGGCCGGCCGCATGATGGCTGACTCCAGACGTTCACCCGGCACTTCGTTATTACCCAGACCAAGCTCCCGCTTCAACTGCGCATCAACCGAGGGCATGGCGGCCACAGCCCGCGTTTCTCGTTCTGACACGGCTCTGACATCATCGGAATAGCCTGCAACCGCGACGCGCCCCCTGTCGTCCTTCAACGACGTCAACAAACGCA
Organism: uncultured Halieaceae bacterium; assembly: GCA_913031575.1. Lineage (GTDB taxonomy): Bacteria > Pseudomonadota > Gammaproteobacteria > Pseudomonadales > Halieaceae > Luminiphilus. The sequence goes on along the minus strand of CAJWEV010000001.1, from coordinate 71,449 downwards.
TCAAGATCTCGTTGGGGTTTGGCGCCCAGTTGCCGTAGTGTCCCGAGTGCAAAGGACGGTTAGGACCAAAGGTCGTTAGATCAACAGTCATACTGCCTCGCACCCCCAATACCAGCTGTCTTCGCCCCGATTGATGCATGGGGCCATCGCAAAAGAGCATGACATCCGCGACCAGATCTTCCGCGACCTTTTCAAGAACGCCAGCCAAGGTTGGGCTGCCTCGCTCTTCTTCACCATCGAGCATCAGTTTGACGGTGACGTCGGGCATCTTATTCGCAGCCACCAAGGCATCAATGGCCGCCATCAAGGCAATGACTGGTGCTTTATCGTCCCCGGCAGAGCGCGCGACAACACGCCATGAGGGGTCAAATGCTTCCTGATCCCAAGATAAGATTTCCGCATCAGCCTTGAGCGGATTATCCGTCCACAGCGTTGGCTCGAAGGGAGGAGACGACCACTGACTTGGGATTACTGGCTGGCCATCAAAATGTGCATAGACCAAGACCGTTGGCGCGTCATTCGAGCCAGGCCGCTCGGCCACCACGTAGGGTGCACCGCCGGCAGTCACGACCTTGGACGTAAATCCTCGACTTCCAATGTAATCCTGAATAAACGCCGCATTGTCCATCATGTCGCTGACGTTGCTTGCAACGTTGGGAATACTCAGAAATTCCCGGAAGTCAGCAACAATTTCGGTAGCTGTCTCTTGGTGATGCTGTCGCGCGATTTCAGCTGGGCTTTGTGCTGCTGCGCCTGACGACAACATACTCAAAAGCACCAGCACGGCCGCCGTATTGCGTGCAAATGTCATGTCGAGCTACTCCAATGCTCCTGTGTTCGGATCAGTTAAGCAATCGGGCGACATCGCGTGATGTCGCAATCTCACCCTGATCAAAATAGCTATCGTGATTCTCTTCAATGCTGCGGAGGTCATAGAGGTAATTGACCATAAGACCCGCCGATTGATCCAGACCTTTATCGCTAAGATCGGCAGCCCAATGGATGGCGTGAAGGCTTGCGCCGTTCCCCAGATGAAAGCGCGCCACGGGATCGAGCGCGAGGTTATTTTGGCGCTCCCTAACGAGGTACTGCGCACAGGCTGCCAATAAATCGTCTCGTCGCGAATCGGCAGTATTCGCTGTATTTGTCTCAGCCATCGACCGCATCTCCTCGAGATCGATACCTAGTTCTTGAGTTGCCAGCCACCGGCAAAAACCGGGAACGGGTGAAAGTGTTACGTAGCGCTTCATAGTGGAATAACGCTTTCCAACTTCCTCAACCACCTGCTTGATCAGAAAGTTACCGAATGAGACTCCAGCCAAGCCAGGATGGCAGTTACTTATTGAATAGAAAACGACCGTATCCGGAGTGATACCGACATCACCCTCTTTCGTTTGATCAATCAAGGGGCCAATCGCGTCGGGAACCCCCTCGGTAAGTGCTACCTCTACAAAAACCAGCGGGTCATCGGGCATCGCAGGGTGGAAAAACGCGAAACACATTCGATTGCCACTCAATCTGGCGCGCAGATCATTCCAGCCTTGTATCGCATGCACCGACTCGTACTGGATGATTCGCTCGAGTATTGATGCCGATGTATTCCAGTCAATCACCCTCAACTCCAGAAACCCCCGATTAAACCAAGAGATGAACTGGTGCTTTAGATCGGTCTCCGCCGCTTTAAGCTCAGGTAGATCGCCGAGCGCTTCAATCATTGCCTCGCGCATTTTCACCAATACGGGGGTCGCTTCTGGTGCCATGTTCATTCGCCGAAACAACTTTATTCGTGGCGCCTCAGCAGCGCGCGACAGAGTGGTGAGGTTCGTCTCTGAAGGATCGAGCTTGTACCTCTCTGCAGCGGTTAAAACCGCGCCACTGTCGGCTGAAAAATCGTCCGCGAGTGCTTCAAAGAAAAGGCGCCGGTTGGCGTCATCAAGAGCCTGATAGTCCGCAACGATCTCGCAGGCGAGGGCCAAGCCTGACGCCTCCCCTCGGTGATGGATAAGCTGCTTACTTTTGGCAAGCAGATCGCTAGAAGGTGCCTCAAGCGTACTCTGTCGGCGGCGCGCCAGAATATCGCGTCCCGCACCGATGACGGAGCTCAGGAGCCCAGAGAGCCCTGTTAAACCAGTATGCGGATCACGATCAATAACATTGGTTTCTAGCTGCGACATCGCGAATAGCTCCCAAAGCAGTAAGGCCACTATAGCTCTCGTTTCACGATGCTACCAAGAATAAAAGGCCCTCTCTCTCTGAAAATCGCTCTGAAAACGACTCGAAAATGCCTGCACAGGAATAAGATCGCCTGACTTAACTTTTTTGACCCCCGAGTGCTACGCTAAAACGTAATAAAGCTTCAAGGAATTTCCGTGACCGACATACCCAAAGCCAGACCTGCAAGCACTGTTGTTCTGTTACGCGACACAGATAACGGAATGGAAACGCTCATGCTCAGGCGCAATAAGGCGTTGATGTTCGCAGGAGGATTATGGGTCTTTCCGGGCGGAGCACTTGAAAAGGCCGATATTGAGTCGGCTAACGGTGATATCGCATTGGCCGCACGCATTGCAGCGGCACGCGAAGCTGAGGAAGAGTGTGGCCTGCGTCCAGATACTGAAAACATGGTGCACCTCAGTCACTGGACGACGCCGGTTGTTGAGCCTAAGCGATTTGAGACCTGGATTTACGCAGCACCCTTGGTTGAAGACGTAGCCGTTGCCATCGACGGTAGTGAGATTCATGATTTTGCGTGGATTTGCATAAAAACTGCGGTAGCACGCCACGAAGCGGGCGAATTTGGCATGTTACCACCCACCTACATTACGCTGCTCAGTCTGCTGCGTTACGCCACAACCGCCGACATGACCGCTGGTGAAAAGGAAATTCCTCCACCCTACGTATTCCCGGTCGTCGCAAAGGTAGAGGGGAAAATAGCAGTACTATTCCAAGGAGATGCAGGTTACGAAATGAGTGATGGTAGCAGTCAAGGCGCGCGGCACCGTGCCATCATGCAAGAAAAAGGATGGGAATACGTTTACAACGATGTCGACGATAACTACCCACCATTAATAAGAAGATGAGACTGGGAAGATCTATGGTTGGAAGGAACTGAAGTCGCAAGCAACCGAAGACTTCAAGGTTATGAGTTAAAAGCTCTCCCGAACTAGCGGAACGAGGCGATCCGTTCAAAATGAGTGGTCGAGAGGCAACACCTCCAAACCATCTCTTGAAAGTAATACGCCGCGGGTAAAAACCAAGGGCAACAACGGTCCACTCAGGCGGCTAGTCGCGGACACAAATCTTCCTAGGTTGGTCTAGCGTTTGCCCACCAACTCATCGGTTCGATTCGGTTCGCCTGCGTATCCATCCGCCATGGATTCTCACAGAGTGACCATACAGCTAACGAGCGGGTTTTTAAGATTTTTGCCTACCAAGCGTTTAGTATGCCGGCGCGGCGTAAGGGGCTGGCAACCCAGCTATCCATCATTCGATTACTGCAAAAAATAAGCGAGTAATGAACGACCAAAAGCCAGTTTCGCTCGTATGAGTAGACTTCAAGGACGTACGCAACACGATGAAAAACCCCGTAACCGATATCTGTGACCTCAACGGCGAATTGCCGCCAGATGCACCCAATGCACCCCAATGGCTGGTCAGTGCGTTGCAGGTGCCTCGCGAAGAGGGCTGGGTAACCTCGGACGGGTGTGATGTTCACTACTTTCGGTGGGGTGACCCTGCCAACCCACCCCTACTTTTGATGCACGGTTTCCTTGCCCACGCGCGCTGTATGGCCTTCATAGCCCCGTTTCTGGCAGAGCAATACCACGTCGTTGCGTACGACCTATCGGGCATGGGTGACTCAGGTGTTCGGACGTCGTACCCCGACGGTGTTCGCGCACAGGAAGTCATCGACGTCGCTCGTGAAACCGGTCTATTTGATCACACCATTAAGCCAATTGTGATTGCACACAGCTATGGTGGACATGTGGGTCTCGCGGCCATGAATGACTTTCAAGAGCTGTTCGGCGGGCTCGTTATTTGCGACCTCATGGTATTGAGACCCGAACGACTCAAAGCACGTTTTGCAGACGGGCGCCCCATGCGATCGGATCCGAGCCGCCCAAACCGAATCTACCCAAGTTACGAAGAGGCAAAATCGCGTTTTGTACTATCGCCAAACCAACCCTGCGGCGAACCTTATCTATTCCATTATATGGCCTATCACTCGCTGAAGCAGGTTGAAGGTGGGTGGACCTGGAAGTTCGATACCAGTGTTTTCGACAGTGATTTCTCCCTTAAAGATCGAATACTCAACCAAGTGGATGCTGTTGTCGCTGCACCTGGCAGAAAAGCCTACGTCTACGGACAAAATAGCGCCCTGTTTGATGACGACTCGGCCGATTACGTGCGTGAGCGGGGTGGCGATACTATTCCTTTTATAAGCATCCCAGGCGCTCGTCATCACTTAATGCTCGATAAACCTATCGCCTTCGTAAGCGTGCTTCGCTCCCTCATTGCGCAGTGGCATGCAGCCGACAAAGCGGCCCGGGGCTAGTGTGCGGCACGTGTATGTCCCGTTTGCAAGAGCGACATTATCATGCAAGTTGTAGGCGTCCCTGAGAACAACGATAACCTTCTTTTTCCGGTGCTTTTGGCGAGTGCGGGAGTACTATTTTTCTGCATGCTCGATGCGGTCATGAAAGCCCAAGCACTGGCCATGGGTGCCTACAGCGCGACGTTTTGGCGGGCGGCAATGGGCGCCGTCTTCGCATCTGCGCTTTATTTACCCAATCGACCTAAGTTGGCGACAGGAAGAGTACTAAGGCTTCATATTACTCGCGGTGTTCTTACCGCATTCATGATGCTGTTCCTGTTTTGGAGTTTAACGCAACTACCCCTCGCTCAAGCTGTAGGTCTGAGCTTTGTCGCTCCGATCATAGCTCTATATCTTGCTGCTCCCATGCTCGGTGAGGAAATCACGCGAGGTGCAAAAATCGCCGCTGTATTGGGTTTTGGTGGTGTTGTGGTCATCGCCGGCGAAGACATGTTTCACATGCGTGACGACAGCAGTCTGCTCGGTATTACGGCAGTACTCGTCTTCGCCGTAATGTACGCACTGAATATAATTTTGCAGCGCAAACAGGCCCTCGTGGCTCGGCCCACCGAAATCGCCTGCTATCAAAACGTGATCATGACCTGCATTCTGGCGCTTGGCGCCCCATTTGCCGTCACCCTGCCCGCTGACATAGTCCAATGGACTGCAGCATCGGCGGCCGGGGTTCTCGCCGTCATTTCTCTGATACTTTTATCTATCGCCTACAGCAAAGCAGAGGCCCAGGCTCTCGTCTCCGTGGAATATACCGCCTTCATCTGGGCCGCATTACTTGGCTGGTGGTTTTTCGCCGAGCCCGTCAGCGCGGGCACGCTGCTCGGCACAGCACTTATCGTCGCTGGCTGTATCTTCAGTACACGGAAGGCAAAAGCGTAGTCTTTTAGGGTTACACTTCCCGCATGCCCAGACCATCCTACGACAACCTGTACGAAGTCGCATGCCTGCGAAAAGGTGGGAGTGATGTTGTAGAAAGCCTACTACCCAACATTGCCACCAAACAGCACCTCAGTGGGCTGGGGTCCGACCGCTACCTCGCGGAGTTCACACGCAAGGTATTTCAGTCAGGCTTCGTCTGGCGCATCGTCAATAACAAGTGGCCGCAGTTTGAAGCGGTGTTCTGGGAATTCGACATTGAGCGCCTATTGATGATGCCCGACGATATGCTGGAGCGTAAGGCCAGCGATCCAGGCATCATTCGTAACTTCAGCAAAGTCAAAACGGTACTTCAAAACGCGGTGATGATTGCTGATACCGAGCGCCGCGAGGATAAGACCTTTGGTAGTTTTATCGCCGGCTGGCCAGATGACGACATTATTGGCCTCTGGCTGTACTTGAAGAAACACGGGAGCCGATTGGGTGGTAATACGGGTCCCTATGCATTGAGGGCAGTAGGCGTCGATACGTTCCTTATGACTGCCGACGTAGAGTACTTTCTGCGCGAGAGCGGCATAGTTGACTCAGGGATTCACAGTCTGCGCGCACTCAAAGCCGCACAGAGTTATTTTAATGATCTCCGCCAAGAAAGCGGTAGAAGTTTGTCGGAACTTAGTCGACTGGTCTCCCTAGGGGTTCGAAGAAACCAAGGCCCCCCAATAAAACCCTGAAGACTCAACGCCAAAAAGCACTGCCATACTGACCATGGGTTTCATAACAGGCGACATTCTGTGATCGGCACGACACTATACTTCCTCGGCAGCGCACTCTAGGTACATACCCCTACTTGTTTTCTTGATCTACGAAACGCAGCGCAAAAACAAACCACTGCTCTCGTTATTAATTCCTGCTGCTTCTATTATGCTAGCGTTGAGTTTCGTGATGTTCGGTTTTGCAGCACCGGCCAATGACGGCACCAGCCTGATATCAAATAAGGACTATATTTCATTTATGAGTTTGAGTTTTGGCTATCTCATCACTTGCAGGGCTTATTTAGCCGTGGGCGATCATCTAAGCCGAGTAAGATCTGAAGTTGGGTCTGCATAATGCAGTCAGAGGACAGAAAATAAGACCGTACACTGACGCGCACAAAACCAAAAAATATGGAGACGGCATAATGGTGATTTATCGAGTTGTAGCGATCGTAAGCTTTGTGGTTTTAGCGAGCTGCGGTCAAAGCCCAAAGGAAGCCGGCAATAATACGTCCACTACAAAGTCACCATGGCACTCCTTAACAGAAACAGAAATTAACGAAGCAGCTGCCGCGGTGACCGATGCATTTGGTGAGGGCGTCTTATTCAATCGCATCAGTCTCGCAGAGCCTAACAAAAACAAGGCGCGTGTTTGGCAGGTCGGTGATAAAGCAGCACGCGGCGCGGACGTTGTCTACAGGCTGAATAAGGCCTCTTATGCAGCGCGCTACGATTTTGACTCCGCATCGCTATCTACTTCTAGGGAGCTCACCAGCGGCCAGCCCATGCTCGCGCGCGAGGAGCTATTAGGCGCAATCGATGCCGTCAACCAACTGCCTGAAGTGGTAGCTGCGCTGGAACGACGCAGTATTAGCGGCTCGGATGGTCTCTGCCTGCCGCGCACGGTCGGACGCTTCTTCTCTGATCTTGCAAACCCTGTCAATGACAGACTTGTCCGGTTCGACTGTTTCAACATTCGGGGACAAGGTGGCTTGGGGCTTCTTCCTACGACCAGTGCCTGGGCCCGACCGGTAGAAGGTATCAGTGTCTTGTTTGATGTTGAGGAATTGAAACTCATCGAAATCACAGACTCGTTTTCTGACGCTGACACACCACCCAATGACTACGAGGTCATCGAGTTTCATGAGAGCGCACTCGAGACGCGGCCGGCATTGAAACCGATCGCCTTGCAGCAGCCTGAGGGTCGCAATTTCGCCATCTCGGGAAGCCAAATCAACTGGCAGGACTGGCAGTTCCATCTTCGATTTGACCCACGGCAAGGCACGATTCTCAACAATATTGGCGTTGTCTCCGATGATGGATTCAGACCCGTCGCCTACGAAATCGCCATGTCAGAAATGTTTGTCCCTTACCAAGACCCTGATACCCACTGGTTCTACCGCGCCTACTTCGATATGGGCGAGTACGGATTTGGCAATATGGCAACCGAACTGAAGGGCAACGATTGCCCACCAACCGCTGTTTATCAAGATGTGGTGTTGCATACCGCGAGCGGGAAAGCATTTATCGCCGAGAATCGCATCTGTGTTTTTGAGTTCGACCCGGGCTATCCCAGTTGGCGCCACCACGAGTCTTTGTATGACGATGTCCCCGGTATGGTGAAGCACAATTCTCGCAGAGCCACGAATCTCGTTGTGCGTATGGTCGCCGTGATCGGCAATTATGATTACTTTCAGGATTACATTTTCCAGCAAGATGGACGCATCCGGATTCGACTGATTTCGACGGGCATTGACGCCACTAAGGGCGCTTTCTCTGCGTCGTTAGATGATCCTAGAGCGCTATCAGAAACGCAGACAGGGACACTGATCGCTCCCTATCGCATCGGAGTCAATCATGACCACTTCTTTAGCTACCGAATAGATATGGATGTCGATGGTGTGGATAACAATTTTGTTCGTCAGCGGCTAGTGGCCACAGAGCAGCCTGATGGCGCGCCTCGCCCGGGCATCTGGGCAGTTAAGCAGGAGCAAGTGCTTACTGAGCAACAGGCGCAAACTGTCATGAAGGTGGAGACGCCTGCGCTGTTAACTTTTGCCAGCAACACGGCGAAAAATGCGATGGGCTACCCAAGCTCGTACCAACTCATCTTTCCCAATACACATCCGTTGGTGACGCTCGATGACCCGATTTATCAGCGCGCTGGATTCCTTAGGAATAATTTATGGGTCACCCGATACAAGCCCGATGAGATTTTCTCGACGGGATTCACCGTCAATCAATCGGGTGCTGGTAAGGGACTGCCTCAGTATGTGGCCGATAATGAGGCCATCGAGAATACCGACCTTGTGGCGTGGCCCATGATCGGCTTCCACCATGTTCCAATGGCCGAGGACTGGCCCGTGATGCCATCAAAGGTGGATGAGATCACGCTGAAGCCACGTAACTTCTTTAACCGAAACCCAGCACTGGACGTTCCAGAGTAAATAACGTGTCATGGCAATCTTAAGAGGAGCTCGATCATGTCGGAAGTGACTGTTACAGAAATACACCGCTACCCCGTAAAGTCCATGTTAGGCGAGACACCCTCAGAAGTGATAGTGAGCAAACGCGGTATCCAAGGTGATCGCACATGGGCGACGCGAGATGAAGTCCGCGGTGGTATTCGGGGTGCAAAGAAACTTCCAAAACTGATGCTATTTAGCGCGCGATCGCTCGATGACAATACATCGGAAATTACCGCCCCTGATGGGTCGACCTGCCTAACGAGTTCAGACGAAATGAACCACTGGTTATCAGAAAAACTCGATCACAGCGTCACCCTCTGGCCGCTACTCCCCCCCGATAACCTCGAGCACTATCGGCGAGGCGCGCCCGACTCAGAGGATTTTGAGCAGGAGCTAAGGGACATCTTCGGCCGCACCCCTGACGAGCCAATTCCGGATCTTAGTGCCTTTACTGAAGTCTTAGAATTCGAGTCGCCACCGGGCACCTATTTTGATGCCTTTCCTATTATGCTCATGACACAGCAATCGCTGGATACGATGTCACAAGCGGCACCAAATTCGGCATTCGATGAAAAGCGATTTAGAGCCAATTTCATTCTCGATGTCAGTGGCTCGACCGAGAGGTTCCCAGAGCAAGCTTGGATTGGTAAGGAGCTGCATATGGGCGATGTTGTTCTCAAAATAATCGATACCTGCCCGCGTTGTTCGATGACCACACACGCAACCGAAACCCTCCCCCGAGATACTGACATCATGCGACATCTAGTAACTGAAGCAGAGGGCAACTTGGGTGTTTACGCGAAAGTCGTGCGCAGCGGTACAATCGCTCAAGGGCAGTCCGTGACGGTTGTGTAACTCAGCTCATCGTTGTTTCGTGAGGCCTGTGCAACGCGGGTGTGCTCAGGCTACGACAATCGTCCTGGCATTGAAGCTATCCCAAGGCCCAGTAATAGCGAGTGTCTTTGTTGGTGCATATACGTTGACGAACAAGGTATGCCCATCGGGGGAAAAGCAGGCCCCGGCTAGCTCGGTTTGCAGTCGGAGACGCGCCAGTGGGTAGGCGTTTCCATCAGGCGCGATCCCTCTCAGATGATTATCGACCACCATGGTGTACTGATCTTCGCAAACAATGAGATGTCCATTGGGGGCGGCTACCACGTTGTCGCCATAGTCGAATTGATGCTTGGAGACGCTCTCAAAATAGAGCTCCAGGCGATCGGTTTCTCCGTCCGGACTTAATTTAATGCGAAAAATTTGACCGAATTTACGGGACCCGCCACTAGTTGAGCACACATATGCGTCGCCCTCACCCATATGGATGCCTTCACCGCGCGCCACCAAACTTGCGCCTTTCGCAGCTGCTTGGTACCGCAGATCGTCCTTTGGTGCCTCCACCGCATCCAAATCGATCCAGCTGACATTGGCAACCGAACCCACAGCCATCGAAACATTCGACCAGTTCCTCAGGTCAGGGATACCATCCACTTTCATCGCCTGCAGCCGACCTCCTCGCGAGAGCTTGCTGGGCACTGCCGGAATAAATCGGTAGAGCACGCCATCATCGCGATCTTCTGTGAGGTAGACATTGCCTGTTGCAGCATCCACACAGGCGGCTTCGTGGTTGAAACGTCCCATTGCAACCAATGGCACGGGATCAACGAGACCAGTGGCCGCCGCAGGTACTTCAAACACCCAACCATGATTTTTACTCAGACCCTCGCCATATAGTTGTCCGGGGCCCGTTGGGGCTTCCTCGCATGTCAACCAGCTTCCCCAGGGCGTGACGCCACCAGAGCAATTGCGAATAGTGCCGCCAAGTGATCGAAATTGATCCGTCACCTCAAGACTATTTTGGTCAATTACGACGTGGGTCGTGCCACCGGGGACAAGAACACCGTCCTTAGCACCAAAACCAAGCTCAAACAAACCACCGCTTGCATCAATCGGAACCAGCTCATGGTTGCGCACAAGTGCCCAGCGCCCATCGCCAAGATCAAAACACCCCATGCCATCAGCCTTATCAGGAACTGTGGCCCCATCGCTCATAACATCACCCAACGCCGATATCACTCGATAAGAAAAGCCCGGTGGCAGGTCTAACAAGCCCTTTGGATCAAGAACCAATTCGCCATAACCCACAGCGCGTGAAAATGGTTGATCTGGTAGTGACCGGAGAACGCAACCGCTAGCCGCCAGTGCCGTAAAAGCCGATGCTGTTGTTTTTAAAAAAGCTCTTCTCTCCATAATCGTGCTGAAAGTTCCTCAGTTCGCAGTGCTTAAGGCAGGATCCCCACAATATTAGTCAACAATGCAGGCTCGGTTCGGTCAAGATGACGCGGCCAAAGCGCTTGATACTCTTGGGCACCAGACCATTTGATCACTTTATTCGCGAGTGAATTAAAAATAATCATCCGTCCGATTCGATGAAATAAATAAAAGCGTACTAGCACCAAGACGATATAATGTATCAACAGGGTTTGGTTTTAGACCCACTTATGAGTCACGTTGCATGCGTAAAAACATACCTGTCAACATTGTTACCGGGTTTCTAGGTGCCGGAAAAACCACGTCAATTTTAGGGTTACTAGCCGCGCGACCAGCCGACGAAACATGGGCCATCCTAGTCAACGAATTTGGGGAGGTAGGCATCGACAAAGCGCTCATCAACGGGGAGCTAGGTGATGTTGATGACGTGGTGATCCTCGAGGTGCCAGGCGGTTGCATGTGTTGCACAGCAGGTCTCTCGATGAATATGACGCTAAGTCAAATTATATTCTTAGTTCAACCGGACCGAATTTTGATTGAACCAACCGGTCTGGGACATCCAGAAGAGGTGATGCAAAACCTGCACCAAAAATCTTTTAGTGAGCATTTATTAATTCAACGCACGCTTACTTTGGTTGATCCACGCTCAATCGAACAATCTCACGTCGCGCAGCACCCCAGCTTTCTTCAACAGATCGATATGGCTGATATTGTTATAGCCAGCAAACCAGATTTGTGTAGTACAGAGCAATTAGATGCGCTCGAAGAATTCGTCAAAGAACGCCGCGGCGCCCAAGTGCCTGTGACAGCTGTATCATTTGGACAACTATCCATAGACTCATTAGAGGCTCCCACGTTATGGCGGCCCAGTGGCGAGCTGAAATCGACACCCACCACCGCATCTTCACCATCACCGCTGGAAGTTGAAGAGAAGCCTTTACCTGAGACAGGTGTACTAGTAGCAACCAACGCTGGAGACGGATTCAAAACAATTGGTTGGCGAATTTCAGCTGACAAACACTTTAATTATGGTCGCCTAATGTCGTTCTTTAATTCCCTTGCCGTTGAGCGCATGAAAGCTGTGACAATTACCGACGCAGGTGTATTCGCCTACAATCTTTCGGGCGGTATTCTCAAGGAAATTGCGATCGATGACTGCCTCGAATCCCGGATAGAAATCATTTGCCAGGAAATCAGCGAGCAATGGGAAAGTGGTGTTATGGATTGTCTGGGCTCAAAGTGATTGAGAAGAAGCCGCCGGCAGATGAGAGTCGAATCAACGATTAGCCAATAATCCTAAATACGGCTATTGAACGCTCAGAACAGACGCGCTCTGTTCACTCACTGCAAGAGCAATCCGAAGCGCGCGCACAGAGCCGGAAATTTAATACGTGGCTGGTGGCTAGAGCCAATGACCCCATGATTGTGGCGACTACCTCAGCTGACTCACCCCAGACGTCATGTACGAAAGTAGCCGAGGCAATCAACAGGAACAAACCCACTACCCCAAGGGCAGGAACTAAGAAATTCCTATGACTCTTGCAGCCGAAGAACAAGGCTAAACCACTAATGGGTATGGCAATAAAAACGATGGCTGTATGAAAAATCTCATCACCCACCATCAACAATAGCGACGACGAATAGAACGTCATCAATATTGGTAAGACAAGGCAATGAGCAATACAAAGCCCTGATAATCCAACTGCCATTCGATCTGCCAGACCGCGTCCGATGGGTGACAGACTAATCATTCGGGTTGACCTCCGTTGTTTGTGCATCGCTGGCACGAGCCAGTGAACTCAAGCTGTGTGTTACTTAGGCTGAAGCCCGCCTGCTCGGCAGCCTTACGCATAAACTCGTATGCGCTGGTATCGATGTTTATTTCCTCAACCGCAGGGCAATCAGAGCAAATAAAGAACTGAGAGCGCGAAAAGTGCTGGTGATCACAGTCAATGTGCGCACAAGCAATAAACTTATTGTTGCTTTTCAGTTTATGGACCAGCGAATGACTTTGAAGAAAATCTAAAATTCTATAGATCGACATCGCGGGCATGGATTTACTCAAGCGCTTATTACACCGATCCAAAAGCTCATAAGCCGATAAGGCACCACCAGCCTCTATCAACGCGGAAAGTACTTCTCGTCGGCGCTCAGTCAGTTTTACGCCTTGCTGAGCACAACGGTTCTCCGCAGCTTCAATCCTTGCTGTCGATGACCCCATAATTTACTTGCAACATAATCATTCAGACTGAGAATGATACAATATATCAAGGTTGAAACCAAACAAACGGCGGTGTCGTCAAAGCGCAGCGCCTGCGCTCATGTTTCGGCAGCTATACAAAAATGCTTAGGCAAAAATTAAAGCAGATGGCTCGCGCCATGAATTAATCATGCAGGCTGGCCCATCCACTCCGCCGGCCAGTTTTCCTCCAACTTCAATAGATGCTTAAACAAAGCCCGTATCCGAGCACTTTGGCGGAGATCCTTATGATAAAGCAGCCAAACGTGTCGATGCGGCACACTTTCCGTATCAGGCAAGCGCACGACGTCTATCAAGCCAGCCTCCGCAACGCTACAGCAAGCGAGTGCAGCCACCCCCATTTGATTGGCTACCGCGTCGAGACGGGCAATAGGGCCATCGACTGAATGCCTCACTTTGATCCCAAGGTCAGCTGCCGTTGGCAATCCTGCAGGGGCTGTCCGAGATGAATCGATGAAGTTTAGTTCTCGCTTACCCAGTCTTGCTTCAGCTAAAAGGGTCTTATGAACATAGAGCCCAGTAGTCAGTACACCAAGCTTTACACCAACAATGTCTTTGGAGGGACGCTCCTCGAGCTTTAGGCCTCGAATAGCGAAATCCGCTTCGCGTCTAGAAAGATCCACCTTGTCGTTAGACGACCTCACGTCCAGTTGAATGCGAGGGTATGCCTGTGAGAATTCGTTTAAGCTGCGAAACAGAAGCTCGTTTACAGGCTTAAAGTCCGCAATCGACACCTTAAGCTTTCCCGCTAGCATCGCATCCCTGCCAGTTAGTCGAAGTTGTCCATCAGATATGGTGTCTTCGACCGTTTTCGCGATCGGCAGTAACTCTTCGCAAAGTGCCGTGGCGAGAAGCCCGTCCGGGGTCCTGTCAAAAAGGCGGCCTTCGATGGCCGCCTCGAGTACTTCTAGTCGCCTAGCTACCGTGCTGTTACTAACGCCCAAAGCACACGCTGCTGTCCGCGTAGATCCGTGACGACTGCAGGCCAATAGCACCTTCAAATCGTCCCAACTGAGCTCCTGCATAACGTTCCTTAGTTAAGAGAGCGGCTTGCCCTCTTTATCAGTTAGTACCAAGGCACCATTGCTGACTTTGCATAGCAACCGTTGACGCGATGCGCCGTCCGGTACAACAGATAATTTGACTGTGAGGGTGCCCGAGTACTTCTTGCTACCCTTCATCGTGATGCGCGTATCGCCACCAAACTTCTCCAGCACTGCAACCTTGCATTGCCCGTAGGCAGCAGTCACAGAGGTCGACGCGTTAGCTTCGATGCCTATGCACAAAACGACTAGTCCAGAAACGACACTAAATTTAAGTTTATCCATGTTTCATTACTCCTTTATTAACGTCACTACGGTATGACGATTAAAGGATACGCGGGGTGTGAGAGCCCCGCGTGTAACGAAATCGCTGTCAGGCGCCCCAAAAATGGAACGCAGACTGGGCAGTTAAAAAAAGCTGTATAGGGCGCGAAAAAAGGCGAGCAAAGGTGCTTTAATTATCACTCTTTTCCGCAGGAACAAACCGGCGATCTGCCTGATTCCACCACCAGAAATCGGGCAGTGGCACGCGATCAGGCCACTCCTGATTCATGGTGTCACCGTTGTAGAGACGCCCATTAATTAGGATTCTGTCGATATCGACGGTATTGCGAATATTGTCTAGCGGATTGCTATTCAGTACGACCATATCGGCTAGCTTACCTACCTCGATGGAACCCAAATCTTGATCAACGCCAATGATACGTGCCCCGTCGATGGTTGCGGCCCGCAATACCTCAACGGGTGTCATACCACCCATGGCATAGGCCCACATTTCCCAGTGATAGCCGAGACCTTGCAGTTCGGCATGGCCGCCAACACCAACAAGACCACCCGCACGTTGAATTTTTGCGACCTGAGCAGCACCTTGCTCGAAATCAAATTCATTATCCCGATACCAGCTAGATCGACGCAATGTTAACTCATCAAGACGATTGCTCGGATAAAAGCGGCGGAGCTTGGCATCATCCCTCACATCGGTTCGAGTGAAGAAGTAATCGACAAGTGTAGGTGCGTTGTACTGCACCACCAGTGTGGGTGTGTAGGCCGTTCTTGTTTTCGCGAAGAGCTCGACCACATCCTTAAAAATAGGGGAGTCGGGAAGATTATGTTCGTGGCCGTGCATACCATCGATGGCATGCGTTATGCCCATCTTCTGATCGGCCGCCCCTTCGGTGGTGGGCATCAGCCCCAATGCCTGACTGGCTTGAACCACCCACTGCCGCTGCTCACGATTTCCTACGACATAACTTTTGATGTTATTGGTGTGATAGTGCGCGCTGTAGCGCCGGAGGTAAGCGTGGGCCTCGTCGTATGACTGGAAATCGGTATCACCAAAAACACCCCGTGCTGTCATAAAGGCGCGCTGACCAATGGACTGCCCTGTCTCAACAAAATCGCGGTAAGCGAGATAATCGTTTGTTGCTGTCTGCACATCCAGCCCGGTGGTTACACCATAAGCAACATTTGCGACGAGTGACCAGTTATGAGGCTCAAGCACATCACTGGTTCTAAACTCCCAATGAGCATGCGTGTCGATAAAACCTGGCACCACAAATTTGTTGTTTAGGTCAAGCCTCGTCGCCCCGTCGGGTACTGACAGAGTGCCATGATCACCGATGGCATGAATGCGATTATCGATGATCAGAATATCTCGTGAAACGCTCACCTCTGCCATGGCATCCGTCGACTCTCCGGACATGCTGATGAGATTGACCTGTTGCAATAAGAGCGCACCCATTGGAGTCGCCCTTGGTACAACCACCTCCATATCAACTGCGGTGACGGCGGGATGCTCATCTTCTGGAATAAAGTAATCTGAAGCGTCATTGTCGGCCTCGGAAACGCTGTCGTCCGAATCCACTTCGTCTGGCTCAAAGCTCAGACTAGCGAGTGGGCGAGAGTGGAAGGTGTTTCCGATTGCCCACCAAAGATCACTGCCGTCACTGGACCAACCCAGATAGTCCGCCCCCACGTGCGTTAGCCGCTTAACCGGTACGTCGCCGCCTCTTAGGTTGGCAACAACTGCTTGTGCGCCCGCTTTTGGTTTTGCAATCCACCACACCTGCTTGTTGGCAAACGCCAACACCGAATTGCCGTCTGGGTGTATGTAAATAGCTTCAGCTCGCGGTGGGTCATCGCCACGCCGGTTGCCCCGAGGTGCATTCACTATCATTTCGTCGCGACGGTCGGCGCCGCTAAGGGTTAGGGAGAAGAGTCCGCCATCATTGGTGAGATACACGCGATCTGAATCAGGGCCAAAATGAGGATAACGCCCGCTTTTGAGTGCCTTGATAACGGTTTGCTCACCGCCCTTGGCAGGTAACGAGATCAACTCAAGTGGAATTCGCAAACCCCCAAACTCGCTAAAAGTCTGATTCCGAAGAAACTCGTTTCCTCGCATGGCTACGATAATACTGCCGTCGGGACTGAAGGCTAGATCGGTATAAAACGCCTCGATGTCAGTAAGCTGTCTGGGCTTACCCTTTCCATCAGAGCGCATCTTGTAAATGTGACCACCGCGCGCATGCGACCAGGTGGTGTAAGCAATCCAACGGCCATCCGGCGACCAGATAGGCTTAAATTCGCTTTGATTACTCTTGGTGAGACGCTTGAGGTTTTTCCCATCAGCATCCATGACATAAATTTTGGTCAAGACAGATGCGGCAACCTTGCTCTTATCGGGAGAGGGTCGCGGGTCCTGAATCAGAGTGGCCGTCAGATCACCTTGCGCAACGCGATAAGGCGCAGTGAGATCCGGTCCAATATCGAGTGCAACGTCTGCCGTGAAGGGAATTTCCTCGCGGTCGCCTGTTGCCACATCAACACGCCAGATTTTGCCGAAGGCATTGAAAATGACCTGCTTACCGTCGGGCGTGAAGGAGTAACCTGGTAAGAGATCGCGGCTCGGCGGGCGGAAGTTCTCCTGCGCGTCACGCTGAATCGGGTAAGTCAGCCATCGGTCTGCACCGGAGTTCAGGTCGCGAATCCGCAGTCCTGTCTGAGCTTCGAATCGTGTGCCGTACACCATGTATTGGCCGTCTGGAGACAGCACGGGACGGAAGGCACCGCCCTCGCCTTGCGTCAACGGTTCGATATCGCCTGTGGCAAACGCGTAGCGACTGATCTGCGATGCCGGTATATCCCGCCGAGAACCCTGACCCTGAGCGAAATAAAGATGCTCACCGTCGGGAGAAGGCTCGGCGCCAACACCCCAGAAGCGCTCATTTCCCCCTGAGCCCGTCAAGGTCACGCCAGAGCCACCGTCGACATGGAACATCACCAGTTCAGTATCGGTACCGACTCGAGTAACGATGAGGTAATCGCCATCGGAGCTCCATTGCGGAGAGATCATGCTGGCATGGCGCTCTGAGGAGAGTTGTCGGGCACCTTCACCGTTGATATCAGCAACCCACAAATTAGTCGCACCGCCACGGTCGCTTATGAATGCAATCCGCTGCCCATCAGGTGAAATCACGGGCTGGCTGTCGTAGCCAAGGCCTGAGGTAATCCGCATCGCCTGACCGCCGTCAACGGGTAACCTGTATAAATCGCCCAAGAGATCAAAGATTAGGCTATCGCCCTCAGGTGCCACATCCATGGACAGCCATGAACCTTCATCAGTAGTGAAGCTGAGAACTTCGGTAGCGCCCTCAAGCGGCAAGCTATCTTGTTCTGAGCCTGAATGCGCCGCGATGGGCACCAATGTCATCGTGGCTACCGCTAATACCTGCGTTATTCGACTCATCTTTGATCATGTCCATTCTAAAGAGCGCTTTGGTTTGAATTATAAGCAGACGCGAGCGTCAGACGCACGACGATAAAGTCGTGAAAAAATTCAGGGAATGTCGAAACGGTTGATTGGCCCAGCAATCTGAAGCGTACTATTTTCGGTAACCCACAGCGCACCACCTTTAGCGACCAACGCTACTTGACCGAGCACCTCAATGTTCTCTAGCGGATTGCCCGCCACTACGAGGATGTCAGCCTGCTTTCCGGGCTCTAGACTGCCGCGCTCAGCGAACACTCCGAGTATTTCAGCGTTGGTTTTAGTTGCAGCCGATATGACCTGAATCGGTGCCATTCCACTATCGACCAAAGCAGACATCTCACGCCAAATGGCCTCTAGATGCATATTGAGCGGACTAGCTGCGTCAGTGCCAACACCAATGCGGGCCCCCGCTTCGATGAACTGGCTGGCGGATTGTTTCGAGTTCCTTATCTCAGTCGCCGCGTTCCTAAAGTACGGAAGTTGATGAAAGTTTTTGAATGAATCCATGAACTCTCGGTAGATCTCGTCTGGCATATCCGTTTTGTACTCGGCTCTCTTCAAGCGTGAAGGAAATGCCAGCGTCGAGGGATAGACCCAAACACGATGAGAAATTGTTTGGACGACGGGAATCTCTTTGTGTGCGATGGTATTAATCAACGCGTCTTCATAAGGCGGGTTACCGGCCGAGCCGACGTGTTGAAATACATCAACGCCCGCCTCAATGGCCATCTTGATGGCTTGGGGATCATAAAGGTGTGCGTGAACCTTGACGCCGCGAGAATGGGCCGCAGCCACAATGGCGTGATAGTCCTCCTGGGTCAAACCTTCCCAAGTTTTAATGACGTCAGAGCCGCGGTCAATTAGCTTGAGGGCTTTACGGGCGCCCTCCTCTGGTGAGCTGATAACCTCCTCATAGCTGTCGGGGATGGTGTCGTACTGAACACGCGTTATCCAAGGACCCGACACCAGCAGACGAGGGCCAGGGATCTGGCCGGCATCGATTTTTCTACGAACATCGAGAATCTCGAAAGGCGCACCCAAGTCCAGTGCTGTAGTGACACCCGCTCTCAACATTTGCTTGGCGGCAATAGGCATTACCTCATCCAAACGTTCATCGCCACCAAGAAATTCATAATAACGTTCGTAAGAGCCATGTCCGATCAAATCGACATGAACGTGATTATCGATGAGCCCGGGAAGCACCGTGTGACCTCCCACATCGATAACCATTGCATTAGACGGTATCTGCACATCATTAGCAGATCCGACCGCGGTAATAACGCCATCTTCGTAAACAACGACGCTGTCAGCGATTGGGGCAACCTCATAGCCATCCAGCAACTGGGCGCCGACGAGGGCGATGGGCCCCTCTGGCTGCACTTGCGAGGCAGTCGTTTGGAGTGCCACAGTAAAGAGCAATATCGATAAGAACGACATGCGAAAAATCGATGTCAGTGCGTGCGGACTTGGTCGACGTGCCGATGATTCCATAAGGGTCATACCTACTTCTGCAACAACCTCTGGACGACAACGTTAAACGACATTGCCGGCTCTGTCATGGCTCGCCCGGACAAGACCATTTGGTTTACGGTACTCGCCTAGTAAACTACACTCGTTACTATAGACGCTCAAAAATAAACCCATGTCAGACCCGAAACCAAAACGAAGCAGACTCAGCCCCGCAGCACGGCAGGACCACTTACTTGATTGCAGCGCGGAAATGATCGCAATGGACGGCATTGCCGGCTTCACAATGGAGGGGCTCGCAAAGCGAGCAAATGTGTCCGCACCACTGGTCTACAACTACTTTCCGAACCGAATTGAGCTCCTTCAGACACTGCTAAAGCGCGAGTTCGCAAGGTTTAACAAGCGAACCGCAAGCGACGCGGAGCAAGCAACAAGCTTTGAAGATATTGTTCGTGTCGCCGTCAGAAGTAATTTTGAGCACTACGCACCGGGCACGGCGCTGCCCATCCTCATCACTCAGCCGGAAATAGCCAGCGTCGTACAGAACAGGTTGGTGCAAAACTCGCGACAAGCCGCCGGCTACCTTATTGATAAGGTCTCTGAACACTACAGCCTTGATGAGGATACGGCACGACTGATCGTCCAGCTGTCATCCGGTGCTGCTTGGTCAGCAGCCGAGTTGGCTGGTAAACGAGGCTTGAGCATGGAAGAGACTATCGAGTTGACAGTCAACTTCATTATTGCGGGCATAGAGGCTCTCGTAGCGGGAAATAAAAACGAACGACGATTCCAATAACACGCCCTGACATTCAAAACTTACAGTAGAGAGGCAGAATCAATGACTGTTAATCGCCAATGGCGTCTCGCAAGACGCCCCGAAGGAATGATCGGGGAGGCCAACTTTGAGTTTGTCGAGACCACCGTTCCAAAGGTCATCGACCAGCAAATTTTGGTGAAAAATCTGTACTTCTCTTTTGATCCGACACAGCGAGGCTGGGCAGTCGACCGTCCCAGCTACCTCCCGCCGGTTGGTATAGGAGAGGTTATGAGAGCCGGTACCGTTGGGCAGGTCGTGCTCTCTAACCACAATGATTTTTCAGAAGGTGACCTTGTACAGACCATGGGTGGCTGGCAGGACTATGCTGTCATCACCCCGGGTCAAGGCGTCATGGGCGTTACCAAAGTGCCCGATGGAGTCACGCCGGAGATGATGCTTTCTGTCATCGGTTTAACAGGTATTACAGCCTACTTTGGCCTGCTCGAATTGGGCCAGCCAAAAGCTGGCGAAACGGTATTGGTCTCAGGCGCTGCCGGTGCCACAGGCTCTGTTGCGAGCCAGATAGCGAAGATTAAAGGATGTCGCGTGGTCGGCATTGCGGGTGGTCCGGAGAAATGCCGGTGGCTCTCAGGGGTGGCAGGGCTGGACGAAGCTATCGACTACAAGCAGGGCAACTTGGATGAGCAAATTGCCGCTGCCTGCCCCGATAAGTGGGATGTCTTTTTCGATAATGTGGGCGGCGACACACTAGAAGCGGCCCTTAACCACCTGAATCTCTATTCCCGTGTCGTTATGTGCGGTGGCATCTCTGGCTATAACGCGGAAGAACCGATCCCTGGACCCTCGAACCTGATGAATCTCGTGACAAACCGAGGGCGCATGGAGGGGTTCATCATCCTCGATTACATGCCACGGGCAATGGAAGCGATTCAAGATCTCATGGGCTGGGTGATGTCCGGCGATCTGAAGTTTCAGGTGGATGTGCAGGAGGGTTTCGAGAACATCCCAAATACACTCCGTCGCCTCTACACAGGCGAAAATCATGGTAAGCAACTGCTTAAACTGGGGGACCCTAGTTAGAACGATTCAGGCTGCCAATGAATAATGACCTGGACTTATTAGGAGCAACGAATCATTGAAGACGTTATTGCGTATGTTGAGAGGGGGACGACCGACCTTAGCTCCGCGCAATGGCATGAGCCGGTAGAGCACTGCACAAGCGAAGACCGCCTCGAGTAAGAGGCTGCTGTACTGCGATAGTGACTGGCCGTCTTTTGTCCGTAGGCCGCCATCCCGGATGCCGGTAATTTTATGTCTCGAACGGCCGCAGGAACGCCACTGATCATCAAAGACAAGGACTTGAAGATCCGCGCGTTTATCGATGCCTGTAATCACAGGGGCATCAGGTCAGGGCTGTTCCCGAACCTTTACCTGCACCTATAAGGCTTGTACATACAATCTCGACGGGTCTGCTCGAGGCGTTCCCGGTGAGGTAGCTTGCTCAACGAGCGAAAAGCTGTTTTTTAAGTAATGCCTCGAAATACGCCGGGTTCTCCATGTGCGGTAAGTGACCAGACTCGGGCACAAAATGCTCGACTCGCTTGGGGAGTAAGCGCGCCAACTTCTCGGCAAAGCCCGCATACACAACGACGGTATCGCTATCACCCCAGATGGTGGTGACGGGAATATCTGAGGCCTGGAGGGCTGCGTGAATAATATCTAGTTCTCGTGAGTCATGATTCTTACGAGTCGATATGAGTGCGCGAGCAAATCCTTTATGAACGAGTAATTCAGCGTATTTTTCGTCCCAGTCCTGAAAGTTAGTCGGGTCTTTAAAGTCCGATAGCTGGCCCGCAGGAAGCTCAGGGTAACGAGCAACGAGAGCGTCAATTTCCGCTTGGCTCACGCCAACATTGGTAGCACGGCTAACATCTCTAAAGCCGGACGACGCCACATAGATTAGTTGCTCTACCCGCTCAGGCGCGAAACCCACCAGCTGACTAACCACCCGCCCGCCATTGGATAATCCGAGCAACGTCGCTTTTTCAATCTCTAAATGATCAAGCAATTCGAGTACTTGGTTGGCAAATAATTGGTCGGTGTAGGCCACATCCGGATTGTCGGAAAAGCCACGTCCGTAGAGGTCAAGAGTAACGACACAGCGTCCTTTCGAGGCGAGAAACTCGTAGGTTGGATCCCAAATATACGAAGGCACTGAGAAACCATGAACCAAGACATCAGCACTCGTACAAGACTCTGTGTTAGCCCACCGATAGTAGGTGAAGCCCTCGGATAGCAAGACAAACGCCGCACCCTTGGGTAACTCGACGCTGGCTCTGAATGCTGCGTCTTTGGTCACCGACTCATATTGACTTTGAGCGGATACATACAACGTCGCGCCGCCGAGCCACAGCGCCAAACCTAGGGTGAATAAGAGCATTAAACGTCTCATCAATACGCTCTCCAATGCACTACTCAACCGAAAAACCAAACCAATCACAGGATTACCGGCGATGTCAGTTCGACATCGGCGCGCAACCACACGGATTCCCATCGATTTTGGATCACTTTTGCTTCATTTTTCTTGTCCTGGGCCTCCAGCGCCTTCATCAGACCAAACAGGGACCAACCATTATTCTGGTGCCAACGCAAATCTTCTCGGAAAACCCCTTCAGCTTCCTCGAATCGTTCTGCGATCAGCAGTGCATTACCCAGGTAAAGCCGCATCGACTGCGGCCAATCAGGTGGCTCTGTATAGTTGTTTGTATCCTCAAGGGCGACACCTTTTTCGAAGGCTGCTACGGCGCCCTTGAGATCCCCCTCCGCGAGCTTGATCTCACCATCTAACGCGTGTGCCGCGAGCACGAGAAGCTCCGCTGTAGCCGTAGCGCCAGCCCGGTTTACTGAGACATCGGACGATTGCGCGATGCGTTGAATGTCACTAAGTTGTTGCTTAGCACGATCCAGCGAGCCCTTAGCAATGAAAGCACTACCTTTCACGTACGACAGGACGCCATCGAGATAGGGTGTTGAGTACTTGAACCCCTCAATCGCGAGCAACTCGTCCCACCGCCCAAATATTTTCAGTGTCACCCAGGGTGCTGCCACGCGCTTTTGGCTCCGACCCATGGGTGTGCCGTGTTGACTAATGGCCTCAGCCATTTGCTTAGCAGATTTGATAGCGAGCTCAGAACTGCCCTGCATGGTGGCTGCATAGCGCACGAAATCGAGCGCATGCCCGGCATGTATTTTGTGCGAGAGCGGGTACGTGCCAATGTTCGGCAATGGAAGGTCACCCCAGTGCTGCGCAAACTGCTTGTCTACGGCAAGCGAGCGCAAGTTGTTGTCGATCGCTCGCTGATAATCGCCAACTCGCACAAAGATATGCGCGGGCATGTGCACCACGTGCCCGCCAATAGGAAGCGTTGCCTCCAGCGCATCCGCAGAGACCATGGCGCGTTCGGGCTCAAGCGAGGCCTCTATGAGGTGTATGTGTAGATGGTAGACGCCTGGGTGCGGACCTCCGGAGTTAATCACATGCTCGAGTGCCTCTGCGACATCGAGCGTCTCCCCTTTCGCCTCGCCGCTCTTATCCCAGTAGTCCCAGCGTCGAATCGACATAAAACTACCGGCGTAGAGTGCTGCGATATCCGGATCATCAGGGTACTGCTTGTTGAGCTTGCGCATCTCCGCCAGGTAGGCGCGGTCGCGCTCACGAGGGTCAGGGATGCTCTTCGCATCATAGAAAACGTAAAGCGCGTTGATCAGCGCTGCTTCCATCGGGGTCGCACGATCGATACGGTCTAACGCTGCTTCAATCGCTGACAATCCCGCGCCCTTTGGATCGTCGGGCATTTGCGCGTAACGGGAATTGGGATTAGGCCCCGCCGCATGTGCAATACCCCAGTAAGGCATGGGGTGTGATGGATCGAGGCGCGAGGCCTCTTGATAAGACGCTATCGACTCGGGGAAGTAAAACCCCCACGCCAAACGCAGGCCCTGATCGAAATAGGTTTGTGCGAGGGCAACATCTGTCGATATTGTCCGAGAATAGGTGCCAGATTCGGGCACTAGCACAGCGTGATGGCCTGCCTTGTCCGTATCGGCACCCATTGCGTAACTCTGATGACTCAGAAAAACCAAGACAACGGCTGTGAGAAGTCGGGCTGTTATATTCATGGGGTCACGATCTCTTTTAGTTCCTGATTTATATCGCCAGCTCATCAAGGTAGCGTTAAGACTGATGGGGCGCCAGCCCCTTGCTCATCAGAGCGACGGATTAAGTCACTAGGTCGATTTACATTTTTAGTCGAACACGTTGGCAGCAGTCCGGTTGCCCTACACCGTCGTAACTGGCTATGGTGTGAAAAGAGCAACTGGGGCACGATCAATGCAACAAGAACATCAGCAGCTGTTTAACTCATCTGTTTTGGAGCAGCAGGCGCTTGTCCCTGAGATTTACGGATCAGTTGATTTCAATCAACTCCCCGAACGCTACGTCAGGGACTTTGATCTTGAGACGCTTAGCCCTTCTCGTCATCGCAACTATTGTGAGCGCGTCCTTGAAAACCCAGCGCTCATCAAGCGCATCCGTAACTACACCATGATGGGTGACAAGGTCGCCGACGCCTACGCGTCACTCATACCTGAGTATGGTTTTAGAGCCTTAGTCTCCATGCTTGAGAAAGCCTGTGATGAGGGTATCGAAAGCGTCGAGAACGCGCCTGACGAACTCATCACTTTCATTAGAGCGATGGAGGCCACACCCGACTGGGTTGATATGGCCATGGTAGAGGAAGGCGCCAAGCACGAGCGTATACCGCTGGGGACCATTTCGCCTTTTGCGATTCGCGGCGCTTTCATTGCTACCTTCATGAATAAGTACACCGCGTTGCCCATGACCATGACGGGCACACTGACCGATCAACAATCCGTCCGCCGCGTCTTTGAAACTGCGAGTTTTTTCACTGCGACAGCCATGCCGCGGGCGATGGAACGTTTCAATCCCGGATTCAAGGCCGCCGCGAAGGTTCGTCTGATGCACTCGATGGTGCGATTTAACATCATGAGAACAGGTAAGTGGGACGTATCAACTTATGGAATTCCTATTCCGCAAGTCGACCAAATGCCGGCCGGACTCATTGGTATTTTTCTTTTGTCCTACAAGCTTTTGGCGCAAGGGCGCACCGACTTCACACCAACTGAACGTGCGCGTGTGGAGATGGCGCGATATCGCTGTTTCCTGCTGGGATTACCCGAGGAGTTGCTGGGCGAAACACCTCAGGAAATAGTCGATCTGATGACGGCCAGAGACATGTCTCTTCACAAGATTTATGACGATGAAACCTGTGGTGAGTTAGTACGTGGAACCATGGACGCGGAGTTATTTACTGATCCTAGCATTACGGGGCGTTTCCACCGCTGGATGGAACGGGGGTTCTCCAAGTACTTCCTGATCCAGAACTTCTGTGAGGGAAAAGTGGCACGTGCCGAGGCAATGGGCGTGCATTACAGGTTCAGCGATAAAGTGGCTACTGCCTGTGCCCTAACGACCATTGTTGGTAGCTCAAATCTCTGCAGCCTCGGCATGAAAATTCCAGGGCTTGCCAAGGTGCTTGATAGAAGCCTCACACGAAAACTGGGTCGCTTACTGGAAACCTATGGACACGCCGACTTCATTACTGATGCCAGCGAGTACAAGCTTGTGGGTGCCACGCAGTCACCCTCGGCCAGCGCCTAGCACGGCGATCACTTGCCTTCGAACACCGGCGCGCGCTTCGCAATAAACGCTTCAACCGCGTTTTTGTGATCAGCCGTTCCACCACAATGGATGTGATGCGACGCTTCTAAGTCCAAGCAATCATGGACGTCAGCCGATATCAGTGCTCGTGCAAGGTTCTCTTTCATATAACTGAACGCCACCGTGGGCCCATTTGCTAGCTTTTGAGCAATGTCCGTGGCGCGCTGTTCGAGGTCCTCGGGCGCTACTACCCAGTTGGTTAAACCCAGCCGCTCAGCCTCTTCTGCCCCAATGCGCTCAGAGAGAAAATACAGCTCTCGCGCTTTTGCTGTGCCGACAAGCTGTGACATGAACAGGGTGCCGCCGTAATCACCTGAGAAGCCCACTTTGGCAAACGCGGTGGTCATGAACGCGGTAGAAGACATAATGCGAAGATCGCACGCCAGCGCAATGGACAAACCCGCGCCTGCGGCGGCACCCGGGATAACAGCGAGCGTCGGCTTTGGCATTTTATTTAGCCGCCCGCTGGTTGAGCGCTGATTCAGTCGCTGCCGGTGTATCAGCGTTTCCAGAGGACTGCCGGCCCCCTTGGCGTTCACACCGGACATGGCCTTCACGTCGCCACCCGCGCAAAACGCGTTGCCAGCGCCGGTTACCACGACACAGCGAACGTCAGGATTAATCTCCGCATCACTGAGCTGAGCCCCGAGCGCTTGAAGCAAATCTCCCGACATGGCATTACGCGTCTCCGGACGATTAAACGTCAGCGTCAATACGCCCTCAGTGAGGTTGGCAAGTAAATGGTCTGTCCCCGTATCGATCATTCCTTGAGTCATATCGCCTCCCAGTACTTTTAGAGAAAATTAGGTTTAAAGAAAGTTAAAGTCCACGCCACAAACAGTCACGATATGGCCCTTGCGCTCGAGGCCGATATTATCAGCAGCGGTACAAATGGCGGACAGATCGACTGCGTCAAAATCAATCGCCATGAGCGCAGGTGCAACGGCCGCCGCATCGAAAACAAAGCGTATGTCGCTTACGCCCATTTCCAAGCGCCACCCATTGCCTGCTTGCATTAGTTCAATGCCATAGGCCTCGGCCCAGCACAGGCCCGTTGCTTTTGGATCAAGCGATCTTATTTCCACGGCCAAGATGCCACGAACGTAGCGTCCCGCGCGCTGCTCCCAGCCATCACCCGCCCACAACCAGGACTCAGCAGGGGTCATTTCATCGAGTGAAGGGATCGCGCCAGGGACATCCTTGGGGTGCAGATGAATAGCTTTCGCGTTCCCACGGTCATCGGCAAACACGGTGCGTATTGCAGTGCCTACCAAACGGGCCTGCTCCTGGGCCAGGTTCTCGATCTGCACAATGACCATGTAGCCGCCGTCGCCACCGCGGCGATCAAGAAAACGACCGGCAGCAGTATTGGGCTGCGCAGGGCTGACAACCTCTAGGAAGGTGTCACCCAGTGTGTAGAGTCGATTGTCTAGCCCGAAGTAGATAATCTCTGGGTCCGCGTAGGACTCATCACAGCCCAGTAAATGACGCAATGTCGCGTCGGTCTTCTCTAGGTCGGACGCTGCGAGAGCAACTTGTCTTATTCTCATTCTCACCTCTCTCATTATTTTTTTGAGGTTGCTTTCAGTTTAGACAGTTTTTATCGGCGGTCTCTATCTATCGCATATTTGCTAACGCTAGTTTCAGCGAAGCTCACGACTTACTGCTGACATCACCCCTAGATCAGGGTACCTCACTTCCAAGCGCGGCTTCGTAAAGAGAGAACCAGTCCTGCCGGTCAATCTCGACGGTTTCAGCTGCTGAGATCGCCGAGATTCGCTCGAGGTTGTTGGTACCTAGAACAGGCGTGATCTTAGCAGGGTGAGCTAATAAAAATGCCGTAGCTACCGCGGCCCGATCGACACCACATCGTTTGGCAATGCTGTCCAAGCGATGGGTCAACTCATTTGAACCGGTCATCAGATCGCCACCACCCAAGGGAGACCAAGCCATGACGACGTGTCCGTGCTGCTGATGGAAGGCAAGATCACCATTGGTGAAAGGCGAAATATGTTTAAGGCTCAATTCGATCTGATTGGTGACGAGCGGATGGCGCATGGCCGACTGGAGCAAGCTCCAGTCCCAGGGTCTGAAGTTCGACACTCCAACCGCGCGGCTCTTTCCCGCATCTACCAGCGCATCGAGCGCCGCACCTGTCTCATAATGATCCATGAGCGGGTCTGGCCGATGAACAAGAAGCACATCAATGTCGTCAATGCCCATTTCCGAAAGAGAGGCATCGACACTTGCATTAATGTGCGCTGCTGTCGTGTTGTAGTGTTTAACACGCGCTCCGGAGTGGCGGCCTGCATCGATGACAATGTCGCACTTGGAGACAATTTCTATTCGCTGACGCAGTGAAGGGTTTGCCTTCATTGCCGCTCCCATGACAGCTTCGGCGGCGTAGCCACCATAAATGTCCGCCTGATCAAATGTCGTAATGCCCTGATCGAGCGCTGCATTAATTTTTGCGTCGACATGCTTCACTGACGTATCGCTGTCGTCTGCCAGCCGCCACATACCGTAAACAAGCCGGCTAAACGAAAGCCCCTGTGCTAGTTCAATTCGTTCCATAGGTCATCCTTCATCTCGAGCCTCTATTGTACTGGCCAAAACCAACGCCAGCGAACCTCATTACCTAACGCCGCTCTTGACAGTCACACGGGTTCTTGGCGATAACAGTGACGGTTAAAGAGGATAGCCCATGATTGAGTTTTTAAACCCAGACGCTGACGTCGGCATTGAAAATACGCCGTACGATTTGTCCGTAAAGGTTGACGGTGGCAACGCCACTACCATCGGCTTGCTTGCCAACGGATTCCCTGACTCTGTGCCTTTCCTCGATGAGGTTGGTAAGGCCATTGGCCGGCTTCGGCCCGGCATCAACCTCAAGGCCTACAACAAGGGCAACGCCACCATCGCCGCGCCCGAGAAACTACTCGGTGAGATTGGTGGAGATTGCGTGGGTGTTATCGCGGCCTACGGGCACTGAGGCTCCTGCACTACCGGCACCGTGCGTGACGGCATAAACCTCGCCAAACTTGGCATACCCTCGGTAGCACTGGTCACTGAGGAGTTCTGGGCTCAAGGCAATTTCGTAGCTGAATCATTGGGCATGTCAGATGTGCCAAGAGTTCAATTACCTCACCCGGTAGCAGGGACAGGCTCGGAAAACATGACCGCAGTCGCGGACTCAGTAGCTCAAGAAATTGTGGCCGCGCTCGAGGCAAGCAGTGACTAATACCCTATCCGCGCGAGACGAAGAGGCAGCACTCGAAGAACTCCATCGCCTCGGCTGCACAGATGGCCTACCCGTCGTCATCCCCACAGCCGAGCGCGTCAATCGCATGGTTCTGGCATCAGGTCTCGAAGCGGACATGATATTGGGCACCATGGGACCGGGGCACGGCATCGCAACCGTCGAGAAAGTAGCGATTGCAGCGGTCATGGCGGGGTGTCTACCCGACTATATGCCGGTGGTGGTGGCCGCAGTTAAAGCGGTGATCGATCCCCAGTTCGATCTCACTGAAATGCAGGCAACGACGCACTGCACGGCACCCTTAATCATTGTCAATGGACCCGCGAGACACACCTGCGGACCGATTGCGTCAGGTACGGGCGCCCTGGGTCCTGGCCACCGCGCGAACGCGACCATTGGTCGAGCACTCCGGCTCACCATGATCAATATTGGCAAGGCACGACCTGGTAGTTCCGACATGGCGCTGCTGGGTCATCCTGGAAAGTTCACCTTCTGTTTAGCAGAAGATGAGGAGGCCAGTCCTTTCACACCGCTGCACGTAAGCCGAGGGTTCAATGCCGACGATAGCGTGGTCACG
Source organism: uncultured Halieaceae bacterium (assembly GCA_913031575.1). Classification (GTDB taxonomy): domain Bacteria; phylum Pseudomonadota; class Gammaproteobacteria; order Pseudomonadales; family Halieaceae; genus Luminiphilus. The sequence continues at coordinate 41,523 of CAJWEV010000001.1, read as the reverse complement.
GTTCTGGGCTCCGAGGCACCACACTCAGTTATCTTTGCCGGCGACGGCGATGACCCGGATAGCTACAAATCGCTGCTGGAACTCCTTGCCATGGGCTTAGCTAACCCGCCCAGCAACAACGGCACGCTGACAGGCGGATGTGCAACCGTCGTATTGAACCCAGAGCACAGTGCCATTTTAAACGGGGCCGGACTCACACGAGAGGACATTGCCCAAGAGCTATACCAGCGAAGCTTTGTCGAGGCGAGCATCGTCAAGCGTCTGTTCAGCCAGTTTTCAGGACCCGACCCTAAAGACCGCATGGCATTCCAGGAACCGGAACAAATCTTGATTTTGCAGGCGGGCGGCTCGGGGGTGTATTCGATGGTCATGCCATCATGGTGCGTTGGTGCGCATGCCAACTCGGCGGTCAGCGTCAAAGTAGCAGCCGATACATTTTGTGAGCTTCCCGGCTGGGCCAATCAATCCGCAGCAATATAATGGCTCGAAAGCCTACTCTTGAACGCTTATGGGTTTGAAGTCTAAGCGGCTGGATGGCTCAGCTGCACCGTGGTACCCCTGGCCATCAGGCATAAAAAATGGAACCGTCGGCATATCTTCCATTCGATGCTGATGGATATTCTGGTCGGACGCTGCCTCTGCTTCTTCTTGAGACAGGTACATATCGTATGTATACCCTGCTGCACCGTCATATTTACCACCCACAACAACGCCCCTTACTTGCAGAGCTCCTTGTTCAGGTCTCGGGAAATCCAAAGACTCAAACGAATCAACAATCTCTATTCTGCCGCGATCAAACATACCCGTGTGGCGTGTGCAGTAGGGATAAATCGTCGAAGGAGTATTCTCATTGACCACTAATGCGACGTGGTGGTTGCTTTCAAAAACTACCCCCTCGGCCTCAGTCAGAGGGGATGATTCGCGAACTCGACCTAACCTGAACGGATGGGTACTTAGAGCGATTACATTGTCAAATCTAATGGTATCGCCAATTCGAGCATAGACGACGATATCATTAGACGTCGCGTCGGCGCCGTCAATTGTATACTGATAACCACCTGCTGCACCCTCATCTATACGATAACTAAACTCATTGAAGTTAGGTAATTGTGACGCCAGTCCCGTCAACGCTGAACTGCTTTGTATTAGTGCCAAAACGTTCTCTCGATATTCCTCAGCGAGTTCGGTATCACCAGCTGAAATTGCTACCAAATCAGCAACGACCACTCTTAAACCAACGTCACTAAATTCGGATAAAATAATCGCATCAGTGGCAACCATCTGCTGCAAGAAACGTCCCAGTGAACCTGTCACTTCGGTTGCATAAGCATTCAAAGAATCACTATCCAAATCGCCGACCACGTCAGCCAGCAGCTGCACACTAGAGAACAAGAGCAGCGTCGGCGTGGTCCGAGCACGCACTACGATCGCTTCTTCGATGTCGCTCGTTGACAAGCCTGTTATTGCTGAAATCGAAGCAGTAATTATTGACAACTGAGCATGGCTTAATGCTATTTCCGACGCGCCCTCGCTCGTTGCACCTAGGGCTTCTAAAGGATCACGTATCGCGACTCCCTCACTAATCTGAAGGGCCTGAAGAATCTCTACCACTGCCTCATCGCTACTATCCCTAGCGGTCTCTAACAGCGAGCCTAAAGGAGAAATAATCAATGACTCTTCTGAAGCAAAGCCACCGTTCAAAACGTAATTCGTGCCATATGAAGTACCGGATTCAGGCGCTACGCCTCCCACCGATAGAATCTTGCCAGCGATGTAATCTTCCACAACAAAAGAGAAAGCACCTTGTGCATCAGTTGTTGCACCCGCTTCCGTCTCATTCTTAACCCCGTCCTCGTTGACATCCTGAAATACCACTGCCTCGCTGAGGTACGACCCTGCAACGACGACGCCCGTTACAGGACCACCAGAGCCACTGCCCTCATCTACATCGGTAACGTTAACACTGACAGTTAGCGAGGCGGTCGCAGAACCATCAGATGCATCAATTAAAAGCTCGTAAATATTGTCCGTATCTGCGTCTTGCGGCGACTCAAAATCGGGGGCCGTGATGAAACTAAGCACGCCTGATGAGGTAATCGTAAAGTTACCCGCATCATCACCTCCGACACTGTAAGCCAATGTATCCCCATCGGCGTCAGAAGCCGTTGCGGACAGGGTAATCTCCGTCGAATTTTCCGCTACTTCGACCGCTTCAGAGTCCGCGGACCATCTCGGTGCGTTGTTGATAGTACCGTATGATCCGCCACTGCCCGATGAATAGCCACTAGAGTTAGAGCCGCCGCCTCCGCCACCGCCACACGAAGACAGGACGGGCAACACCAGGCCCAGAGTAACCAAATGGGCCGTCAGGCCTAACTTTACTGACTGCATTACATGACTCCGTTACGCCGTTCGTTAATAGAAATGTAGGTGTTGTACGTAAAGGTTGTGAATCAGACCGGAACGATCGACGTTTTGTTAAGGCTTTGTCTATGCAAAAACTAGACATCTGTCCAAGTTGTCAAGCTGTTAGAAGCGCTTCTCTTTGATTGCGCGAAGTTCGATTGCGGTTGCGAGCGCGGCATATTTTTGGCCTGGGCCGTGAGGGCATGGCGCTAAATAAATCTTAGGAGAACGGTTAGCTAACACTGTAAACCGCCATTCAAAGACAGGACTCGCCCTCCACCAGCGTTATATCTAAAAGCTCCACGGTACCCGGCGTCTCGGCGAGATCGAAGGCGATTCGGCTGGTGATATCGGTCCTATCCACCGTCCACGTTTGGGAAAACGCTTGCCAATCAGTGGTGACGTTAGAAGCGAACTTCTGGGTCGCGCCCAGTAGCTGGTACTCATCAGCGCCACGGTCGAGATAGGTGTAAATCCGCTTATTCAGGGAACTCCTCGCTGAGAAACAGGCGGTGTACGTTCGGCCCTTGTAGATGGGCACTCTATGGAACACTTGCACACGCCAGGGCTCTTGCTGGCTGGCCGTATCAACGTCAGCGATGATCGTCCTATTGGACCGCTCGCAACGCGCGGAACCATTGAACTCAGTGAACTCCCAACTACAATTTGTTGAACCACGACTCGAGTGTCCGCATCGAGTACATCAACTGTACCGTTGGGCGTGTTTGTTACATAGACATTAGAGCCCAATGCCAAGATGGGATTAACGTGAGGACTCACGAAGAGCTGAAAACCCGGCTGGCTCGTGTCAGTAGACGCCGCCGAGATCAATCGCTGATTGAGCTCGAGGTCTGTCTCGAGTGGTCCACGCTCGACAGGCTCTTCGCCACCTGATGAGCCGCCACCGGAGCTGGGCGGTGGTGGCGTGACCACTGCCGCAGGAGGTGCAGAGGAGGAACCTCCCCCGCCACCACACGCAGTGAAATAAGCAGAGAAAAGGACCGCCAGTAATAACGCACGACTTGTTGTATTCATTATTGTTTTGCTCGCTCAGTGGAGGACTACCCCACTACGTAGCATTGCGTTTCCAACAGTGTAGGCCAGATACAGCAAATTTAAAGGTGGTTTTCACAGTGTCAGTCACGACCCACTGACCGGACCCGCCTCAAGATTACCCTGAAGAACAAACATCTCTGGATTGAGGCCAAAGCGATCCGTATAAGGGAGCAAATTTGCCCTCAATGTCTCTGTGGCGTCCATTTGAATAAGTGTCACGGTGCAGCCACCAAACCCTGCGCCGGTCATACGAGACCCGAGAGTACCCTCGGTGCCATTGGCAATGTCGACCAAATAATCGAGTTCATCACAGCTGACCTCGAAGTCGTCTCGCAGCGAGTTATGCGATGCCATCATCAATCGACCAAATTGCACGAGCTCGCCCGCTGCAAGCGCTGCCGAGGCATCGAGCACACGAGCGTTTTCGGTGATGACGTGACGACAGCGCCGAAAGACTACCTCAGACAACTGGTCACCGTAGGCATCGAATAAGTCGGGGGTCACATCTCTCAGGGACGCTATCGTGGGATCGTACTGCCTGAATAATGCGATGCCCTCCTCGCACTGAGCGCGACGCTCATTGTATGCGGAGGATGCGAGTTCGCGTTTCACCTCGCTCGAAATAATCACAATACGGTGCTTATCCAGATGGGCCGGAATGTTCACGTGTGACAGGGTTCGACAATCGAGCAATAGCGCATGATTTGAGCGGCCAAGACCGCTCGCGAACTGGTCCATGATGCCGCACATCACGTTGGCGTAGCGGTGCTCAACACGCTGACACAAGGTCGCGATATCAACGCGACTCATGTCAAAACCGAAGAGGGACTGAAGCGCCAATGCCGTCGCTGTCTCGAGTGCCGCGGATGAACTGAGCCCTGCACCCAAATTTAAATTGCCGTCGATAACAGCATCGAACCCGCGGGGAACCAATCCCAGTAACCTTAATTCCTCTATAACGCCAAGAACGTAGCAGGACCAATGGCCGGGCTGCGGTTTTTCAACGTCGTCGAGCCGATAGTTAATGAGCTCACCAAACCGAACAGATTTCACTCTAACCCACTGGTCGTCACGCGCTCTAATACCCACGTAAACACCGCGATCGACAGTCATAGGGAAAACAAAACCTTCGTTAAAGTCAGTGTATTCTCCGATGAGGTTTACACGACCAGGAGCCATAATGACCTGAAGGTCGTTGTCATCGCCAAACATTGCCGTGAATTGCGATCGGATCTGCTCAAACATGATGCGGTGTCACTCTTGCCAGCGTGTTGAGGTGCACTTAGAGCAGCTCATATTGAATGATCGCCTCTTTACAAGCCGACGTAAATTGGCCATGAAAATGAAGATGTATCGACAACAAATTGGCCGCGCCTCACTCGTCTTACTCACCGCATCACTGCTGTATGCTTGTAGTCTGATAACCGAAAGACCCTATCCGATCAGCGACCACTCGGACGGCTCTCGATTTTATAACCGGGATGGTTCGGATAAAGGGCTGAGCAATATCAGTCAGTTTCTCTGGCAAAGCCTCTGGAATGAGTCCGCGTGGCCGGAGTCACTGCCCAATCCTGAGCCATCAGCGATTCCAGACCGCGTGGAGGACGGCATTCGCGCCACTTACATCAATCACGCGACCATCCTTATCCAAGTGGATGGGCTGAACATTTTGACCGATCCCATCTGGTCAGAAAGGGCAAGCCCCGTCACTTTTGCTGGTCCAAAACGCATCCGACCGCCAGGCATTGCAATAAGCGAACTGCCAGAAATAGATCTCATACTGATCAGCCATAACCACTATGACCATCTTGACACGGAGACACTTAGACAGTTACGTCAACAACAAGAAGAAGAACCCGTCATCGTGTCAGGCCTTGGTAACGCGGCATTACTCCGCTCACTCGGTTACGAGCACGCAATCGAACTAGACTGGAGTGACAGCACGTCCGTCGAGAATGCGACCGTGCATTTTGTTGAATGCCAGCACCGATCGGCGCGCGGCGTCTTCGATCAAATGCGAACCCTGTGGGGTTCCTTTGTGGTTGAGACAAGCGAGGGGAATATCTACTTCGCTGGGGACACGGGCTATTCGCCACACTTTAAGGAGCAAGGTGAACGCTTTGGCTCCTTTGCGCTCAGCATCCTCCCAATTGGCGCGTACGAGCCTCGCTGGTTCATGAAAGATATTCATCTGAATCCTGTAGAAGCAGTTCAGGCCCATATTGACCTTCACAGTGAGCAGAGCCTAGGAATACATTTCGGTGTATTTCAACTCACCTGGGAGCCATTCGATCAGCCCTTGATTGACCTTAGTGCCGCGCTCGAGGCCAATCGTATCGATGCTCGGCGATTTTGGGCGTTGGAGCCTGGGCAGGCTCGCGTCATCGCACCTCGATAAGCATAACCTTGATGCTCTCCCGCGTCCCACTAAACAAGATATCGGAAGATGAGGTGGCGATACTAAGCACGCTGCGCGTAATGTGTCTCTGACAGGGCGCGTAAGCGAGCAGCACTCGCCTCGGGCGTGATATCACGCTGGGGCGTCGCCAACATTTCATAGCCGACCATGAACTTCTTCACCTTGGCAGAGCGGAGCAACGGTGGGTAAAAGTGCATGTGCCAATCCCACTCTGCATGATCAGCCCCGTCGGTTGGCGACTGGTGCATGCCAGCCGAATACGGAAAACTGCACTCGAAAAGATTGTCATAACGTGTGGTCAGCAGCTTGATAATATCGGCGAGGTCATGGCGCTCTGATGGCGTCATATCACCTAAATGGCGCACGTGGCGTCTAGAGAGAATCATGGTTTCGAATGGCCATACCGCCCAGAAAGGAACCAGCACTACGAAACTCTCATTGGCGCAAACGAGACGTGATTCACGCTCCAGTTCCACTTCGAGATAATCACCAAGCAAGGTCCGCCCTGTTTTTTCCCAATGTGCCGACATCCGCACCGACTTTTTTGCTGGCTCATCGGGAATCGTTTTTTGAGCCCAGATCTGCCCATGAGGGTGTGGGTTGCTGCAGCCCATGATCTCGCCCTTGTTCTCAAAAATTTGAACATGATTAATGCCTTCAATAGCGCCGAGCTCGGCGTATTGCGATGCTAAAAGATCTACGACTGCATAAATGTCAGTAACTGGCATCTCAGGCAGGGTCAGGTCATGACGCGGGGAAAAACAGATGACGCGACAGATACCCGTCTCACTCTCTGCCACTAATAATTCGTGGTCCTCGTTACGACCCTCAGGCGTCTCGGGCAGTAACGCGCTGAAGTCATTCTGAAAAACGTAGGGGCCTGAGTAATCGGGATTTATTTGACCGCCTATGCGCTTATTACGGGGGCACAGATAGCACCCACGATCATAGGATTTAAGTAAAGGCCTCGACGGGGACTCTTCTTTTCCCTGCCACGGCCGCTGGTTGCGGTGCGGTGATACTAGAACCCAGCTGCCCGTTAACGGATTGAACCGGCGATGAGCATGCTCTGACTGATTGAAATCACGCATGACTACGACCCTCTACAAAACGGAGAACTCAATAATATTCTCGACACTACCGCCATCAGCGCCTCCACACTGACCATCACAATTATGCAGGGTTACCGTGGCTGTTTGTTTGGTCAAAGTAACGAGGGCAAATCCATTGACCTCACTCGTAGGTGTAATTATCTCTGTATTTAACCACTCTGGTTGGCTTGCCGGTATGCCTCGCGCAAATGAAGGCCAGGTTGCATCCGAGGTACTTACGGGGCCAGTTAACACCGACACGATTGGATTTAGCGAAAGATCATAGTCGCCGCTTCGACGAACCTTGACTGCACCTTGAGCGTGTATGTCACCCGATAACATGAATCGAGATCCAGATCTCGCAGCAAGCATTTTCAGCAACCGTTGGTGCTGCTCCCACCAACCGATTTGCCAAAGGTATTTTTGCGCGTTAGCAGAGAGGACCCCTTGAGTTGCGCCATCAAAATTGAGCTCATTAGTAACCACGCCCTCAAATCCAGCAAGCGCTACAACATCGGGGTACCACTCTCGCCACTTGCCCGCGGTCCAGCCTACAGGGTGAGATGGCACCACCACTAAATGTGTCGCATCAGAGTGCTCAATGCGGGCAGAAAGCCAGTCTTCCACCGAATGAGGAATTAAAACGGCGTTTTCATTATCAAGCGTCATAAATCCCGCGCAATCAAGCAGGGGGGCTTCAAATAATGATCCGTACCTAAGAATACCGAATGAGCGCTTCAACTCCTGACTAGGGGATCCCGGCAGTGCAGGATAATATAGATCAGCAACTGCGCGATGGGCTTCCCTACTAAATCTATCCGCTGGAAAAGTCACCAAATCTTCTTCTGCGTCATCATTTTCAAAATAGTCGTGGTCATCCGATACAAAGTAAATGGGCGTAGACTTGAAGCGCGTTCCGTACAAATCGGCAATTTGCTCGTCAGCTATGCGCTTCAAGACCGCTTCGTTAGCTGTTCCGATGAGGGGTAGACTACGATCGAAGGCGCCATACTTTGCCTTCAGATACACCCCAATAACCCACCTGACCAGAGCGGAGCGTCGCCTGCCTAGCGGGGGTCGTTCACCACCGCGCAGATCCCAGTAAATATGATCTCCAATGGCAATCACGGCATCAGGTGATTGGCTCAGGAGTTCATCAAACAAATGTTGTCTAAACGAATGTGGCTTGAAGTACTGCAGGCCGTTAAATCCAAATCCGTCGCCGCCGCCTGCGCACGTGAACGCCGCCAACGTGAGTACGTCGGCATCGACATCTTCTGCTGGGAAGGTGCGCAGCGACCATGCTTCCCCTACCGGATCATCACTATCGAGCAACTGCAACTCATAGTGTGTGTCGGGCGAAAGACCCTCCAGGACAAAGGACCAGTGCAATCCTTTACTATCGCATTGCCTTCCAACGTAACCCTTGTTTCTGATGCGCACATATAGTGCTTGAACAGGCTGAGTAAGGGAGCAAGTCAGCGAAATACTTGAATCAGTAACACTAGGGAGAATATGCCGAATTGCCTGACGAGAACCAGGGCCGCAGCCAATCAGGCTTAACAGCGGAGCAAATGCTGCACTGCCGGCGAGTAGTGTTCGACGAAGCAGCCCCACCTAAGAAATCCTCTCTAGTTGAGACACGCCGTTTCCCATAATCTTTGCTGACATAATTTCCGTCTCAGGCCACTGCCTAAACACGTGCAGATAAAAGTGGAAGCCACGGGCACCGTAAAGAAGGTCAACTGTGCCGCTATTTTTCGGACGCTCTAAACCTCCCACGTAAGCAAGGTGTCCAGTAAGTATCACGTTAAGAGTCCATACCAAGTAGCAGCCGCCGCGTCCTTCGATGCAGAAAAGGCAATATCATCATTAGCATGCAGCCCGCCGTGATTTGGGCGATCAGCCAAAGATCGAACTTGAGTAGAGCGAATCCAAAAACGGCATAAATACTCGCTCGGATGGGTGACGCAATCATCATGATCATGACAAATTTCATAAATTGGAAGCGCACAGCACCAGCTACAATGGTCATGAGGCTCTGGGGCCCGAGCGGATGAACCGTGATCAGGAAAAGCGCGGGCACTCCGCTGCGCCATAAAATGCGTTGCAACCCTTCATTTCTGCTGCCCAATCGCTTCGTGACCCAATCACTTCCTAGGTAATAACCCAATCCGTATTGGACAACACCTGATAGCGTCAGCCCGACACCTCCCCAAATAATAGCCTCGGTAAGCCCAAACGTCATCCCACCAAGCGTGAGTACTAAGTGCGTTGAAAGACCGAGAAATAAACGAATCACTGCGAGAGCAATGTAGGCCAGAGGACCCCACCACCCTATGGAATCTATCCATTTGCGAAAATCGTGAACCGAGTCAAGTGTCAGTGCGATACCGAAGTAATCAGCCAAGAAGCGACCTACCAGCAGCAGCGTTACCAACGCTCCGACGAAAATAAAGAGAGGAAACCCACCCCTCATAACGGGACGCTTACCCGGGTCGCCATAGATACATTGCTACTGAACATTAGCCACTTGAGGTAAATCATCTCTGAGGCTTCATATAATAGTTTTGCTGGATCAACACCGGTGATGTATGCGCCATAGCCCTCTACCATAGGAAGTACGATCATTGGTCTCTTTTCTCTAAGTTGTTGGTGAGGCAGTGGCAATGTTTAAGGCTATGCGATGTTCCCCCAGCAGTAGCCATTTTTTATTCGTTCAATAAAACAATATGGCATGCGCTTTGCCATGTTAAAACGATGCTCATTGACATAGGAGCTATTAGTCTGATGCACATTAACGGAGCCTGCCATTGCGGCAACATCACTTGGGAAGCCATCGCTGACCCCAAATTAGTCGCTGTCTGTTACTGCACCGACTGTCAAACCCTCGGATCGTCAGCATTCCAGTATACCGTTCGGATCAAGCGCGATGACTTTAAAATCACTAAAGGGCAACTTAAAGCGCATGGGAAACTTGCCGATAGTGGCACCGAGCGCTACTACAGTTTCTGCAGTGATTGTGGATCAGGTATTCATACCAGCAACATCGATGGTCGAGGCTTGTTATCCGTGAGACTCGGCGGTTGCCATCAGAAAGACCTGTTACCGCCAAAGCTACAAATCTGGTGTTGCTCCGCACCCTCTTGGGTATCCGTTAAGAGCGATATGAAACTCGATAAGCAAGGATAGTTAAGAATGTGTCGGTTACCTGCCTGCATACCCTAGCTGTCGCCAAGCCTCATAAACAGCAACAGCGACGGCATTCGATAGATTCAGACTTCGGCTGCCGGGCAGCATGGGTAACCGAACGATATGACTGGGATCAAATAATGTTAGCAACTCAGATGATAGTCCCTTAGTTTCAGAACCAAAAACTAACGAATCATCGGGCTTATAAGTTAGGTCAGAGTGCGCGACCTCGCCGCAGGTCTCAACAGCAATGAGTCGACGAGCCGCGTGAGCATCAACATAAGCCGGCAGCGAGTCCCAAATTTGGACATCGGCAAATTCGTGGTAATCGAGCCCCGCGCGGCGCAGCCGCTTATCATCCATCTCAAATCCGATAGGCTTAATGACGTGGAGCGCGACACCCACATTTGCACATAGGCGAATGATGTTGCCGGTGTTAGGGGGAATTTCGGGCTGACAAAGAACAATATGAAGCACTGAATCGATCATCTCAAAATCTCTTTCTCGTTACCGTCCGCACGAGACGCACTTTGAGCTGACCGAATGGAGAACGGCGGCACTATATATCGAGTTTGGCGCCAAGTCGCTGTATGGTAACGCCGTTATCCCAGCCACCTTGTATGAGGTTGGCTGTCGCCTCTTTGATACCTGTATCAATGCGCCATTGCAGGTAAGCGTCGTAGTGCGCAACGCTTTCCCATTCTTCAATCAGTGTATAGGTATTGGCTGAAGCTTCTACATACACATCAAGGCCAATACAGCCGTCGAAGCCTCGAGTCGCACCCAGCGATGCCTTGAATACCTCAGCCATTTCCGCGAGCTTGCCCTCTTGCGCTTTAAAATGTGCGATGACTATTGCAGACATTTTTTTCTTTTCCTCCGTTTCTAGGCCCTTTTTGCCTCGGAATCAAAGTAATCTAAGGGCGCTAATTAATTCAATCCCTCTTCAGAATAGACCGACAATCTGTCCGTCAATCACATCAATACTATGACTCGCAGGTACCTTGGGTAGTCCAGGCATAGTCATAACGTCACCGCAAATCACTACGACAAAACCCGCCCCTACGGATAAGCGCACCTCACGGATATCCATTGAATGGCCCGATGGCGCACCTTTCAAAGCAGGGTCAGTGGAAAATGAGTACTGAGTTTTGGCAATACAAATCGGCAAATGGCTGTAACCATCATCTAATTCCCTGAGTCGTGTTTTAACCTTGGCATTAAAAGTCACCTCAGATGCGCCATATATCTTAGTCGCCACCGCTTCCACCTTTTCGAACAAGGTAGCTGAATCTGGGTATACAAATGATTGATGAGGGGTATTAGCAGGCGTCTCGTCTTTATCGCACAGCGACACCACCATCTCCGCAAGTTCAATCGCACCCGCTCCGCCATTTGCCCAGTGGCTAGATAGCGCCACCTCAATGCCGCGAACTCTACAGTGTTCCAAAATGAGATCGATCTCAGACTGAGTATCGGCGATGAACTGGTTAATCGACACAACCGTTGGAACGCCATAGTGATCACGGATATTCGTGATATGACGATCAAGGTTGGCAAGTCCCTTCTCAAGAGCCTCCAGATTCTCTTCAGTGAGGTCCTCTCTGGCAACACCACCGTGGAACTTCAACGCACGAATAGTGGCCACGAGCACAGATGCCGACGGACGAATACCAGCAGAGCGACACTTGATATCAATAAACTTTTCCGCACCAAGATCCGCACCAAAGCCCGCCTCAGTGACCACATAGTCAGCCAGTCGGAGACCCGCTGTTGTTGCGATCACACTGTTACAACCATGTGCGATGTTGGCGAAAGGTCCGCCATGAACGAGGGCAGGAGTGCCCTCAAGGGTTTGCACCAGGTTGGGCGACAATGCGTCCTTCAATACCGCCGTCAACGCACCTTCGGCCTTGAGGTCAGCGGCCGTTACCGGCTGACGCTCGCGGGTATACCCGACGACAATGCGGCCTAAACGTGCTTTTAGGTCATCAAGATCAGTTGCCAAACAAAAAATCGCCATGATTTCAGAAGCGACGACAATGTCAAAACCGTCTTGTCGTGGGTAGCCGTTACCAGGGCCACCGAGTGCAACTGTGATATCTCGCAAGGCACGATCATTCATATCGAGCACACGCTTCCAGGTGATGCGCCGCACGTCAATGTCGAGCGCATTGCCATGATGAATGTGGTTATCAAGTAGCGCTGCCAATAGATTGTTCGCAACACCGATGGCGTGTAAGTCACCATTAAAGTGGAGGTTGATATCCTCCATGGGAATGACTTGTGCGTGACCACCACCTGCAGCACCGCCTTTCATGCCAAAGACGGGACCTAACGAGGGCTCACGTAGACAAATGACCGCGTCCTTGCCAATTTGCTGGAGCGCATCACCCAAACCCACTGTCGTGGTGGTTTTACCTTCACCGGCCGGTGTCGGACTGATGGCAGTAACCAAAATCATGCGCGCACTGTCGCGTACCGGTTGCTGCAGCAACCAGTCCAAATTCACCTTGCCTTTAATGCGGCCATAAGGCTCCAGCGCTTCCTCGGGAATGCTAAGCTGATTTGCAATCTCTGAGATTGGGCGCGGCGTCGCTGCCTGAGCGATTTCGATATCTGATGCCATGGTGTGATTCCCCCATCGAGGCTCTGTTGATCATTATTTGGACGGCCCCTAACACGCCGCCAAACTAAAGAGAAAAACAGGCATGAGCAAGGGGCTGAGATGAAAAATTTAAGTGAAAAGTTGGCCTGAGGTTGCGCGCAATGCTCGCACACTGACTACCTCATCTAAATCAACTCCCAGTTGCCTGCGAGTGTGCTACCGTCAGGTCAGTCAGCTTGCCAAAGATTCAAAACCAATGACGGAAAATGCAGAGAAACAATGGGAGAACTGGTCTAGGTCGCTACCGCCCTCACCGGCCCCTGTGGTTAGTCCCTCGTCTGTGCAGGAATTATCAGATCTGATGCTGTCGCACAGTCAGGGGGTTAGACCCGTGGGCTCGGGTCATAGCTGGATGCCGCTAGTGCCTACAAAGCATGCCATCGTCAAGCTAGATCATTTCTCGAGCATTGGTGATATCGATCCTTCGACGCATCGGGCGTGGTTAGGCGCTGGCGCCAAGCTACATGATCTGTCTCCTCAACTATCGGAGCGTGGCTACGCCTTTAGAAACCTCGGTGATATCGATGTCCAGACCCTCGCGGGCGCTACAAGTACGGGGACCCATGGCACAGGTAAAGAATTGCAAGGTCTAGCTGCGGAGATCCATGGATTGATGCTCGTGACCGGAACAGGCGAGTACATAGAAATAGGCGAACAGCAAAATACTGAGTGGCTGAGTGGCGCACGTGTCGCGTTGGGTGCGTTGGGCGTTATTACAGAGATAAAAATGCAGCTTGTGGAGCGCTTTAAACTGCATCGACAGGTCTGGCCTGCCTCAAACAAACATACTCTGGAAAACGCTGAGCGGTATTGGAATGAGAACCGCAACTTCGAGTTCTTTTATATCCCGTTTTCCGACACCAGCTTACTACTGACACACAATGTAACCACCGAGACATCAACTCCGCCAAATGAGGACACGAGCACATCAGGCATGATGCAGCTGAAGAGCCTCAGGGATTCACTCAAATGGTTCACACCTCTCAGGCGATGGCTTCTTAAGCGCGCTATCGCTAACGAGCCAACGGAGAATGTCATTGGCGAGAGTTGGGATTTGCTGGCCAGCGAACGAAATGTCCGTTTTAACGAAATGGAATATCACCTTCCTGTGGAGCGAGGGCTAGAAGCGCTCGAGGAAGTGCGGCACTACATTGAAACCAAGCGCCCTGATGTTTTCTTCCCCTTCGAGGCGAGACAGACCAAAGGAGATGACGCTTGGCTGTCACCATTCAATGGCGGCAATAGGATTTCAGTGGCCGTACACTGCTATCACAAGGATGCCTTCGACTTCCTGTTCACCGATGTAGAGCCGATTTTCCAGAAATACGGTGGCAGACCTCACTGGGGCAAACTCAACAGCATGACATCAGCGCAAGCGCGCGCCTGGTATCCAGACTTCGAAAAATTCGCCGCGTTGCGCCGTGAACTAGACCCGGATGGCCGACTTCTCAACAGCTATCTTTCGGACCTGTTTGAGGCCTGACATGAACCCGCTTTCGGCCAGCTACTTTCAACAACTGCGACGGGCGCTTGCTGACGCAGGGCTCGCGGAACCGGTATTGGTTATTGATCAGGATCGGCTCGACACTAATATCGCAGCGTTAAAAGCCATGCTTCCCCGGAGTATGGCCTACCGCATTGTTGCCAAGTCCCTACCCTGTGCCGAACTGCTTGAGTACGTTGCAGCTCATACTGAGAGCAATCGGCTCATGAGCTTCAATACCAACATGGTCTTGCAGCTCCTTGCGCTCATGCCGGAGTCAAATCAGTTACTCGGCAAGCCGATTCCAGTGCAAGCGCTAAAGCGGACTTTCGATGAGACCAATGCCCAAATGCGCAGCCAGTTACAGCATAAGGTTCAATGGCTTATCGATACGCCGGCTCGACTGGGAGAGTACGCCGAGTTCGTCGAGTCCGCGGGGATACAGTTACAGATCAATCTCGAGATCGATGTTGGCCTTCACCGAGGTGGGATGGAACCGGGTGCTGATCTCGAAGCATCGCTGAAAACCATTTATCAGAGTGACAAGCTGGCCCTCGCCGGTCTAATGGGCTACGAGCCGCACCTGAGTAAGCTGCCCAATATTGCTGGCTGGCCCAAACGCGCCAAGCAGGGGGCAGCTAATCAATTTCAACTGGCCCTATCGCAAACTGCAGCGATCTTTGGTCAAGACCACACGACGAATATGGTAAGGAACATGGCGGGCAGCCCCACGTTTGGGCTTTACTCCGATACGCTACTGGCCAATGAAATTGCCGCCGGGTCGGCGCTTGTCAAGCCCAGCGATTTCGATTTGCCGATACTGAAAGCATTTTTACCCGCGAGCTTCATCGCCACACCGGCCATCAAGGTAAGTAAAGGCGTTCGCTTACCTGGCCTCGAATACGCCAACCGAGCGCTCAGCAAACCACAGTCTGGCAAAACCGTGTTTCTGCACGGCGGCTATTGGAAAGCGGAGCCCGTTTACCCAGGCGGCCTTAGAAACAGCAGTCTCTTTGGTCGCTCAAGCAACCAGGAAATGCTGGTCGCTCCCAAAAACGCATCGATCAAAGTCGATGACTATGTTTTCTTGCGTCCGACACAGAGCGAGGCTGTCTTCCTTCAGTTCCCAACAATCGCTGTTTTCTCAGGCGGTCACATAAAAGACCTGTGGACACCGCTGCCCGTATCCGCCTAAACCTTGAGCAATAGTCTTATTCAACGCTTGTAGGAATCTCCATAAACACCGAAGCACCTGGTCCAAGAGGCAAATCCAAAACGACCCAAGTAATAGTTATCGCAAGACCCGACACCAAGAGGCCGATCGAGTAAGGCAGCATCGTGGCTGCAAGGCTTCCCAGACCAAAGTTTTTCTGCCAACGCTGACAGAAAATAAGGATGAGCGGGAAATAAACCATGAGAGGCGTGATGATATTGGTAGCACCATCGCCAACACGATAAGCCGCGGTCGCCATCTCGGGTGTAATGCCAAGGAGCATCAACATCGGCACCATCACCGGGGCAATCAGCGCCCACTTGGCGCTCGCCGAGCCAACAAACAGATTGAGCAGCGACGAGACAAGGATGATAGATGTCAGCAATGCCCACGCTGGCATGTTTGTCGAGCTCAGGAATTCAGCGCCGTGAACAGCCAAAATGAGACCCAAGTTAGACCACGAGAACATGGCCACAAAGTGTGCTGCAGCGAAAGCAAGCACGAGATAATAAGCCAGATCTTCCATTGCCCCCGTCATCATTTTTACAAGATCACGGTGATCGTTGATAGTGCCCGCGCCTTTTCCGTAGGCCCAACCTGCGAGCAGGAAAAGAATGAAGAATGCGGCAACCAGGCTCTTATAAAATGGCGCCATTTGCGCTTCTGCAGAGGCGGCTTCATCGATCAGCGGCGTCCCCGGTCCGATAGTGAACAAAGTCCATAAACCAATAACAAAAAGGACCGCCCAACCGGCATAGCGGAGTCCTCGCCGCTCCTCTTCTGTCAGCGCGCGGTCACCATCATCGTCAGTGTTCACCGCCGAAGCGAGACTGGGGTCAAACGCACCTAAGCGCGGCTCGATAATCTTATCGGTGACATACCAAATGACCGGCAAGAAAACGAAGGTCATTCCAGCAATAAAGAACCAGTTGCCTGCAATGTTCGCAGTGAAGTCTCCAAATACCGTTTCGACACTTGCCTCTGTAATACCAAACAACAATGCATCGAGCTGACCTGGGAGTAGATTCGCCGAGAAACCACCCGACACACCAGCAAAGGCCGCCGCTATCCCGGCGATTGGGTGTCGTCCTGCGGCGTAAAAAATAATACCCGCCAACGGAATAAGAACCACGTATGCGGCATCAGCGGCGAGATTACCCAGCATGCCAACCAGCACAACAGTAGGGGTTAAAAGAGCATTGGGCACATCGCGAACGCCCGCTCGCATGGCCGTACCGAACAGACCCACACGCTCGGCGACACCGGCACCCAACATAACGACGAGCACGTAACCTAAAGGATGGAAGTGCGTGAAGGTCTTGGGCATATCCACCCAGAGCTTCGCGATGTTCTCTGCGGACAGGAGACTCGTAGCGTAAATGATTTGATTGGTACCCGTTGCGTGATCAATTTTTGTGGGATGAGCAGCCGATACACCAGTCACCACCGCCAGTACCGAGATGGCAACAAGGCCCAAAATAAGCCAGAAAAATAGGAAGACAGGATCAGGCAATCTATTGCCGCTACGCTCAATCCAACCTAAAAATCCACCCGCGCCGTGCTGGGCATCGTTCGTCGACGTATTCATGGTGTACTCCCCAGTCGCTGAATCGAGTGACTCTGCGTGCCATGTATTGTTTGATCTCCAAGAGCAGTTTACCTTCGTCGCTTTTCATTACCACCCGCGCCATCCATACACCAAGGTAAACGGACTCTTACTGATAGCCCTCTGCCATCGTCGTAACGTATCCAGCCTCCTCTAACCAGCGCGCAACCGCCATCGTCGTTCGATCAGCATACTCGGGGCCCACAATCTGAAGACCAAAAGGCAGGCCATTGCTGTGCCGGCCTACAGGCACCGCCGTCGACGGCAGATTGCAGAGTGTTGCCACGCCCGCCCAAACCACATTATCGAGATACGATCGCGCTTCGCCATTCACCCAGATCTTTCGTTGACCGAAGGGCGTCTCCTGATCATGGGACATGGCGGTAGTTGGCGTGACGGGACAAATAAGGACATCGTAGTCGCTAAAAAAGGTGCGCCACTGATCAGCCAAATGTGCTCGGATTTCATTCCAAAGGAGCCACTCTCGATGCACCAAAACCGAGCCACGGGCTTGCAGCGTAGTTTGGGATTTATCCTCCAGCGAGCTGGTAGCGGCAATCTGTTCCATAGTGGCGATCTCGTCAGGACCAAAGCCCGCAGCGATGATGGGAGAGAGGTTCATGAGATATGTTTCATGGTGCTCGGCGAGTGAGAAAGCGGGCTTAGCCTGCTCAACGCGCGCACCCATCGCCTCGAGAGCTCTACACGCCTGTTCAATACCTGCAAGGACTTCCTTATCTACAGGGCAAAAATCATCGCCCAACCACAATCCCAGCCGCAGCTGATTTGGCGAATAGAGCGCAGATGGCGGCAGCTCCAGTCGCAAACCTGAGCCTTGTTTTTCGTCCAAGCCCACAGTGACATCAAAGGCTAACTCAAGATCGTTCACAGACCGCGCTAGAGGTCCCATAACATTGAGCGCCCCGGTTGTTTTCGCACCGTGCGCCGGCGGGACATGTCCGCGCTGAGGAACGATGTCGAAGGTCGGCTTGTGACCAAACAAGCCACAAAAATGCGAGGGCGTTCTGATTGATCCGCCGATATCACTGCCGAACTCAAGGGGCGTCATACCCGAGGCCAGCGCCGCTGCCGAACCTCCAGAGGACCCTCCGGGGGTATGCGCAAGATTGTGAGGATTATTCGTGGTGCCGTGAATCTCGTTATAGGTCTGTAGATCAGCGCAAAGCAAAGGCGTATTCGTCTTTCCAAGGATGATAGCCCCAGCAGCTCGCAATCGCTGAACTACAACCGCGTCCGTATCGGAGACTCGTCCTTTAAAAGGCAGATGTCCGACCTCACAGGTCAGACCGGTCACCTCGTAAGCATCTTTAATCGTCATGGGTAATCCATGCAAAGCACCCATAGGCTCCCCGCGTCGCAGCTTGTCATCCGCCTGTCGAGCCTCGTCAAGCGCAACCTCAAATCGTTCTGCAATCACGGCATTGATCGCTGGGTTGTGCTTATCTATTCGGTCAATGTAAGCCTGTGTTACTTCAACGGATGAGAGCTCTCCCATCCTCATACGCATAGCGAGCTCTTTAGCGCTGGTATTCAACATGATCGCTTGCTCCTAGACATTGTTTTTATTGGACGCTTACGGCCATGCGTTTTACCTTAACCCAACAGGCCATGACTGAATATGTCCGGCGGGCAGGAGATCGTCATATGAGAACAATAATTAAGCTTGTGTTTCGCTCGGTAATAGTCGCTGTCGTTGTTGTAGCGCTTTACGCAACCAACCTCTTCTTAAAACCTATCAGTAAGATGAAGGCGTCGCTCGCACAATCATCGATCGCCGCACCCATTAATGTCGACGGGGAAGCTTTTCGCGACTTAAATCGTAACGGCGCTCTGGATCCCTACGAGGACTACCGCGTCGCTACGGCCGATCGAGTAGAGAATCTTCTGAGCCAAATGACCCTCGAAGAAAAAGTCGGTCAAATGTTTCACCCGCCAGTGCTGATTGAGCCAGACCCCCTCTTCCGCGTTTTCCTCGAAGCCATGAATGCGGGCATGTCCATTGAAGAACTCATTAACCGAAAGTCAATGACACACTTTAATTTTTATGGTGATGCTAGCCCTGAAAACATCGCTAAGCGACTCAACGAATTGCAGCAAATTGCGGAAAGGACACGTCTCGGTATTCCGCTCTCTATCAGTAGTGATCCTATTCACGAAGTCCCCAGGGGCGGCGGGATAGCCTCGTTTACATTGGACGGCGTTTCGAAATGGCCATCGCAGTTAGGTTTTGCTGCCGGCAGGGACTCCAGCATGCTCGAAGCCTTTGGGAAAATCGCCGCTGCTGAATACCGCGCGATGGGCTTCACCACAGCGCTCCACCCCATGAGTGACATGGCAACCGAGCCGCGATGGGCTAGGAATTTCGGCACCTTTGGCTCAAATGCGGAACTGTCAGCCGAGATGACTGTTGCCTACATGCAGGGGTTTCAGGGCGAGATTCTCAGTAATCAAAGCGTCATGACCATGGTTAAACACTTTCCAGGCGGCGGACCCCAGTTGGATGGTCTAGATCCACACCTTAAATCGGGCGAGAGCCAGGTATATCCGGGCGATCATTTTGATTATCACCTCGCGCCCTTCATTGCTGCCATTGAGAACAATATGCGTGTTGTCATGCCCTACTACGGCATTCCAACGGGTCAAACCGATGAAGATGTCGCGATGGCCTACAACCGCTACGTACTGACTGACCTTCTGCGTGATGAATTGGGCTTCGAGGGTGTTATCTGTACCGACTGGGGTGTCGTCACCGGCCGTATATGGGGCGTTGAGCACCTCACGGTCGAGGAACGCTACCTGAAATCCATTCAAGCGGGTGTTGACCAGTACGGTGGTGAAAGTGATCCCGAGTACATTATCCGCCTCGTCATCCAAGGTGCGATCAGCGAGGCCCGTATCGAGAAATCAGTCCGCCGAATCCTGAGAAACAAATTCGATCTGGGACTGTTCGAAACACCCTTCGTCGATGAGACTGAGGTTAAGGCTCTCGTGAACTTGCCTGCGTATGTCTCTCTCGGCATGACGGCACAGCGAAACTCCGTGGTCTTGCTCGACAACGGCAGTACTGCGCTCCCGTTAACGGTGGGGACGCGGATCTTCGTCGATGGACTCGATCCAAGTGTTGCGGCGCGATACGGAACCGTTGTCGACACATCTGATGAAGCAGACGTGGTTTTGCTGTTCCTCAACACTGTCTTCAACGGCAACCAATCGGCGGGTACCGATCGCATCCTTGATAAGATGATGGCCACACGCTTCCCGGATACCAATCTTGCGTTTAGCGAGGAGATTCTGGCCAAGGCTGATTCCTACCGCGAAGTCAGTCAGCTAGTGACCTTGGTTGACCTCAACCGGCCCGCGGTTTTGACCGAGCTCAAGGACATGAGCGACGCGCTAGTAGGAACCTTCGGTGTATCGGATGAAGCTATGCTGGATGTCGTCTTCGGCAGACACAACCCGGTGGGTAAACTACCGTTTGAACTACCATCTTCGATGACTGAGGTAGAAGCCCAACTCGAAGACGTTCCTGATGATACGGCCAATCCACTGTTCCCCTATGGCTGGGGTCTGAGCTACGAACCATAAGTTAACCAATTTCTAGAGCGATATCGTCCTCAGCTACCGAGTCCCCCTCTGCAATATGCAAAGCGGTAACTGTTCCCGACCGAGGAGCCTCATAAGGCACCTCCATCTTCATGACCTCAAGAATAAACAAGGTCTGCCCTTCCTTGACCGCGTCACCCTTTGCAACCAGAAGCTTCCAGACAGAACCACCGGTTTCAAGCTCGATCTTTGTCATCAACGTTTCCCTCTCTCTCAAGGTCTAATGGCGAAGGCCGACGGGCCCAACAAATCGGGCAGCAAGGGCTGAACACGTGCCAACCACTTACACAGTTCGGGCCGAGTTTCCCGCGGGTCAATCAGATCATGAACCGACAGCGCCTCTGCACGAGGAAATGGCGACTGTTTCGCGGCTAACATCTCTTCGAGTTCCCGACGCTTGGCGTCAGGGTCCGGAGCTGCCTCGATTTCACGGCGGAAGGCTACGGCAACGCCACCCTCCACGGGCAGTGGTCCACTCTCAGCGGAGGGCCAGGCCAGCACGTAAGCCTCAGGACCGTAGTGCGCTGCCTGCGCGACACCAAACGAGCGCCGAACCATAACCGCAGCCCAAGGCACAGTTGTCATAGCCGCCGTCAGCACTGCAGATGTTCCATGACGGATGGTTGCCTCGCGCTCAGCCTGACCCCCAATCATGAAACCTGGCTCGTCCACCAAGGTCACAATGGGAAAACTAAACGTCTCGCATAGCTCCATGAAACGGCGGGCTTTATGTGCACCATCTGCCGTCATCGAGCCAGCAAGAAACTTACAGTCGTTACCCCACACCCCAACCGTTTGCCCGTTGAGGCGAGCAACCCCCGTTATTTGCGAGCGGCCATACCCTTTCCCCATTTCAAAAAAACTGCCTTCGTCAAACACGGCGTGAATGACCTTGCGCATCTCAAACGCGACGCGTCGATCACGGGGCACGACCGCAAGCAAAGACTCATCGCAGCGATCAACCGGGTCTTCACAATCGATGACTGCGGCCAGCTGGTTCACATTATCGGGCATATAGGAAAGGAAGCGCTTTATCTCCTCGATGCAGGCACTCTCGTCGTCCGCGCCGTTGTCCACCGTCCCGTTCTTGGTGTGCACCTTCCAACCACCCAGTTCATCCTTGGTTTTCTTCTCACCCATAGCCCGCTCGACTACAGCAGGGCCCGCCGTAATGATTTGTGCGGTGCTTTTCGACATGACCGAGAAGTGCGATGCCACGAGCCGACCGGCAGGCAGTCCAGCGACAGCACCCATGGCAGCTGTTGCCACCGGTACGGTCGCCATCGCTTGTGCTACAGAGCGAAAGCGCGAGGGCGCATTCACGGGGCCCGGAAGATTTGTCCCTTTACCACTGGTGCCGCCCACGCTGCCGCCCGAGCCTTCATGTAAACGTATCAGCGGTACTTTGTACTGAACCGCGAGGTCTTCAGCGTAAACACTTTTTCGAAGCCCTGCCGCAGAGGGCGAACCACCGCGCATGGTGAAGTCCTCGCCCCCAACAATGACGCGCCGGCCATTCACCTTGCCAAAACCTAAAATGAAGTTGGCCGGGTCGTAGCTGACGAGCTCTCCCGCCTCGTTATAGACAGGAGTGCCAGCGACCGGTCCCAGCTCCTCGAATGACCCACGGTCCAGTAACTGATCGACTCGTTCGCGTATGGTCAGTCGTTTCTGACTGTGCTGCTTGGCAACCGCTTCTGGGCCGCCCTGACCCAGCGCCAGGGATCGGCGCTGCTTAATCTCATCGACTTCAGATTTCCAAGTCATTAATTTTCCACTTCCCTCGAACAACTCGGAGACCTTAACGTGTTCCGCTAGGAAATTTCGAGTCCTTTTAAATTGCCCGCTTCGCGCCATTTAGCCATGAGGTTGAAAAACTCGATTGGACCACCCCCGTAAAAGGTGTTCCGCGACTCAAACTCAACGTGGCCCTCGTTATTGTAATAGCCAGGGGTACAGGACTTCTGGAACTCTTCGGTCTGCCTCGCCACACGCTTAATAGTGTTAATCCAGGCGTTCTCCGCCTTCTCTGCAGCGTCCACGCGTTTAGCGCCACGTTTCTTGAGTTCGCCCAAAATGTAGGCGGTTTGCATGGCGTTCTCATCGAGCGCGAAGGTATAAGTTGCGGTGAAGCCCGATTGTTGAGGACCAAAAAAGAAGGCGTTGGGGAAACCTCGCGAATGAAGACCGTGAAAGGTCGCCATTCCATCAGCCCACTTCTCGGAAATGGTCAGGCCATCAACCCCGCTGATGGTGTAGCCAGCCCGACGCGAGTAGTCAGTCCCCACTTCAAAGCCTGTGGCGAACACAATGCAATCGACCTCATACTCCTTACCGTTGGCAACCACCCCTTTTTCCGTGAACGCCTCAACACCTTGGCCGTCTGTGTCTACGAGTGTCACATTTGGATTGTTAAACGCTTGTAGATACTCATCATGGAAACAGGGTCGCTTGCAGAACTGTCGGTAGTAAGGCTTCAGCGATTCAGCAGTCTGTGCGTTATCAACCACAGAGTCGGCGCGTGCTCGGACCTTCTCCATTTTAGTGAAATCCGCCATCTCCATTTTTTCCTGAAGACCCATTTTAATCATGGCTTTGTCAGTAAGATATTGCTTTATGCCGCGCTCTTTGCGCGCACTGGAAAACGCCCACCCCAGGCTCCATAGCAAAAGACGCCAGCCACTCGGTCGATACTGACGCAGCTCGCCAAAAATATCCCTAAACGCTTCGGTCCAACCATCGCGCACCAGATCTTCTTTCACCGGGATCCCAGCAAGAAGCGATTCGAAGTTTGTTCGGCGCTTGTGATGCCAACCCGGTGACTGAGACTTGACCCACTCAGCGTCAATATCGGTGTTATTGCGCACGTCAATGGACGAGGGTGTCCTCTGAAAGACATACAGCGCCTTCGCACCCGCGGCCAAATGCGGCACGCATTGGACTGCCGTCGCACCCGTACCGATGACAGCCACACGCTTATCAGCGAGCTTATCGAGGCCGCCAAAAGGACCGCCGCCGGTGTAATCGTAATCCCACCGGCTGGTGTGGAAGGTATGACCAATATAGGTATCGATGCCAGGTATGCCAGGCAACTTAGGACGATTCAGCGGTCCATTTGAGTGAATGACGAATGTTGCTTTGATGACGTCACCACGGTTGGTACGAGCGACCCACAGCCCTTCCTCTTCCGACCAGTCTGTACTCAGGATCTGGGTTTGCATTAGCGCAATGTTGTGAAGATTGTATTGCTCGGCGATGACCTGACAGTACTCGAGTGTTTCCGTCGCATTGGTGTAGCGCTGCTTAGGAACGAAGCCGGTCTCTTCGAGGAGAGGAAAATAAACCAGCGACTCGATATCGCAGGAAGCACCTGGGTAACGGTTCCAGTACCACGTGCCCCCAAAACCGCCGCCTTTTTCAACTATTAGTAAATCATTAATCCCGGTATCTCTTAAACGCGCGGCCGCTAACATACCGCCAAAACCGCCGCCGATAATGAGCACCTCGACTCGCGTCTGAAGCGCGTCGCGTTCGAAGCCGGGCTCAACATGGGGGTCATCAATGTAGTGCGAAAAGTCACCAGTGACCTCAATGTACTGATCATTGCCATCAGCACGGATACGCTTATCCCGTTCCTCCCGATACTTCTCTCGTAACTTTTCGGGGTTAAAACTTATGTGTTCTGACACTGCAGCCGTCATGTGATGTCCTCACCAATCGGTATAATTGCCGACCTATCCTGTAATGTAGCAAAGTCTAACTTCGTTTGATGCTTCTCTGTATTTCCCCTTATGGAACCACTCTTACTTTGGCAACCTTGTTCTGGCATCAATTTTTTCTAACTAGGAATTCAAGATGGGGATGGAAGCAGCAAACGATGGTAGCCAATGCCATCATCGCGAACTAACTGCTAAATAGCAGCTGCGGCAATTTACAGCGCTCAAAACGGCCAATGACTTTATCAACAGGCCACGAACCTGCAGCGAATACCTACAGGGCAAACCATCGGTAACGACTGAAGATCGAACCCGCATGTTGCGACTTATCGAGAACAAAACACCAGATCGCAAAGTTCTCGGCTAATAGACCAAATCCACTAATGGAGAGGGGTTAGGAAAGGCCTTGATTTTTCAACTACTTCGAAAGATTAATTTTAAAAAAACATTCGCTAGCAAGGCGTCTCGCGGGCATTATCTGAACTGACCGCGATTAGCGTTAAAAAGGTTTGTACAACGAGCGTATACCTGAAGCTTCGGTTGCCTCGTCACCATCAAGTTATGCTTCAAATTTTATCATTTGCGCGCTCACCCTACTTTCTTGGGGCTACAGCCATTTTTTGCGCCTCCTGCATGAATGCCTTGATTAAGGGATTGTCAGTGCACGAGAGCGTCTTGGTCATTACAGCCTGGCGGTACACGCTTGGTGCAGTGCTCGTTATCTCGCTGTGGTTTATCTTTCGGCCCCCGCTACCTGGCTGGTCTGCTGTTCCCTTTCACGTGTTCAGAGGCTTTTTTCAAATCTCGGCTGCGAGCTTATTTTTTTGGTCGGTCACGCAAATACCGTTGGCTACGGCAGCTGCTCTGGGGCTCACCGGCACACTCATGATTGGACCGCTAGCTTGGTTGCTTTTGCGCGAGTCGCTCAAGCGCGATGTCGTCATCGGTACCTTGGTGGGCTTTGCCGGCGCCTTGTTTATCGTGAACACAGAAACCCACCTGCTCTCGGGGGATATTCGCGGTCCTGTGCTGGGCTATCTCGCGCCCATAATAGCCTCTCTTTGCCACGCCTTATCCGTCGTCCTCCTGCGCTTTCGATCGCAGAGCGAGGATCCAATTGTCGTAGCTTTCTTTGCTAACACCCTGCCTGCGCTTTACGTGCTTCCCGTGTTCTTTTTGATAGATATCCAGCCCACTGTTGAACTTTTTGGCGGCTATGTTCTGGCTGCGTTTTTTGGGGTGAGCTTCTGGTCTCTCACCACAATCGCCTACGCTCATGCGCCAGCGGCCAAACTCGCGCCGATGACTTACACCCAGCTGATATGGGCGGCGATTATTGGCTTCTTCTTGTTTGGCGAGTTACCAGGCGCATCAATGTGGTCAGGTGCAGCAGTGATTGTTGCTGCGTGTTTTTACGTCATACGATCCAGCAACAAGGACATCTGATGGTGTTCTGGTCTCCTAAACCAAATGGTAGAAATCCCAAGAAGTTTTGTCTTCTAGCATCGACACAGGCATGTGTAGGGCCTGCGGGCCGCGAATTTATCATGGGAGGTGTTGCCCAGGCCGCCGCAATTGAAGCAGCAGAGATCGTCTCTGGTAAGCCGCTACTTTGGTCGACGATTCAGTTCATAAACGCCGGCTTCGCGAACCAGTCAATCGACTTTGAGGTCGAGGTATTAGGGGGTGGTCGGAGCATTAGTCAGGTCCTGGTGACACTAACTGCGGACGGTACGGTTCTTCAGACGATGTCTGCAGCTCTCGGTGGCCGCCAGGGAACAGAGCGTCAATTCGTGAGTATGCCGACGGTGGCAGCACCGGAGGACTGTTCAATTAAAACCGACCTTGACCACAACAATGATCAGGATCTGATTGCGCAGTTTGAGCGAAGAATGGCCATAGAAGCGCCTGATAAAGGCTTGGGGGCAATGTGGATTCGCTCCAAAGACGCACTTCCCATCACAGCAGGACTGTTAGCTATCACCTCTGACTTTATGCTCGGTTTACATCCGGAGAGCTTTCGGGGTACCAGTCTCGATAACACCTTCCGGGTTTTCTCAACACATTCCACAGAGTGGATTCTTTGCGTGACACAGATGTCAGGCTTTCGAGACGGCGCGGCGATGGGAGTGACTCACCAGTTCACGCAAAACGGTCAGCTACTCTCAGTTTCCAGTCAAACGGGCTTACTACCGAGATCCGAAAATCGCCGCTAACGCTGGGCGAGGCGGGAGTCAGTCTTCAGCCCTTAATGTGGCTAGATTCTGCTCATGCTTCTCGCGATCCACCGAGTACAGTGACAGGCTCGCAATCATAATCATCCATAAGCTGAAGATGACGGGCACGTAAAGCCAACCAAAGCTGCTGAGTACGGACTCGGGCACCTGATCCGGCATCGCACCCACGGGAAACTGACTTATTGTCAGGAGCACACCCGCCACAGCCGCACCAATGCCTTGCGTTACTTTTCGAATGAAGGCTACCGACGCGAAAAAAACACCCTCATTACGACGTTTGGTCTTGATCTCCGCCTCTTCGACCAGGTCAGCAATCATTGACGAACTCAGTGTTTGATAAACAATGATCAATGCGACATCGATGACGGTAATACTGAGCACCAGTGGAAAAAGCATAGGATCGGAGTTCGCCGGCATCAACCCCAATAGCCGCAGCAGTATGGGGGTTGGCGCAACGGTAAATGCCAAGAGCCCGACCAAAATCGCACCGCGCTTTTTGCCCAGACGTCGCGAAATAATCGGCGCAAACAAAAATGCAAGTACGGCAGAAATAACAACGCTCAGAGAAATGAGTCCAATCTGCTCGGACGAAAAACCCCAGAAAAAAGTGGATAGATAAAAGCTTAGTGTCGTGGCAACGCCCGAGGCAACCGCCCCGAAAAGCGCCGCGAGAAACAAGGCGGCAAAAGACCGACTTGCCAAAGTCTCAAACACCTCGCGATAGATTAGCCCAAGGCTTAGCTTCCTCTGGGGCGGCGGTGGCTTCAGATCGGGGATCATTTTATGCGTACCGACCGAGGAGATTATGATGGCGAGGAAAATCACCGAAGCGGCAACAGCGCCAAATTTACCGTAGCCATCGACATTAAACATGCCGTTGCTGATCGTATCCGTCGGAACCAGAAGAAAGATGGTAGTAAAAGCGCCCATTAGTGTGCCGCCAGTCCACCCGAAGAAAAATCGGTAACTGAGCATGCTGGTGCGCTCATCGTAGTTGTCAGACATCTCTGCCACCAAGGAAGAGCTCGGTATTTCGTACACCGTTACCAATGTTCTAACCAGAATGGCGATAGTGACGATGTAGGGAAAAAGCGCATCGCCCTCAAGACTCGCGGGCGGATTCCAGATGAAGTAATACGCAATGGCGGCGGGTAAGGCGGCAGCGTACATAAAAGGATGACGTCTACCCCAGCGCGATCGTGTGTTGTCCGATAAATAGCCAATCAGGGGATCACTGAGCGCATCGACGATCAACGAGATCATCAGTGCCAGACTCACCAGGTAGGCACTGACACCCATCACTTGGCTGTAAAAGATCAGAAAAAAATAGTCAAAGCCGTTGCTATTAACCCCAAACGCTATAGAACCCGAGCCATAGGCAACTTTTCGTCCGGTAGTGACTCGATGGTTATCGCTCATTGCGATTCCTATGGGATTGTTATTTTTAGCACTCTTATCGAGATTACTCTCTCCCCCAGCATTAAAGAAGGTGTCGGTTATCGCTTACAGTACGAATCCGGCCTAATATCTACAGGCTGAACCTAAGGTATCGATCATGAAACACGCACTCTTTGC
Organism: uncultured Halieaceae bacterium; assembly: GCA_913031575.1. Lineage (GTDB taxonomy): Bacteria > Pseudomonadota > Gammaproteobacteria > Pseudomonadales > Halieaceae > Luminiphilus. The sequence goes on along the minus strand of CAJWEV010000001.1, from coordinate 13,237 downwards.
TCTGACCTTTCTTTTGACGCTTAATGCTCACGCCGTGAGCTTGTCACTCAATGATGTTCTTGCTGACCTACCCGCCTTGGATGACGCGCTGCCAACTCCCAAGGAAGTCACGGGCGTTGATGTGGGAGAGCGTCACTGGTATCACTATGAAATCGTGGCGTATCTCGATGCGCTTGCGGATGCATCGGCACGAATGACAGCACTTGGCGAGCACGCACGATCGTATGGCGGTCGCCCCCTGGTCAGCTACGCAATATCAACGCCTGAGAACATTGCCAGGCTCGATGAGATTAGAGCCGCACGAGTCTCAATGATCGATCCTAAGGCCAATGTCGTACTCGCAGACCAGCCCGCGGTGCTACATATGATGTACAGCATCCATGGAAATGAGCCCAGCGGTGCTAACTCAACACCGCTTGTTGCCTACTACCTCAATGCTGCGCAGGACGAGGCGCTTCTAGATCAGCTAGAGGACGTGGTGATTATCTTTAACCCCATGCTCAATCCTGACGGACTGGATCGATTTGCCTACTGGACGAATGGGCACCGCGGCATGAACCCTAGCCACGACGCAAACGACCGTGAGCACACTGAGGCGGTACCCAATGGGCGGACGAACTACTACTGGTTTGACCTAAACCGCGACTGGCTACCTCATCAGCACCCAGAGAGCCGTGGGCGATTGGCTCTATTCCATGAGTGGAAACCCAACGTCCAGCTCGACTTTCACGAGCAAGGTAGCAACAGCAATTTCTTTTTTATGCCCGGCAAACCAGAGCGCACCAACCCACTGACGCCCGAAATCAATCAAACACTGACCGCCAAAATTGGCGAGTTCCATGCGGAGGTGTTTGACGGTGAGGGTATTCGCTACTTCACCGAAGAGGGGTATGACGACTTTTTCATGGGTAAAGGATCAACCTACCCCGATCTCTTTGGCACAGTGGGTATTCTCTTTGAGCAGCCCTCGTCTCGAGGTGCCGTGCAAGACACGCTCAACGGCGAGCTCACGTTCCCGTTCAGTATTTCCAACCAGTTCCGGGCATCCCTCTCTTCGATTAAAGCGACTGCAGCATTGAAGGATGAACTGCTCACCTACCAGCGAGGTTTCTACGAAAACCAGCCAAAGCGTCGTGGACACTACCTCGCAAGCAGCGTGGGCGATCCAACCCGACTCAATGAATTTGTCCGCATTCTAAGAGGACACCAGATCGAGGTTGAAGGGTTAGCGGAAGACATTACGGTGAACGGCACGTCATTCCGAGCCGGTGAGGCAGTTGCGATTCCGCTCGACCAGTCCCAGGCAACCTACCTTGAAACCTTGTGGCGCGAACAGCTGGAATTTGAAGAGAACGTCTTCTACGACGTGTCGACCTGGACACTGCCTTGGGCTTTTAATCTCTCACATACACGTGATGCGGTTCGCAATGTGAAAACGGCTCCGCTAGGTGCCAGCGCCGGTTCAAGCTCCAATACCCGTGAACTTGCGGTGTCACCGATCGGCTATCTGATTGACTGGCGGGACTCAAAAGCCCCCGCTCTGCTCTATGACTTGCTTGAGACTGGCGCCAACGTGCGCGTGGCTAAGGCGCCGTTTACTGCACTCACCACCGACGCTGGGAGCCAGCGTTTCGGGTACGGCACACTGTTCGTTGCGCCACCCATCAAGGGCGACATCCCCGGCGATGCCGTCGCGCTTTTGCGAGAAGCAAAAGCGTTGGGCGTGCGCATTTTTGCTGCAGCAAGTAGCTACACCCCTGAGGGAATCGATCTCGGTAGTCGAGGCTTCTCCGTGCTCGCTCTACCGAAGGTCTTGCTCATTACCGGCCCCAATACGTCGGCGTACAGCAACGGTGAGGTATGGCACCTCCTCGATACACGCGTCGATATGCCGATCACCATGGTCGATAGTCACCTACTAGGGCGAGTGAATCTGTCAAATTACAGCCACGTGATTATGACGAGCCCTGTGCGCTCATCAGGCGCCGCGAGGCAAATGGAAAGCTTCGTCAAGCAGGGCGGCATTTTGTGGGCCCAAGGTGCCTCGACCGTAGCCTGGGCGGCTGATAACGGTCTTGCCGACGTCACCTGGCGAAAAACGGCCCAGCAAACGCAAGCCAACGAGCTCCAAGCAGCCGCCAAGAGAGGAGCTGGCGCTCAAGAGCAGGCGGGCAATCTACCCGAGAGACGTTCTTTCGCTTCAGCGTCGGACGAGTACGCATTCACACTGGTACGCGGTGCGATATTAGCGGGCAATCTCGACGTGTCACATCCGCTGGGTTACGGCTATGACTCGGAGCAGCTCGCCGTCTTCAGAACCACGAACCGCTTCATGAACCCCTCGGACAACGCCTACTCGTCACCCGTCGTTTATACGGATAGCCCGCTGCTCTCTGGGTACATGTCAGACGAAAACCGAGCGCTGGTGGCAAATTCAGCTGGCTTAGTGGTGAATGAACTGGGGGCAGGTGCCGTTGTACTGAGCCTGGATAGCCCAACGTTTCGTGCCTTCTGGTGGGGGTCACAGCGGCTGCTCGTCAACGGCATCTTCTTTGGAGCCCTATTGGAAGAGCCTCGCTGAGCGGGGCCTCACCTTCGCACTGACACCTCGTCGGTAAAAACGCACGCTTCAGCGCTTAAAACCAGCAGTTGTGCAAAAGTAACCTAGGGTTTCATTGGGTGATTCGGTACCCTGCGCGCCATAAAATTTCGGCCATCAGATGCTGTAGCCATGGTTCTTAGGGGGATCGCGCGTTGAGTGAAAAGATAAAGGTAGAAAAGCCATTAGTCGTACTTCACGGTGATGAAATGGCGCAAGTCGCCTTTACCGAGATTCTGGCGCGTTTTGTGTCCTTGCCCCTCGATATCGAGCTTGTCGAAATTGATCTCTCGGCGCCTAAACGCTTCACCAGTAACGGGCAGATCATCCACGAAGCTATCGCTGCGTTAAAAGAGCACGGCGTCGGCATCAAGAACGCAGGCATGACCGTTAACCGCGCTCAGCTCGATGACTTGCTCACAAATTACCCCGATATTACCGAGAGCTCGCTTCACCCCCTAGCGACCAAGTCACCAAACGGCGCTATCCGAAAAGGCATCAGCGGCAATATCACCCGCGAAGACATCGAATTTCGCAACCTGAAAAGTGTTCGTCCCGACTGGATCGATCGCGATATCGAAGTTGATACCATGGCGACTGGGGGCTTGGACTTCAGTTATAGCGAGCTCTCAAATGCCACGGGCGTCGCCAAAGTCATGTTTGTCGGCTCGAGTGGCGATCCAATTGAGTTGCACCGACGGTCGCTAAATAAAGGTGACCCCTGGATGTTAGCTACTAACTGCCTCGACGAGGTGAAAGCGTGGGCACATCGCTTTTTCCAACGCGCCATCGCAGAAAATCGCGACATCTATCTCGGACTAAAAGATACGGTGGTTTCGGGATATGACGGCGTTATGCGCGCGGCCATCGAAGAAATCTACCAGCAAGATTACAAAGACAAGGTCGCTGCGGCTGGACTGAGCTATCACTACGAACTGATCGACGCACAGGCGGCTCGCATCGTCTCCAATCCGCCTGAACGTGCACTCTGGGGCGTACCTGACAACGTCAGTGGTATGAAGCTTTTCAAGCTCGTTCAGCAGCTTAAGCGTTATGGCTTGCCCGAGCGCAAGGCCCACGTCTCTATTTCCCGCATGAGCGCTGGTGGTGGAGACCAATACGGCAGCTACAACACGCCTGCACCCGAGCAAGGTGTCATCAAGGTTATCGTCGACGGCGTGGAGAAGCATGCGCGACATGTCGAGGAAGGCGACCCCGTACTCTTTATGTCGAACGACCGAGAAGCCATCAAGGACTGGGTGAGCCAAGTCTTTCAAGACGCGGCGCTCAACAAGAAAGAAGTCTACTTCGGCTTAAAGCGCGAGTTTGTTAACTACGACGAAGTCTACAGTTCGATCATTCTCGAGATCAGGAAAGAGCTGGCAGCGCTGGATACACCACCGCCGTCGTTCATGATCATGCGACCCTCTCGACAGCTGAGCAAAATGATTTGCGATCCGCCTCGGTGGGGCCTGTATCCGGCGCAGAATCTGGACGGGGATATCTTCTCTGATATTTCTGCGGCGCTTGGCGGCAGTCTTGCGACGGCTAGCTCGGTGATTATTAGTAAAGATGGAACCAAGCTATTTGAAGCACCTCACGGCACAGCACACGATTTATACCTGCGTTATCTGGAGACTGAGGGTAAAGAGGCCAACTTTAATTCGTCAGCGCTGATATTCGCTGTGGCGAGCGCCCTGGAGGAACTCGCAACGAGAGAGGACAATCCCGCGCTCAATGAGTATGCCGCGCGCCTCAAGGCAGCGCTGATCGAAACGGTTGCGCAGGGAACCATTACCGGAGATCTAAAAGGCAAAACCACGTCACCCGAGACGGAGCGGATTGTCGATATGCATGGATTCCTCGACGCGATTGCGGACAATTTAACCCCGTAAAACTTCCTAGGTTGTTTTAGGGCTCAGCGGCTTACCGCTGAGTCGTTTCAGTAGCAAATAGATGAGCAGTCCGAGCGGGCCCGTCATAAGGGTGAAGAACAGGCACGGAATCACAAGCCAATGGCGCAAGTCGTGAGTCTGACTGTCTCTAACGATCCATGCGCCAATGAAGAGATCGAACGCCAAATAGTGAATCCATCCTGCAAGCAAGAGAGCATCAACACTGAAGAGTGCCTTGACCTCCGCTAGCGTGCCAAAGCCGCCCTCTGCTGGCGCCACTCCCCGGAAAGAAAACATCAGATAGGCGTAGGTTACGCCCAAAAGAACCGGAATGATGACGCTCGGCAATAGCTCTCGAGCGACGGGCGACTTAGGCAAAAATAGGAGCCCCAACCAGCCCACCATAGCGAGCCCACTGCATAAGCTGAATATCGTTTCTAAGGCCATTGTTTTTATTCCTATATATCGTAGTAGCCATCTGCTTGTGACCACGCCACACTAACAGATCACTCGATACTGGAAATACCGTCCATGAGCATCTCCACCCAACAAACTCCAATCGATACCGGCATTGACCGAAAGCCTGAGGCAACTGAAGTCATGGAGAACATCGACCTCTCGGGTAAAACTGCCGTTGTCACGGGTGGCTATTCTGGTATCGGCATCGAAACTGTTCGCGCTTTGACCAACGCAGGCGCAACCGTTCTCGTTCCCTCACGCGACGTTGGTCGTGCAATAAAGACGCTAGATGGGATCATCCCGGCTGAACATATTGGTTTCATGGACCTCTCGGACTTACCAACGGTGGCCCGGTATGGGGAGGATTTATCGAGTGCTTACCCCGTCATCGATCTCGCCATCTTCAATGCAGGTGTAATGGCGTGCCCACTGGGTCGCACACAGCAGGGCCTGGAGTGGCAGTTAGGCGTCAATCACGTGGGTCATTTTGCTCTGTTGCAACAGATCATAAATCCCTTGCGCGCAGCCAATGGTGCACGTCTGATCACCCTGTCGTCCATCGCTCATCGGATGGGCGCCGTCGACTTCTCAGACATGAATTATGACGAGCGCCCCTACGATAAGTGGCAGGCCTACGGTCAAGCAAAATCGGCCCAGTCATTGATGGCCGTCGAGCTCGACCGCCGAGAACAAGGTAACGGCTTACGCAGCTTTGCGGTCCATCCAGGGGGCATCTTCACCCCGCTACAACGCTATTTGGGCAACGCCGAAATGGCCGAGTTTGGATGGACAGACTCCGATGGGAACCCATCCGCCGTGGCAGCAAAGCTTTTCAAGTCGCCTTCGCAAGGCTGTGCCACGTCACTGTGGGCTGCCACTGCGCTGTCATTGAACGGCATGGGTGGCCTCTACTGTGAAGACTGTAATATCTCCCACGTGGTGCCGGATGATAGTAACGATTTCACTGGCGTTAGGCAGTGGGCTGTGGATTCAGACATCGCAAAAAAGCTCTGGTGTGAAACCCTCTCACTGTTGTCACAGCGCTAAAAAGGGCTTCACAGTAGCCCTTAAACATCGTCACATACGTCAAAAAAAGGACTTCACCTTTGCATATTCAATTCATCACGACTGGCGGCACCATCGATAAGATCTACTTTGACGCGCTCAGTCAGTTCGAAGTTGGGGACTCACAGGTCAAGGCGATGCTGACCGATGCACTGGTTGATTTCAGCTACGAGGTCACGGCCATCATGAAGAAAGATAGCTTGTATATCACAAATGAAGATCGAGCAACTATCCGTGCTCACATTGAGGCGAGCGAGCACAGTCACTTCATCGTCACCCATGGCACCGATACGATGCCTGAGACCGCAGCGGCGTTGCGTGGTATTGAAAATAAAACGGTGGTGCTAACCGGTGCACTGACCCCCGCGCGTTTTCGAACGACTGATGCCGTCTTTAATATTGGAATGGCGGTTGGCGCCCTTCAAACCGCGGCGCCCGGCGTCTACATCGCCATGAGTGGCCAAGTCTTTGAAGCGGGACATGTTCGGAAAAATCGCGAAGCCAACCGATTTGAGTTCACGCTCGATTAACGCAGGAGTTTGTCGCTGAACCCTCAGGTCGCCTAGCTGTGAGCCGCTCGAGCTCTCGGTCAGTTTACTTGTACAATTAGGCCTCGCGCCTGCGACCTCGACGCCCACCCGACCGGGCGCCGCTAGTAGGTAGATCCGGCCAGGCAGGACCCAGCGCTTCTGACATGGACTTAGAATCCAGTGGTCGCAGTAATGTCGAATTCAATGCATCGACCATGGCGGCGAGGTGCTCAGGGGTTGCGCCACAACACCCACCAATAACCGTTGCACCTGCGTCACGGGCATACAATGCGTACTGAGCCATCAGTTCAGGGCTGCCATGAAAGTGAATTTCACCGTCGATGTACTGAGGAATTCCGCAGTTCCCCTTCGCAATGATCGGCAGACCAGTCTCCGCTCTCATCAACTCGACTGTTGAGTCCATGAGCTCTGCAGGACCAATACCGCAATTCGACCCCATCAGATCCAAGCCTATATCACGGGCGAACGCTGCATACTCCGTGGGAGTCACACCCATCATGGAACGCCGCGCAGTATCAAATGTGAGTGTTGCAGCAACAGGTAAACCGGTGGTCTTTGCTGCTTCAGCGGCCGCCGCAACCTCTTCCTTTGCAGACATGGTCTCGATCCAAAGAACGTCAACTCCGCCCTCGGCTAAGGCATGAGCCTGATGACTAAAGCAGCTGACCGCCTGTTCATAGGTAAGGTCGCCCATGGGCTCAAAGAGCTCGCCTGTCGGTCCCATCGAACCAGCAACAATCCCCTCATGACCCGAAGAATCCGCGAACTGGTCCACAGCCTCCCTCGCAAGTTCTGCCGCCGCCTTGTTAATCTCGCGAACGCGATCCTGGCTTTTATGTAACTTGAGCCTCGGTGCATTCGCACCAAAGCTGTTGGTCAATATAAGGTCCGCGCCTGCTTTGAGGAATTCGCCATGCAACCAAAGCACTTCCTCGGGACGCTCAACGCACCACAATTCGGGTGGGTACCCAGCCTCTAAACCGCGACCAAAAAAATTGGAACCCGTAGCGCCATCGGTAACGCACCAGCCTTTCTTTTTGATGAGGTCATTAATGGGATTTGACACTAAATTATTTCCTAATTTAACTGCACTTACTCGGCGGGGAGATGCTAAGTGTTGTTCGTAACAGCTTCAACGGGTTACGACACGGAGATACCGAAAATCACTACACCGAGTCTGAGGTATCAAATAAATGCATTCAACGAAAATAATAAGTAAAAGGGGCTATCGCTAGCCCCTTTTACGTTTAATCATACCAGCAATCCCGGACTTAGTCGTTGTCCATAGCCCGATCGATATTCATGACCAGCAACTTGGCATGCGCTTGAGAGACGCGATCTCCTCGGCGCTTACTCGCTAACTGATCGCGGAGTTCTGACAGTGTCAAAACGGCAAGTGCTTGCGCTGTGCTGTGATACTTAGCCGCACCCTTTTCGCTCGCCATCATGGCTAGCCGGTCGACGTACTCTGCCTGCAGATTGCGCCGGAAGCTGTTAACGCTATCTTCTGCATCTGCTTCGAATACCGCATCCGTCAGATCTTCCAAGACTTCAACCAGCGGATACTCATTTCCGTAAAGTTCAGTATCGGTGATTCGCTTAAGCACCGTTGGATGGAGTAAGTGATCTAGGACTCGCTGTTGGGCCGATAAAACAGCGCGGTGAACTTTAGGATCCTCGGTTGTCCCGCCGTGCTCAAACCCACGTCGCTCAGGCGCTGCTTGACGCCATAGCCCGCCATCAACGTCAAACGCATCAGGACCGAACAGTTGCTCAGCCAGCGTTGCCATGGCCTCTTTCTGCCGGTCGCGCTCAACTGGAATAAAGGGCTCCGTCGCACCTTCTTGACCAACGACCGCTCGGTCGACATAGACGCCGCCAACCCAACGCGAAATGACGCCAGCGTTGATACCCCAGAAGCGAACCAACAAGGCAACGCCGTCGACAACATCTTCATAGGAGTCACCCTCACCAGGTGTCCAATCAGCCGTCTTATTTAGCGCGTCATGCATGATCTGCATCTGATTCGATGCATAGGCAATGGAGTCTGAGCTGTTGTCGTAAATGTTTACCCTTGGATCTATGCCGGTTCCAGGGCGACGCATATCATCCGCATCGTTACCGAATGCCAGTGCAGGTTCTGAGGAGCGCGCAGCGATAGCCTCGAGTCTTGCTGCCTCGGCATCCGCATCATCCAAACCGGGTGAATAGGCATACTCGATGTACCAGTCGTCGTACGGGCCGGGGGCAATCGTGTAAAACAGTGTTTGATCTTCACGGTTTGGCGCGTAGTTTACGGCGGGATAGTCCATCACCGAGCCCGAAATGATACCCGACTCAAGCACGGCCGGGTCCTCGAGCTCCTCGGGTGACAGCAGCTGCGTCGCCTTCATGTTGTGGTTCATACCAAGGGTATGACCCAGCTCGTGAAGGATAAGGTAGTAAAGACGATCGCGCTTGAGCTGCTCCTCAATCGGAGCGTCGCCGCCCGTCATCTGAAGTGCAATCTCTGCCATCAAACCACCTTCGGCGATCGTTCGACCCACCGAGCACAGCCGCGCATCGTGGCCATCAATCATCATGGGCTCTGCGGCCTCCCCCTGAATAAGCTCACGCGTCAATTTGGAGCGGTTTAAGAAGGAGTACTCGAGCATGATGTCTGCGCCGATCAGCTGGCCAGTGCGAGGGTTGGAAAAACTTGGACCGTAACCACCAAACGGCGGTCGGGGCGATGACGTCCAGCGAAGCACGTTGTAACGAATGTCACCCGCATCCCAATCTGCATCGTCAGGCTGGACTTTGACCTCCATGGCGTTGCTGAAGCCAGCATGTTCGAATGCTTTGTTCCACTCCAGTGCCGCGTCGCGGATCAGCTCACGCCACTCTACGGGCGTTGTATTTTCGATCCACCAGGTGATGGGTTCAACGGGATCGGAAATCTGCGCTGATGGGTCTTTCTTGACCAGGTGCCAACGCTCCAGCAGATCGCGATAAGGCGCTGAATCAGTCGAGGTAAGGTCAGTCACCTGCACATTAAACGACCCGAGTCGTGCATCGGCAAATCTTGGCTGGTAATCGTTTTCGGGAACCGCAATCAAGGTATGCAGCACCTTGATCGACACATTACGTGCATCAGTCACTGCATCGCTGCCACCGTTCTTCGGCTTGGGATTATTGAAAACGTACTCGACTTCCACAGCCGAATTTTCCGAATAATTTTTCAGCGCAAGGATCTGACTCTTATCAGAGTCCATCTTACCTACACGGAATCGATCACCATCGTCGTCACCGCCCCGTCCGCGAACCACGTTGGCGAAAGTTTCAGAGAGAAATAGCGAGTCTGCATCGATCAGAATATCGCCCGACTCCTCGTCTTCAGCCGCAACGGGCAAGACCGCGAGTACCGCTCGGGAAATATTCTTGTCAGACGCTCGGGAAATCGCGTTGTCAGGGTCGAAATAGTAAGCAGTGTTCTGGCGTACAAACTCGACTTTGTCGAACCGACGCTCAATGGTGAAGATAAACTGGTCACCATACGACCCTGTGAACGCACCGGCATCAACCACACCATTCATGGTGTGCTTGAAATAGATAAATTCCTTGTTGATCTGATCGCCTGCGATCAGCATTTTGGTCGCACCTGTCTTCGGGTCCCGGAACAGCGTGAAGAGACCGTCGAACCGATCGGTATCTTCTGTCAGGTCTGCGATGGTTTTAGGTTTTTCGTCTTTTTCCTTCGAATCACCATCCTGTGAGGAATCCGGGACCTCTTCGGCTGCAGGTGCGGTCTCTTTGGCCTCAGGCGCCGCTGGCGAATCCTGGGCAAAAACAGGTTTAGAGAGTGTGAATGTCAGAGGAAGCACCAGCAGCAGCTTCCAAAGATCGATACGCTTCATGTTCTTTCCTTTTTTTTGAGAGTATTGTGAACGCTTTATGGGCGACCTGAACTAGGCCCTCTCGCCCGCCCAACGAGGCGCATCAAGATACTCCCAGCCACCCCCGGAAATCAAAGAAATCCATTCAAATGCGTCACAGGTTCATCGCATCAAACCCCACAAGAACAGTACACTGCACGCTTCAGTCACGGAGAATTCACCGATGCCAAGCCTTTATTCACCCTTAGAGCCCTGTCGAACCGGATATCTATCGGTGGGTGATGGTCATTCAATCTACTTTGAAGAGAGCGGAAATCCTGAGGGTAAGCCCTGTGTCTTTGTACACGGCGGTCCGGGCGGAGGATCCTCTCCCGCAGCAAGGCAGTTCTTTAATCCTGAGCGCTATCGCATTGTTCTCTTTGACCAGCGCGGCTGCGGTCACTCAACCCCCCATGCTTCATTAGAAGCCAACACAACCTGGCATCTCATTGCGGACATGGAACAGCTGCGCGAGGAACTTGGCATCGATCAATGGTTGGTTTTCGGCGGATCGTGGGGCAGCACGCTCAGTATTGCCTACGCGCAAAAACACCCCGAGCGCGTCACCGAGCTAGTGCTCCGAGGCATATTCCTGCTCCGCCCGGAAGAAATACGCTGGTTCTATCAAGAAGGCGCCAGCTCGCTGTATCCGGACACCTGGCAAAACTATCTGGCACCGATTCCGGAAGATGAGCGATCGGATCTCGTCAGCGCCTTTTACAGACGCCTTATTAGCGAGGACGAAACCGTGCGCCTCGCAGCAGCCCGTGCCTGGTCAGTCTGGGAAGCGTCCACCAGCTTCCTACATCAGAACACCGATTTCATGGAAAAATTAGACGAGCCTGAAGCTGCACTGGCAATGGCGCGAATCGAGTGTCATTACTTCGTGAATGGTGGATTTTTCGATTCGCCCAATCAGTTACTCGAGAACATAGACGCCATTCGTCACATACCTACCGAGATCGTTCAGGGCCGTTACGACGTTGTTTGCCCGCCCACAACAGCCTGGGAACTGCATCGAGCCTGGCCCGAGGCCAACTTTCATATGGTTGCGAACGCGGGCCACTCAGCCTTCGATCCGGCCAATACCAGTGCATTAGTCGCAGCAACCAATCGATTTTCAGGTGCTTAGTCAGGTGCTTGAGTGGTCAGCTTAATCGCTCTGACAGCAACGAAACACTTGATGAACTGATCGATGGGCTCACTTCCACCCCAGTCATCCTCGTACAGACCAGCAATCAAAAACCCCGCATCGAGCTGACCGCCCAGTTGATCCCATGCGCGCTGATTGAAATCAAAAACGCTCATCTGCTACTTCCAAGTGCAGTTATAGCGGGAAGGCTCATCGATAGCGTAAGTTATCGCGACTCAGATCGCTGACACGACTTACACCCATCAAGCGCATGTCACGCTCTATCTCAGCCTTCAGGTTCCCCAGCGCACGCTCGACTCCAAGCTGTCCCGCTGCAGCCAGCGCATAAAGATACAGGCGACCGCCGGAAACCGCCTTCGCGCCAACTGATAAGGCCTTAAGGACATGCGTTCCTCGCTGAATACCGCCCTCACAAACGACGTCAATTTGATCGCCCACCGCGTCACAAATTTCGGCTAACTGATCAAAGGGGGCACGCGAACCATCCAGCTGTCGTCCACCGTGATTCGACACCATGATCCCGGTGCAACCGATGTCCACAGCGCGCTTGGCATCTTCAACGGACATGATGCCCTTCAAGGCGAATTGTCCGTTCCATTGTGAGCAGAGCTTCTCGGCATCCTTCCAGGACATCGTCGGATCTAACATGCTGGAAAAATACTCGCCCACCGAAACTGCCACGTTAGTGCCCTGCTCTACGTGACTCGAGAGATGCGGCATATCGAACTTTTCTTTGGTAAAGAAATTCCATGCCCAAGCGGGGTGTGTCGCGAAACTCCATGCCGATTGAAGACTTAGCCGAGGCGGCGATGTGAATCCAGTTCTGAGATCGCGCTCCCGATTGCCGCCCGTGATAGTGTCCACCGTTAGCGCCATGACGTTGAAGTTTGCAGCGTGTGCTCGCTCGAGTAACGCATCGTTCAAACCTCGATCTTTATGAAAGTAGAACTGGAACATTTTGGGGCCCGGCGCGAGCTTGGCAATCTCCTCAACCGTGACCGTGGCCAGTGATGAGACGCCAAACATGGTGCCAAACTTTGTGGCGGCCTTCGCGACTGCTCGTTCTCCCTCGTGATGAAACAATCGCTGAAGCGCGGTCGGTGCACAGTAAAGGGGCATAGCCAACTTCTGACCCATCACCTCCACTGACATGTCGACACTATCGACGCCATTCAACACATTCGGTACGAGGTCTACCTGCTCGTACGCCTCAGTGTTACGCCGATAAGTCACCTCGTCGTCGGCGGCACCGTCGATGTAATGAAAAATAGGGCCAGGTAGGCGCCTACTTGCCAAGCGCCGAAAGTCGGCGAAGTTGTGACAGTCCGTCAAACGCATTAGACATTTCCTGTTTGCAGTAAATCTTCTGCACGGCATGATAAAGCAGTCTTGGTTTATCGCAGAATAGGCAAAATAAATAGTGCTCAATGATTTACTTTGTCCAGTTCATAGGGCTGAGCAAAGGTGAACACAACGAGCAGGTTTTTGATTAGGGAACACACTATGTCATTCGTTAGAAAATTGGTTTTGATAGCGGTTACGGTCCTCACGGCGCAGAGCGCTGTCGCAGGCCTATTAATGAAGCCCACCAGCGACCCCGA